>CAZLNO010000026.1:21139-35790 GCA_964561005.1 uncultured Rhodovibrionaceae bacterium | reverse complement strand
CCGGCCGGCGCAAGGGACCTTGGCGGTCGTACCGTTCAGGCCGCCCGCTTGACCTCGATCTTGCGGTGGTTCTGGGTCTCGGCCGCCTTGGGCAGGGTGATGGTCAGCACGCCGTTGGAGAACGACGCGTCCACCTTGTCCTCGTGGATCGGCCGCTGGATCGGCAGCTCCCGCTCGAAGCGGCCATAGGTGCGCTCGCTGATGTAGACGTTGCGCTCCTTGTCCTCCCGGGACTGCGCCTTTTCGCCGGCGATGCGCAGGACACCGTCGTCAAAGGTCACCTCGACGTCCTTCTCGCTCAGCCCGGGCAGCTCGGCGGTGACGTAGAGATTGTCCTTGTCCTCCCCGACATCCACGCGCGGGCTGAGGACACCCCAGCCGGCGTGGTTCGCGGGCACGCCGAAGCCCCGGCCGAACTCGTCCAGCATGCGGTTCATCTCCGTCTGCAGCATGGCAAACGGATCCCAGCTCTGCGTGCTGAGTTGCGGCGCACGACTCGAGGTCACCGGAAAGAGATCACGACGCATGGTTATCACCTCCCTTCGCAAGAGCCAGTGACATTGCCAGACGTCCACGGCCAGACAGCCTGAGCGCTTGCCGTTTCGTCCGAGTTCACCCCTAACCTGGGAAGCCATCGGGCGATTTCAAGAGGTTGCGACGCCACCGCGCGATCCGCGCGGCCGGCCGCGGCTGCGGACATGAACCTTCCCCATTGTTTCGCCCAGGTGTTTCGCTCACCATGCGCGCGATGCGGCGGGAAGGACCGCCGATGCCGAATTCGTCAGCTTCGGATTTTCTCGATGGCGTTCAGCACCCTTCTCAAGGCCATCGTTCGCGATGGCAGCCTCTGCCTGATCGATTCCGCCGGCCGCCGCGAAACCATCGGCGACGGCTCGCCGCCGGAGGTCACGCTGCGCCTGACCTCGAAGACCAGCGAATACACCCTGGCGCTCAATCCCGCGCTGTCGGTCGGCGAGGCCTACATGGACGGCCGGCTGGTGATCGAGGAGGGCAGCCTCTACGACTTCCTGGACATCGTGGCGCGGAATTACGACAGCGCGCAGGGCGGCGCCTGGATGGCCCTGCTGGAACGCCTCGGCAAGGGACTGAAGCAGGCCAATCCCGTCGCCCGGGCGCGGCGCAACGTGGCGCACCACTACGATCTGTCCGCCGCGCTCTACGACATCTTCCTCGACCGCGACCGCCAGTATTCCTGCGCCTACTTCAAGCACCCGGACGCGAGCCTGGAGACGGCGCAGGCGGACAAGAAACGTCATATCGCCGCGAAATTGCGCCTGGACGGCGGCGGGCTGAAAGTGCTCGACATCGGCTCCGGCTGGGGCGGCCTGGGTCTTTATCTGGCCGAGGCGTTCGGGGCGGATGTTACCGGCGTCACCCTCAGCGTCGAGCAGTATCGCCATAGCTGCCAGCGGGCGGCCGAGTCGCCGGCCGCCGGGCGCGTGCGCTTCGAGCTGCGGGACTACCGCGAGGTGGACGGCCCCTTCGACCGCATCGTCTCGGTCGGGATGTTCGAGCACGTCGGCAAGCGGAACTACAGGGAGTTCTTCACCCGCATCCGCGATCTGCTGAGCGAGGACGGCGTCGCGCTGATCCACTCGATCGGCTACGCGGACACGCCGGCGCCGATCAATCCCTTCATGCGCAAGTACATCTTCCCCGGCGCCGACCTGCCCGCGCTGTCGGAGGTCTTCGCCGCGGTCGAGCACACGGGTCTGTGCATCGCCGACGTGGAGATCCTGCGGCTGCACTATGCCGACACCCTGCGCCACTGGCGCGCGCGCTTCCTGGCGCGTCGCGAGGAGGTCAAGGCGCTCTACGACGAACGCTTCTGCCGCATGTGGGAATTTTATCTGGCGCTCTGCGAGGTCGGTTTCCGCCGGCGCACCAACATGGTGTTCCAGATGCAGCTCTCCCGGCGCCTGGACGCCGTGCCGATCACGCGCGACTACATCGTGGACGCCGAGCGCCAGGCGGAGGCGGCGCTGTGAGTCCAACGATCAGCGACGGTGGGAGCGCCACCTGAACTCCGGAATCACGCCGACGCATCGACGGCGCGCCTAGAACATCGTCTCCAGCACGCGGTCGGGCGGGGTGTGGCCGTCGACGAAGGTCTTGCAGTTGATGATGACCTTCTCGCCCATGGCGATGCGGCCCTCGATCGTGGCCGAGCCCATGTGCGGCAGCAGCACCACGTTGTCGAGCTTCAGCAGCTTGGGGCTGACCGCCGGCTCGTGCTCGAAGACGTCCAGGCCGGCGCCGGCCAGCTCGCCCTTCTCCAGCATGCGGGTCATGGCGTTCTCGTCGATGACCTCGCCGCGCGAGGTGTTGACGATCAGCGCATGCGGCTGCAGCAGCTTCAGCCGCCGCGCGTTGAGCAGGTGGAAGGTGGCCGGGGTGTGCGGGCAGTTGACCGAGATGATGTCCATGCGGGCCAGCATCTGGTCCAGGCTGTCCCAGTAGGTCGCCTCGAGCTCGGTCTCGATGTCCTCGTGCACCCGGCGGCGGTTGTGGTAGTGGATCGACAGCCCGAAGCCGCGTCCCCGCCGGGCCAGCGCCTGGCCGATGCGGCCCATGCCCACGATGCCCAGGCGCTTGCCCCAAAGGCGGTGGCCGAGCATGTGCGTGGGGCTCCAACCCTTCCAGTCGCCCGAACGCACCAGCCGCTCGCCCTCGGTCAGCCGGCGGGCCACGGCCAGGATCAGCGCCATCGTCATGTCGGCGGTGTCCTCGGTCAGCACGCCGGGGGTGTTGGTGACCGTGATGCCGCGCTGGCGCGCCGTCTTCAGGTCGATGTGGTCGACGCCGGTGCCGAAGGAGGCGATCAGCTTTAGATTCGCCCCGGCCTGCGAGAGCACGCCCGCGTCGATGCGGTCGGTCACCGTCGGCACCAGGATGTCCGCGGTCTTCGCCGCCTCGATCAGCTCCTGCTGCGACATCGGGTGATCGTCGAGGTTCAGGCGGGCGTCGAAAAGCTCCATCATCCGCGTCTCGATGACGTCGGGGAGCCGGCGTGTGACGACGACGACGGGCTTTCGCTTCTGGGGCATGCGGCCATCCTCTGGTCGCTAGGCTGGAGACGGGCGCGGCTTTGCGCGACGTGGTTGCCATAGCAGTCCGCCGGGGGGTTGTCCAGAGCGGGCGGGCACGCCGAACGCGCGGCGGCGCTTGACCCCTGGGCATGGCCGGGATACGCCGTCTCCCGAGTGGAGGAACTTCGAGTCGCGCGCACCGCCGGAAGCCGCCGCCGCATGCCGATGACCCGCCTGATCGCCGCCCTGCTCTGCCTGGCCCTCCTGGGTCCGGCGGTGTCGGGCGCGCGCGCGCAAGGGCGGGAGGCGGGGGAGAGCACCGGGCTGCCGGTCCCGCGCTTCGTCTCGCTGCGCGCCGACGAGGTGAACCTGCGTGCCGGGCCCGGCCTGCGCTATCCGGTGGAATGGGTGTACCGCCGCCGCGGCCTGCCGGTCGAGGTGGTCGACGAGTTCAAGGCCTGGCGGCAGATCCGCGCCTGGGACGGCACGCTCGGCTGGGTCCACGCGGTGATGCTGCAGGGCAAGCGCACCGCCCGGGTGCAGGGCGAGGCGCCACGCATGCTGCTGGCCGACCCCACGCCCGAGGCCGGCCCCGTCGCCCTGGTGCAGCCGGGCGCGATTGGCGCGCTGGAGCGCTGCGAATCCTCTTACTGTCGGGTCGATTTCGGCGACCACACGGGGTGGCTGCCGCGCGAGGGGGTCTATGGCGTGTATAACGGGGAGACGCTGGAGTAGGAATCCGGCACGCTGAAGCGTGCCCTCCCCCTTCCGAGAGTTGCGTAGGGCAGGCTTGAGCAGCCTGCCGTCGACGCCCGCCGCGCGCCCTACTCGTTCTCGCGCAGCCGGATGATGACGTCGACACGGTCGACCTCGGTGCCGTCCGGCGCCTCGGGCAGCTCCGCCAGCTTCACCTGCTCGGCCGGGATGTCCTGGAGCTGGCCGCTGTCCTCGTAATAGAAGTGGTGATGGTCGCTGATGTTGGTGTCGAAGTACGATCGGCCCGGCTCCACCACCACCTCGCGCAGCAGGCCGGCGCGGGTGAACTGGTGCAGCGCGTTGTACACCGTGGCCAGCGAGACAGGCATGTCCGCCGCACGCGCCTCGCCGTGGAGCTGCTCCGCCGTCACATGGCGATCGCGGTTCTGGAACAGCAGCCGCGCAAGCGCCACGCGCTGACGGGTCGGGCGAAGGCCGGCGTGCTTCACCCGCTCGATCACGTCGCTGTCATGCCGCGCCTGTGCCATCGAATACCCGCTGCTCTTGCTGGTGGCCGTCCGCGAGATCGCCATGCGGCAGGATCTCCAATCCGTGTATATAACGCCTTATCGGTCTTTATAAAGAGCAAAAACAGGCGGATGGTGGATTTTCTGGAATGATTTCAAGAATGGATCGCAGCCACCAACCGCTTGGGAGCGGTGCCGCGGCACCCCCTTTGCGCGGCCAGGGCCGGTCGGGCCCTTGCTCCGCGCGGCGCGATCCTGTACGCCGTGCTTTGGAGAGATCGGGGCTGTGTTATAGTCCGCCGCCGAGCCGCAAGAGAAACGGACAGGCCGCCGCGCGGGCGCGCCGGGAACGCAACGACAAGAGCAGGGGCCTTGCATCGAAGCATGAACGAGCCGGTGAACGATCGCAAGAACAGCTACGATTACGAGGATCTGCTGCGCTGCGGCCACGGCGAGCTCTTCGGACCGGGGAACGCACAGTTGCCTCTGCCGCCGATGCTGATGTTCGACCGGATCGACAGGATCATCGAGGACGGCGGGGAGAACGGCAAGGGCGAGGTGGTCGCCTCGCTCGACATCAAGCCGGACCTCTGGTTCTTCGACTGCCACTTCGAAAACGATCCCGTCATGCCCGGCGCCCTCGGCCTGGACGCGATGTGGCAGCTTCTCGGGTTCTTCCTCGGCTGGCTGGGCGCGCCGGGACGCGGGCGCGCGCTGGGCGTGGGCGAGGTCAAGATGGCCGACCAGGTCCTGCCGACCGCCAGGAAGGTGGTCTATCGCCTGAACCTGAAGCGCGTCATCATGCGCAAGCTGGTGATGGGGATCGCCGACGGGGAGATGGAGGTGGACGGCAAGACCGCCTACACCGCCAAGGACCTTCGCGTGGGACTGTTCACGATGGCGCAGGCCCAGGCGCAGGGTGCCTGAACGAACGCAAGCGACGAGGCGGAGATGCGACGGGTCGTGGTGACCGGGCTGGGGGTCGTCTCCAGTATCGGCAACAACAAGCACGAGGTGGTGGAGGCCCTGCGGGCGGGGCGCTCGGGCGTGACCTTCGCGGAGGCGTATGCCGAGCGCGGCTTCCGCAGCCAGGTCCACGGGGTCATCAAGCTGGACGTCGCCGAGCATGTCGACCGCAAGCTGCGGCGCTTCATGGGCGACGGCGCGGCCTTCAGCTACATCGCCATGCAGGAGGCGATCGCCGACGCCGGTCTGGAGACGCACGACGTCTCCAACGAGCGCACGGGCCTGGTCGTCGGCTCCGGCGGTCCTTCCACCTCGAACCAGGTGGCCGCGGCCGACATCGCGCGCGAGAAGGGGGTGAAGCGGATCGGCCCCTACATGGTGCCGCGCTGCATGTCCTCGACGAACTCGGCGAATCTGGCCACGGCCTTCCGCATCAAGGGGCTCAGCTACTCGATCTCCTCGGCCTGTTCGACCAGCGCGCACTGCATCGGCAACGCGGCGGAGCAGATCCAGCTCGGCAAGCAGGATATCGTCTTTGCCGGCGGCGGCGAGGAGCTGCACTGGACGCTGTCCATGCTGTTCGACGCGATGGGCGCGCTGTCCAGCCACTACAACGACCGCCCGGAGAAGGCCTCGCGCGCCTATGACAAGGACCGCGACGGCTTCGTCATCTCCGGCGGCGGCGGCATCGTCGTCCTGGAGGAGCTGGAGCACGCGAAGGCGCGCGGCGCCAGGATCTACGGCGAGCTGGTGGGCTACGGCGCCACCTCGGACGGCGACGACATGGTGGCGCCCTCCGGCGAGGGCGCGGTGCGCTGCATGAAGCTGGCGACCCAGGGCCTGCGCGACACGCGCGTCGACTACATCAACGCCCACGGCACCTCCACCCCGACCGGCGACATCACCGAGCTGCGCGCCATCCGCGAAGTATTCGGCGACGCCATGCCGCCGATCTCCTCCACCAAGTCGCTGACCGGCCACGCCCAGGGCGCCGCCGGCGTACAGGAGGCGATCTACTCCCTGCTGATGCTGGAGCACGACTTCATCGCGCCCTCTATCAACGTGGAGACGCTGGACCCCGAGGCGGGGGACGCGCCGGTGGTGACCGAGCGCCGCGACAACGCCGGGCTCCAGTGCGTGATCTCGAACAGCTTCGGCTTCGGCGGCACGAACTGCACCCTGGCATTCCGGCGGTTCGAGGACTAGCAGGCTCCGGCGCGTGCCGGAGCGGAACGGCGATCCACAGGTCTCACGGAGAGGGACGACCACGGAATGACGACGGGTAGGGGGGGACTGCTGGCAGGCCGACGCGGCCTGATCATGGGCGTGGCGAACGAGAAGTCGATCGCCTGGGGCGTCGCCAAGGCCGCGGCGGCGCAAGGCGCCGAGTTGGCCTTCACCTACCAGAACGAGTCCTTCGCCCGCCGCGTGGAGCCGCTGGCCGAATCGCTGGGCAGCGACTTTCTGCTGCCCTGCGACGTCGCCGACGACATGGCGCTGGACCGCGCCTTCGAGACCTTGCGCGAGCGCTGGGACCGGCTGGACTTCGTGGTCCACGCCATCGCCTACTCGGACAAGGCGCAGCTCAAGGGCAAGTACATGAACACCACGCGGGAGAACTTCCGGCACACGCTGTCGATCTCCTGCTATTCCTTCACCGCCGTCGCCCAGCGCGCCGCGCCGCTGATGCGCGAGGGCGGCAGCCTGCTGACGCTGACCTACCTGGGCGCGGAGCGCGTGGCGCCGAACTACAACGTCATGGGCGTGGCCAAGGCGGCGCTGGAGGCCTCGGTGCGCTATCTGGCCGCCGACCTGGGCCCCGACGGCATCCGGGTGAACGCGGTCTCCGCCGGGCCGATGCGTACCCTGGCGGGCTCGGCCATCGCCGACGCGCGCTTCGTGTTCCGCTGGAGCGCCGAGCAGGCGCCGCTGCACCGCAACGTCGAGCTCGACGAGGTGGGCGCCGCCGGCCTCTATCTGGTCAGCGATCTGGCCGAGGGTGTCACCGGCGAGGTGCACCACGTCGACGGCGGCTATCACGCCGTCGCCATGCCCCATCCCAGCCGCGTCAACACCCGCCGCGATAACAACGGCGGCTCGAAGTAACGCTTTCCTACACCGACGCGCGCACCACGTCGGGCGAATCCGTGATGATGCAGTTGGCGCCCCAGCGGCGGAAGGTCTCGGCCTCCACCGAATCGTTGACGGTATAGATCGCCAGGCCGTAGCCGGCCTCGCGGATCGCGCCGGCGCGGGCGGCGGTGAGGTGGCTGCGGCTCAGGTGGAGCGACACGCAGTCCAGCTCGTCCAGCAGGTCCCGCCAGTGTTGCGGCGCGCGGTGGGCGATCAAGGCGCGGGGAATCTCCGGCGCGAGGCGGCGCGCCTCGACCAGGCAGGCGCTACGGAACGAGGACAGCATCAGGCGGTCGCCGGCGTCGGGCCAGTGCGCGCGCAGAACCTCGATCGCCGCCGCCGCCGTCGCGCGCTCCCGGCCCGAGGCCGGCTTGATCTCCAGGTTCAGGCCGAGGTCGTGGGATTTCAGGCGGTTGATCGCCTGCGCCAGCGTGGGGATCCGCTCGCCCGCGAAGGCCGGGCCGAAGCCGCCGCCGACATCGACGGTCCCCAGTTCGGCCGCGGCCAGCTTCTCCAGCCGCCGCTTCAGTCCGGCCGTCCGACGCAGGGAATGGTCGTGGTGGAGTACCGGCACGCCATCGCGCGAGAGCATGACGTCGACCTCGATCCATGTACAGCCGGCGTCCCGCGCGGCGGCGAGGCCCGCCAGGGTGTTCTCCGGGGCCAGGGCGGCGGCGCCCCGGTGACCCATCAGGGGCGGCAGATGGAAGGTGCCGCTGCGGGTCATGGGGATCTCCAGAGGGGGGGACGAAAAACGCGACTTCCGGAAGGCTCGATTCCGGATTCGCGGCGGCAATCCTGGCATCCCAAGGTTTCAGGATCGTCACGCCCGCGCCGCGAGCAAGGCTGCGATGCCTGGGACGCCGAAACGTTCGGGGCGCGGGCCGAAGCCCGCGCCCCGCGGCGCTTGATGGGGGTCAGGTCGACAGCATCAGCTCGCGGCCTCGATCTCCTCGCCGGTCTCCTGGTCGACCTGCTTCATCGACAGCTTGATCTTGCCGCGCTCGTCGAAGCCGATGCACTTCACCTTGACCTCGTCACCCTCCTTCACCTCGTCGCGGGGGTTCTTCACGCGGTAGGGGCGCATCTCGGAGACGTGGACCAGGCCATCGCGGCTTCCCATGAAGTTCACGAAGGCGCCGAAATCCACGACCTTGACCACCTTGCCGGTGTAGATCTCCCCGACTTCCGGCTCCGCGACGATGCCCTTGATCCAGTTGATGGCGGCGTCGGCGGCGGTCTGGTCGGTGGCGGCGATCTTGACCGTGCCGTCGTCCTCGATGTCGACCTTGGCGCCGGTCTCCTCGCAGATCTCGCGGATGACCTTGCCGCCGGTGCCGATGATCTCGCGGATCTTGTCCTTGGGCACGTTGATCACGGTGATGCGCGGCGCCCGTTCGGACACGCCCTCGCGCGCCGAGGCCAGGGCCCGCTTCATCTCGCTCAGGATGTGGAAGCGGCCGTCGCGCGCCTGCTCGAGCGCCCGCTGCATGATCTCGGCGGTGACCGAGGTGATCTTGATGTCCATCTGCAGCGAGGTGACGCCGTTATCGGTACCGGCCACCTTGAAGTCCATGTCGCCCAGATGGTCCTCGTCACCCATGATGTCGGAAAGGACGGCGTAGCTGTCACCCTCCTTGATCAGGCCCATGGCGATCCCGGCCACCGGGCGCGGCAGCGGCACGCCGGAGTCCATCATCGCCAGCGAGGCCCCGCAGACCGTCGCCATCGAGGAGGAGCCGTTGGACTCCGTGATCTCGGACAGCACGCGGATGGTGTAGGGGAAGACCTCCTTCGTCGGCAACACCGGGTTGAGCGCCCGCCAGGCCAGCTTGCCGTGGCCGATCTCGCGTCGGCCGGGACCGAACATGCGGCCGGTCTCACCCACGCAATAGGGCGGGAAGTTGTAGTGCAGCATGAAGTGCTGGCGGTACTCGCCCTCCAGGGCGTCGACGATCTGCTCGTCCTGGCCGGTGCCCAGCGTGGTAGTGACCATCGCCTGGGTCTCGCCGCGGGTGAACAGCGCCGAGCCGTGGGTGCGCGGCAGGATACCGACCTCGGACTGAATCGGGCGGATCGAGGCGGTGTCGCGACCGTCGATGCGCTTGCCGGTCTCCAGGATGCTGCCGCGGACGATGTCGCGCTCCAGGTCCTTGATGACGCCGGGCGCCACCATCAGCTCGGTCTCGTCGTCGGCCAGGGCGTCCAGGGCCTCCTGGCGGAGCTGCGCCAGCGCGTCCTGGCGGGCCTTCTTGTCGGCGATCTCGTAGGCCTCGCGCAGGCGTCCGCCGATCATCTCCTTGAGCTTGGCCGCGACGGTCTGCTTCTCCGCGGGGTCCTCGGGCACCTCCCAGGGCTCCTTGGCGCATTCCTCGGCCAGGTCGATGATGGCCTCGATGACCTTCTGGTACTGCTCGTGGCCGAAGTTCACGGCGCCCAGCATGACCTCCTCGGACAGCTCGTGCGCCTCCGACTCGACCATCATGACGCCTTCCTTCGTGCCGGCCACCACGAGGTCCAGCGCGGACTCCGGCAGGTCGGGCTGCAGCGGGTTCAGCACGTACTGCCCGTCGCGATAGCCCACGCGGCAGGCGCCGATCGGCCCCATGAAGGGCATGCCCGAGATGGTGAGCGCCGCCGAGGCGCCGACCATGGCGACCATGTCGGGATCGTTCTCCAGGTCGTGACTGAGGACGGTGCAGATGACCTGGGTCTCGTTCTTGAAGTTCTTGGCGAACAGCGGCCGGATCGGCCGGTCGATCAGACGGGAGGTCAGCGTCTCCTTCTCGGTCGGCCGTCCCTCGCGCTTGAAGAAGCCGCCCGGAATCTTGCCGGCCGCCGAGGTCTTCTCCTGGTAGTTGACCGTGAGCGGGAAGAAGTCCAGGCCCACCTTCGGGCTCTTGTCGCCGACCGCGGTGCAGAGCACCACGGTGTCGCCATAGCGCGCCAGCACCGCGCCGTCGGCCTGGCGGGCGAGGTGGCCGGTTTCCAGAACGAGCGGCCGCCCGCCCCAGTCGATTTCCTTGCGATGAATGTCGAACATCTTTCTATAGGTCCTTTCTCAGCCTTCAGATGCGGCCGAATGCCGGTGGCCGGACCCGCGCAAAGAGCGCCGGAGCACGAAGCCGGTGGCTTCGTGGCGCTCCTTGCGTCGGCCCGGCCCCTTTGGTCCCGCGCCCGGCCGCCCGGCACGGGACCCCTTCTCCTGCAGGGTATCAGCGATGACGGCGCCGCCTCGCCGCCGGCGGCGGCGATGTCTTGTGGACTTGGGCGGCGCGGTCGTCATCTGCCGGCTGCCGGGCTCCGCTCAGCGGCGCAGCCCCAGCTTCTGGATCACGCTGTCGTAACGGGCGCGATCCTTGCGCTTCATGTAGTCGAGCAGCCGCCGACGCTGCCCCACCATGACCAGAAGGCCGCGGCGGGAGTGGAAGTCCTTCTTGTGCTGCTGCATGTGCTCGGTGAGGTTCTTGATGCGCTCGGTCAGGATGGCGACCTGAACCTCGGCCGAGCCGGTATCGTTGTCGTTCGCCCCGAACTCCTTGACGAGTTCCTGCTTGCGTTCCGTCGTGATCGACATCTTGGGTTCCCGTTCGTCTTCCTAGAGGTTCAACACACGCACCGGGCGAATGTCGCCGCCGTCGAACCTGGCGAGCGCGACGGCGCGGCCGCCGGTCATGGCACAGACCACGTCGCCGTTTTCCAGGCTGCGCAGGCGGTCGAGGTTGGACCGCTTGAGCAGCGACACGCTCTGGCCGCTGCGCAGGCGGTTCGCCTCGGTGTCGGTCAAGGCCAGGGCCGGGATGTCGTCCAGCGCGGCCTCGACCGGATGGATATGCTCCAGCGCGGCGGGACTATGCCCCAGCGACTCGAGCGTTTCCAGCGGAATCATGTCGTCCTCGCCGAATCCCGCGACCTGCGTGCGCCGCAGGGCCGAGAGGTGGGCCGGCGTGCCCAGCGCCTCCCCCAGGTCGCGCGCCAGGGCGCGGACGTAGAAGCCCTTGCCGCAGCGGCAGGCGAAGGTCGCGTGGTCGGCGTCGTCGATCTCCAGCAGTTCGAGCTGCTCCAGCGTCACCTCGCGCGGCGCCAGTTCCGGCTCGCCGCCCGAACGCGCGATGTCGTAGGCCCGCTGGCCGCTCACCTTCACGGCGGAATAGGCCGGGGGCACCTGCTCGATCGTGCCGAGGAAGCGCGGCAGCACGGCGCGGATCGCCTCGGCGTCCGGACGCGCGCCGCTTTCCGCGACCACCTCGCCCTCGGCGTCGTCGGTGTCGGTCGCCCGCCCCCAGCGCACGGTGAAGTGATAGACCTTGGCGCCGTCCATGACATAGGCGACGGTCTTGGTCGCCTCGCCCAGGGCGATCGGCAGCAGGCCGCTGGCCAGCGGGTCCAGCGTGCCGCCGTGACCGACCTTTTGCGGGCGCAGCGCGCGCTTCACCCGGTTCACCGCATCGGCGGAGGTGATGCCCACCGGCTTGTCGAGCGCGATCCAGCCGTGCAGGGGGTGGCCTTTCTGTTTCCGGCTCATTCTTCGTTTTCGCGTTCGTCCTCTGCGGCGCCGCCGGTCCCGGCGGCGGCCGACTCGTTATCGCCTTCCAGGTCGCGGCGCACCCGCGGCTGGCGCAGCAGCTCCTCGATCCGCGCCGCCTCGTCGAAGGAGCGGTCGGCCTCGAAGCGCAGGCGCGGCGTGAAACGCAGGTTCAGCTCGGCCCCCAGACGGCCCTGAAGAAACGGCGCGGCACGGCGCAACGCCGTCACCACGGTGTCCATCGAGCCGCCGGCGAAGGGGCTGACGAAGGCCGTGGCGTTCTTCAGGTCGGGGCTGACCCGCACCTCGCTCACGGTGACGTTGGCCTCGGCCAGATCGGGGTCGTGCAGTTCTTCGCGCGCGAGGATTTCCGACAGCAGGTGCCGGATCTGCTCGCCGACCCGGAGCTGGCGCTGACTCGGGGCTTTTGCCCGGCTGCGCGTCATGGTGTCGTCCTGAACCCTTGAAGGGGTGGCGTGCGTGGCATGCGCCGCGACGGGTGTTAGATGCGGTCGCATGCATTCGCGACGGCGGGACCCTCATCTTTCGACAGGCTCAAGATGAGGGTCTGACTCGAAGCCCGGATGCAGACCTCATGCTGAGCCTGTCGAAGCATGACCTTTGCCCCGGCGCGGAATCGTAGGGACGGAACGCCTCACAGCGTCCGCGCCACGTCCTGCACCTCGTAGCACTCGATGAGGTCGCCCTCGCGAAGATCGTTGAAGTTCTCCAGGGCGATGCCGCACTCGTAGCCTTCCTTGACTTCCTTCACCTCGTCCTTGAAGCGCTTCAGCGTCTTGAGCTGGCCCTCGTAGACCACGACGTCGTCGCGCAGCAGGCGCACGCCGGCGCCGCGCTTCACCACGCCCTCGGTCACGCGGCAGCCGGCCACCTTGCCGACCTTGGAGATGGCGAAGACCTGCCGCACCTCGGCGTAGCCGATGAAGTTCTCCTGGGCGTGCGGCGAAAGCATGCCCTCCAGGACCGCCTTCACGTCGTCGACGACGTTGTAGATCACCGAGTAGTAGCGGATGTCCACGCCGTCGCGCTTGGCCAGCTCGCGCGCCTTGGCGTTGGCGCGCACGTTGAAGGCCAGGATCATCGCCTCCGAGGCCGCCGCCAGGGTGACGTCGGATTCGCTGATGCCGCCGACGCCCGCATGCAGCATGCGGACCTTGACCTCCTCGTTGCCCAGCTTCTCCAGGGCGCCGATGATCGCCTCCAGCGAGCCCTGCACGTCGGCCTTGACGACGACCGGCATCTCCTGGGTCTCGCCCTCCTTGATGCGGGAGAGCATCTGCTCCAGCGAGCCCCGGCCCTGGGCGGCCATCTCCTTCTGGTGCTGCTTTTCCTGGCGGTACTCGGCGATTTCGCGGGCGCGCGGCTCGCTGTCGACGACGACCACCTCGTCGCCGGCCTTCGGCGTACCCTGCAGGCCCAGCACCTCGACCGGCGTCGACGGGTCGGCGTCCTCGACCTGCTCGCCGCGGTCGTTGAGCAGGGCGCGCACGCGGCCCCACTCCGCGCCGGCGACGAAGATGTCGCCGCGACGCAGCGTACCGCGCTGGACCAGGATCGTGGCGACGGGGCCGCGGCCCTTCTCCAGCTTGGCCTCGATGACCGTGCCCTCGGCCGGACGGTCCGGGTTGGCCTTCAACTCCAGCAGCTCGGCCTGCAGCGCGATCGCCTCCTCGAGCTGGTCCAGACCCTCGCGCTGGAGGGCGGAGACCTCCACGCTCAGGGTCTCGCCGCCCATCTCTTCGGTGATGACCTCGTAGTTGAGCAGCTCCTGGCGCACCCGGTCGGGGTTGGCCTCGGGCTTGTCGCACTTGTTGATCGCGACGATCATCGGCACCCCGGCGGCCTTGGCGTGGTTGATCGCCTCGACCGTCTGA
Source organism: uncultured Rhodovibrionaceae bacterium (assembly GCA_964561005.1). Lineage (GTDB taxonomy): Bacteria > Pseudomonadota > Alphaproteobacteria > Kiloniellales > Rhodovibrionaceae > CAZLNO01. The sequence goes on along the minus strand of CAZLNO010000026.1, from coordinate 21,998 downwards.
TCCTTGATGCCGTCGTCGGCCGCGACCACCAGGATCACGATGTCGGTCACCGTGGCCCCGCGCGAGCGCATCTCGGTGAAGGCCGCGTGACCCGGCGTGTCGATGAAGGTGATGGCGTTGCCGCTCTCGGGCACCACCCGGTAGGCGCCGATGTGCTGGGTGATGCCGCCCGCCTCGCCGGCCACGACGTCGGTCTTGCGCAGCGCGTCCAGCAGCGAGGTCTTGCCGTGGTCGACGTGACCCATGACGGTCACCACGGGGGCGCGCGCCAGCATTTCCTCCTCCCGGTCGGGAGCGCCGCGCAGGCCTTCCTCGACGTCGCTCTCCGACACGCGCTTGGCCTTGTGGCCGAACTCCTCGACAATCAATTCCGCAGTCTCCTGATCGATGGTCTGATTGATCGTGACCATCGTCCCCATCTTCATGAGGCCCTTGACCACGTCGGCGCCGCGCACGGCCATGCGTTGGGCCAGCTCACCCACGGTAATCGAATCGGGGATGACGACCTCCCGCACGACCTTCTGAGGCGCCTGGCGCTGGCGTTGCTTCTCCCGCTCGCGCCGGCGCCGGTAGGCGGCCAGCGAGCGCTGGCGCCCCCCTTCCTCGCTCTCCAGAGCCTGGGAAATCGTGAGCTTGCCCTTGCGGCGATCGCCGCGGTCGGCGGCGCCACGCGTCTTGGCGGCCGGCTTGGCGCCCTTGCCGCGCTTGACGCGGCCGCCAAGCTCCTCCTGGACCTCGCTCTCGAGGTCGCGCGCCTTGGGCTCCGGCTTCTCGCCCGCCTCGACCTCGGGCTGCGGCGCGGCCTCGGCCGCGGGCTCTTCCGCCGCGCCGGCCTCGCCCGCCCGCTCGGCGGGCGCTG
>CAZLNO010000026.1:0-21039 GCA_964561005.1 uncultured Rhodovibrionaceae bacterium | reverse complement strand
TCGGCCGCGGGCTCTTCCGCCGCGCCGGCCTCGCCCGCCCGCTCGGCGGGCGCTGCGGGCGCCTCTTCGGCCGCGGGCTGCTTTTCGGCCGTCTCCGTCTGGCGCTTGCGGCGGCGTTCCTCTTCCTCGGCCTCGAGCTGGCGGCGCGCCTCTTCCTCGGCCTTGCGGCGCTCCTCCGCCTCGGCGGCGCGCTTGGCCTCCTCCTCCGCCTCGCGGCGGCGGCGCTCTTCCGCCTCGGCCTTGCGGCGAGCCTCCTCCTCGGCGGCGCGCTTGGCCTCCTCCAGCGCGCGCAGGCGGGCCTGACGCTCGCTTTCCGTGAGCTGCCGGCCGCTGCGGGCGGTCGCCTCATCGCGCTCCAGGGTCTGCGCCTCGGCAGCCGCGCCGGCGGCCTGGGCCGTCGTCCCGCCCGCGCGCTGTTGCGGCGCGCCGGGCGAGGCCTCGGCGGCCTGTCCGGCCTTGACCTCGGTCATGCGCCCGCTGTCGCCGCGTTGATAGGTGCGCTTGCGCTTGACCTCGACCGCAACCTGCTTCGAGCGGCCATGACTGAAGCTCTGCTTGACCTTGCCCTGCTCGACCGTCTTGCTGAGTTCGAGCTTGCCCGGCCGCTTCAGCTTCAGCTTCTTGCCTTCGGTCTCGTTATCACTCGTCGTCATTTCGCTCCGGCGCTCGGTTGGTGCGCTCTACATTCGGTTCAAGTCGTCTCGTCTCGGCATCCTGCCCGTCTCGCCCGCCGGCCTGGCAGGCCTCCGCTCCGGCAACGAGTCCCGCCAGGCGGGCGCATTCCTGCCGCAGACGGGCCGCGTGCCCGGCGCCCTGCACGGCGACGTGCACGGTGGGACCGCGTCCCAGCGCCGCGCCCAGCTCCTCCGCCCGGAACAGGGCGATGACCGCCAGCTCCGGCCGCACGGCGCAACCCAGCCGGCGCAGCCGATCCCGGCCGTCGGGCGCGGCATCGCAAGCCTGCAGGAGCAAATCCGCCGCGCCGCGTTCCAGCACGCCGCGCACCTTGGCGAATCCCGCCACCACGGCGCCGGCGCGCCGGGCGAGGCCGAGTCGTTCGAGGCAGCGGCGGCGCAGCCGCGCCTCCGCGCGATCGGCCAGGTCTTCCGGTACGGTCACGTTCCTTCGAGCGGCGCGGGCGAACTGCCGCCGCCGGCGCGCCCTTTCTATCATATCCCGGCGCGGGAGACACCAGATTCCGCGACCGGGCAGGTCCTCGCCGGGGTCGGGGACGACAACGCCCTCCGGATCCACGACGAAGCGCAGCAGCTCACGCTTGTCACGCACCTCGCCGCTGGCGATGCATCGCCGCTGCGGGCCGCGCGGCTCGTCGCGACCGGCTGCCGCCGCCTGCCCCATCGCGCTCGCGTCCTTCCGACACCGTGCCGCCTCAGGCGCCGGCGTCCTGGTCCTCGGCGGCGGGCGTCCCGGCCTCGTCCCCCTCGAACCAGTGGGCGCGGGCGGCCATGATGATCTGGTCCGCCTCCTCCGGGCTCGGCGCGTCCTCGCCCAGCATCTCGATCAGCTCGTCGCTGGCCAGATCCGCGAGGTCGTCCAGCGTCCGCACCTCGTTCTCGCCGAGCTTGACCAGCATCCGAGTCGTCAGCCCGTCGAGGTTGGCGAGTTCATCGCTCACCCCCAGTTCGCGGCGCTGCTCGGTCAGCCGGCGATCCTGCTCCTCCAGGTAGGCCTGGGCGCGGTTGCGCAGCTCCTCGGCCACCTCCTCGTCGAAGCCCTCGATCTCCGTCAGGTCCTCCAGCGGCACGTAGGCCACCTGGTCGATCGCCGTGAAGCCTTCCGCCACCAGCAAGTGGGCGATGACGTCGTCGACATCCAGGGCGTCGATGAACATCTGCGAGCGCTGCCGGAACTCCTCGCTGCGCCGGCGCGACTCCTCGTCCTCGGTGAGGATGTCGATGTCCCAGCCGGTGAGCTGCGAGGCCAGGCGGACGTTCTGGCCGCGCCGCCCGATCGCCAGCGAGAGCTGGTCGTCGGGCACCACCACCTCGATGCGGCCCTGGTCCTCGTCCAGCACCACCTTGCTCACCTCCGCCGGCGCCAGGGCATTCACCACGAAGGTGGCCGGGTCCGGCGACCAGGGGATGATGTCGATCTTCTCGCCCTGCAGCTCGCCCACGACGGCCTGCACGCGGCTGCCGCGCATGCCCACGCAGGCGCCCACGGGATCGATCGAGCTGTCGTGCGAGATCACGGCGATCTTGGCGCGGCTGCCGGGATCGCGGGCCACCGATTTGAGCTCGATGATGCCGTCGTAGATCTCCGGCACCTCCTGGCGGAACAGCTTGGCCATGAACTGCGGGTGGCTGCGCGAGAGGAAGATCTGCGGCCCGCGCGGCTCCTTGCGCACGTCGTAGATGTAGGCGCGGATGCGATCGCCCACGCGGTAGGTCTCGCGCGGCAGCGTCTCGTCGCGGCGCATCACCGCCTCGGCGCGGCCCAGGTCGACGTGGATGTTGCCGAACTCGTTGCGCTTGACGATGCCGTTGACGACCTCGCCCACGCGGTCCTTGTACTCCTCGTACTGGCGGGCGCGCTCGGCGTCGCGCACCTGCTGGACGATCACCTGCTTGGCGGTCTGCGCGGCGATGCGGCCCAGGTCGATCGGCGGCAGCTCCTCGGTCACGAAGTCGCCGAGCTGGACGTTCGGGTCGCGCACCCGGGCGTCCTCCAGGCGAACCTGGGTGTGCTCGTCCTCGACCTCCTCGACCACCTCGCGATAGCGGCGCAGCCTGACCTCGCCGGTCTTGCGGTCGATCTCCGCGCGGATGTCGTGCTCGTGGCCGTACTTGGCGCGACCCGCCTTGCTGATCGCCGACTCCATCGCGTGGAGCACCTCCTCGCGATCGATGCCCTTTTCGCGCGCGACCGCGTCGGCCACTTGCAGCATCTCGGTCTTGAACGCCGTTGCCGTGTCCATCGTCGTCCTGTCCGTCCCGCTCCGTAAATCCTCTGCGCGCCGGGGGCGCGTCACTCGGGCTGTTGGCCCGTCTCCTGAACCGCCGCGACCAGCGCGTCGGTCAGGATCAGCTTGGCCTTGTCCAGATCGTCGAAGGGCAGGCGCCACTCCGCGCCCTCCACCTCGATGCGGATGTCCGCGTCGTCCACGCCCAGCAGCCGGCCCCGGAAGCGCTTGCGCCCCTCGCAGGGCACGCTCAGCTCCACCTTGGCGTCGAAGCCGGCCCAGGCCTCGAAGTCCGGCAGCCGGGTCAGCGGCCGGTCGATACCGGGCGAGGAGACCTCCAGCGTGTAGGTGCCGGAGATCGGGTCCTCGACGTCCAGGATCGCCTCGGCGGCGCGACTGACCTCGGCGCAGCACTCCACGTCCATGCCGGCGCCGTCGCTCCGCTCGACCATGAGCTGGAGGCGCTTCTGCCGCTCGCCGCCGGACAGCAGGACCCGCACGATCTCGTAGCCCATCGCCTGCAGCGTGGGTTCCAGCAGGGCCTCGATCTCCGCGGCCTTGCCCGTGCTCGTCTTGCGCTGCCTCAGCGTGTCCTGCTGCGGCATGGCTGCCACGTCGCCCGCTCCTTTGGCTGAGCCAATAACAAAAAAGTGGGCCGTTCGGCCCACCGTTCCGGCGGCCCGGCGAGGCCGCTCGACCAGCGCCCACGCCGAACTATTACCAGCCGTAAAATAGCGCGCCGCCAAGACCCCCGCAAGGCCCGCGAAGTGTCTTTCCGGTCAGGCCCGCCGACGCCGGCGATAGCGGAAGTAGACCGGGCGGCGGCCCTGGCCCAGCGCCTTCAGCTCATAGCGCGTGGCCGGCCAGTCGTCGCCGCGCTCGCGCCAGTCGGCCGGGCGCCGGGCGGTCCATTCGAAGTCCGGATGGCGCGTCAGCTCGATCGCCATCCAGCGCTGGTAGCCGGGGTCGTCGGTGGCCAGACGCAGCTCGCCGCCGTCGGCCAGGACACGGGCCAGCTCGTCGAGCTGCGCCTGCTGCACGAAGCGCCGCTTGTGGTGGCGGGTCTTGGGCCAGGGGTCGGGGAACAGCACGAAGACCTTCTCGATCGCGGCGTCGGGCAGGCACTCGATCAGGTCGCGGGCGTCGCCGTGGTACAGCCGCACGTTCGCCGTCGGGCCGTCCTGCTGCAGCTTGCGCAGCAGCTTGGCGATGCCGTCCTGGAACACCTCGGCGCCGAGGATGCCGACGTCGGGATGGTGCGCCGCCTGCCAGACCAGGTGCTCGCCGGCGCCGAAGCCGATCTCCAGCCAGACCGCGCGCGGCGGCGGGTCGAACAGCGCCGCCGGGTCCAGGCGCTCGCCCTCGGGCGGCAGGTTCACGCGCAGGCGCGGCAGCAGCGCTTCCATGGCCTGCTTCTGGGCCTGGCTCAGCGGCTGCGCCTTGCGCCGGCCGTGCAGCTTGCGCCCCGCGCGCGTGCCTGCGCCGCGCCCCGCGACCTCGCGGCTCATCATGATCCCCCTCGCGTTCCCGTTGTTCCGCCGGCCTGTCGAATCCGGGTCTGGACCGGGAGATGCTAGGCCGCGTCGAAGGCGCGGCGCAATTCCGCGACGAGGTCCAGGCGCTCCCAGGAAAAGCCGCCGTCCGGTTCCGGCGCCCGCCCGAAGTGGCCGTAGGCCGCCGTGCGGGCGTAGATCGGCCGGTTGAGCTGGAGGTGCTCGCGGATGCCGCGCGGCGAGAGGTCCAGCAGCTCGCGCAGGGTCAGCGCCAGGCGGTCGCTGTCGACCTCGCCGGTGCCGTGGGTCTCGACATAGACCGACAGGGGGTGCGCGATGCCGATGGCGTAGGAAAGCTGGATGGTGCACTTTCGCGCCAGCCCGGCGGCGACCACGTTCTTCGCCAGGTAGCGCGCGGCGTAGGCGGCGGAGCGATCCACCTTGGTCGGGTCCTTGCCGGAGAACGCGCCGCCGCCGTGCGGCGCCGCGCCGCCATAGGTGTCCACGATGATCTTGCGGCCGGTCAGCCCGGCGTCGCCTTCCGGCCCGCCGATGACGAAGCGGCCGGTCGGGTTCACGTAGAACTCCGGCTCCGGGCACATCCAGCCCTCGGGCAGCACGTTGACGACGTGCGGCCGCACCAGCTCGCGCACCGCCCGGCTGTCGATCCGGGGGTCGTGCTGGGTGGAGACCACGACGGAGCTGGTGCGCCGCGGTGCGCCGTCCTCGTAGTAGAGCGTCACCTGGCTCTTGGCGTCGGGCTGCAGCATCGGCTCCGCCCCGGAATGCCGCGCCTCGGCCAGGGACTTCAGGATGTTGTGGGCGTAGTGGATCGGGGCGGGCATGAAGGCCGGCGTCTCGTCGCAGGCGAAGCCGAACATGATGCCCTGGTCGCCGGCGCCCTCCCCCTTGTCGCCGGCGGCGTCCACGCCGGCCGCGATGTCGGGGGACTGCTCGTGCAGCAGGTTCTCGACCTGGAGGCGCTCCCAATGGAAGCCCTGCTGCTCGTAGCCGATGTGGCGCACGCAGTGGCGCACCACCTCTTCCAGCAGCGTCGGAGTCACGACGGAGGGGCCGCGCGTTTCCCCGGCCAGCACCACGCGGTTGGTGGTGCAGAGGGTCTCCACCGCGACGCGCGACTGCGAATCGTGCGAGAGATAGGTGTCCAGGATGGCGTCGGAGATCCGGTCGCAGATCTTGTCCGGGTGGCCCTCGGACACCGATTCGCTGGTGAAGTAGTAGCCGCCCCGCGACATGCCCGCCTTCCCGCCATCACCCCACGGCCGATATTCGCCCCCCGCGCCACGGCGGGCTGAAGCCTTCCCCGCGCCGCTGAACGGGTATGCAATACCGCCGCGCCATTCAAATGACTCGTGGCGCCTCATCTTTCGACAGGCTCGAGATGAGGTGCTCATGCTGGGCTTGTCGAGGCATGAGACTGACGGAGCGCGCGGTTTCATGGCCTCGCTGGCATAACGCATGTTTCAGCGGGCGGAGTCCAGGGGCGCGAGGACGATCGGCCGGCAAGGCCAAACCGCCGCCGCGGGCCGGATCAACTCCTTTCCAAGGAGGTCCCGCTCGGGGCGTCCTCTTCCTCCGCCTCGTCCTCGGCGGGAATGGCGAGCGCCTTGGTCAGCTCGAACAGGCGCTTGCGCACCTGCGGGTCGAGGATGCGGTAGTAGGCGCGCACGAGTTCCAGCGTTTCGCGCTTGGCCAGGGGGTCGGGCTCGTAGGGTTCGGCCTCCTCGCGCAGCCCGCGCATCTGTGCCGGCGAGCTCTGGCGCGTCTCGGGGCTCATCTCCTCGAAGAAGAAGCCGACAGGCACGTCCAGCACCCGCGCCAGATCGTAAAGGCGGCTCGCCCCGATGCGGTTCGATCCGCGCTCGTACTTCTGCACCTGCTGAAAGGTCAGGCCGATCGCCTCGCCGAGCTTTTCCTGGCTCATGCCCAGCAGCGTGCGCCGCAACCGCACCCGGCTGCCGACGTGAACGTCGATCGGATTGGGCCGGCCGCCGCGGCCGGAACTCCCCTCGTTGTCCGCCATACCTGCCTCGATCCCCCTTTGTGCCCTTCGTTGCGAGAGCATCGTTTGTAGGCATACCTATGTATGCGGTCAAGATATGCGGGCACAATTCTCATCTTGCAGACGAGGGCCTGTCCAGCCTTTTCATTTTCTCATTCGGAAGACGCCTGGGCCGGTGGCCGCGGCGGTCCATCGGGAGTCTCATCGGCATATGCCGATATGCGCACTCAGCGCGAGCGCCGCCTGACGGCCACAGCCGTCGCGAGCAGGAGTCCGAGCAGCAGGACGCCGTCGCCCAGACGCGCATAAGGGGGCGCCGCCGGCGGCGCGGCCGGCAGGGGGGCGTCGATCACCCCCCGCTCGCCCAGATCCCGCCGGTGCAGGACGCGGCCATAGGGGTCGACGACGACGCTGATGCCGGTGTTGGCGGCGCGGACCAGCGGCAGGCCCTCCTCGACCGCGCGCAGCCGGGCACTGGCGAGGTGCTGGTAGGGACCGGAGCTGCGGCCGAACCAGCCGTCGTTGGTGAGGTTGAGCAGCCAGCCCGGCTGCCCGCCGGGCGCGACCACCTGGCCGGGGAAGATGGCCTCGTAGCAGATCAGCGGCGAGAACGGCGGCAGGCCGGGCACGTCCAGCGTGCGGAGGGCCGGCCCGGCGGTGAAATCCCGGCGGCCCGCCGTGAGCTTTTGCAGCGGCAGCCAGTCGCTCAGCGGCACGTACTCGCCGAAGGGCACCAGGTGGAACTTGTCGTAGATCGCCAGGGTCCGCCCGTCGGGCCCGAGCGCGACCAGGGAATTGTAGATGGCGGTTTCCGACCCTTCACGCGCTTCCAGGCGCGGCAGCCCGGTGATCAGGGCGCCGCCCCGGGGCGCCACGCTGGCCAGGGCCTCGCGCAGGCCCTCGGCGCGCGACAGGAAGTAGGGCACGGCGGTCTCCGGCCAGATGACGTGGGTGACCTCGCCGAAGCCCGGCTGGCGGCTCATTTGCAGGTGGCGCTTCAGATGCTCCAGCCGCAGGTCGCCGCGCCACTTCTCCCGCTGCGGGATGTTCGGCTGGACGATGCGCAGGCGGACCTCCGGCACGGAGTCGCTGCCCGGCGCCGGCGCCCAGGCCAGGCGCAGCGCGCCGCCGGCGAAGACCGCCGCCAGCAGCCCGAAGGCGACGGCGGGCAGGCGCCAGCGCCGCCGCCCCGACTCGACATCGGCCAGCGTGGCCGGCGCCGCCGCGGCCAGCACCGTGAGGAAGCTGAGCCCCCAGGCGCCGAACAGCGCCACGCTTTGAATCATCGTGTCGCTGAAGGTCCAGGCGGTGGCGAGAAGGTTCCAGGGGAAGCCCGTCAGCACGTGGCCGCGCAGCCAGGCCGCCGCGGTCCAGGCCACGGCGAGGACCAGGACCCGCGCCGCCCGCCCGCCGGGAAACAGCCAGGCCGCCAGCGTCGCCAGCGCGGGAAAGAGCGCCAAGCCCCCGGCCAGCCCGGCCACGGCGAAGGGCATCATCCAGCCGAAGGCGGGGGCGTCGACGAGGAAGGCGATGCCCACCCAGTACAGCCCGGCGGCGAAATGGCCGAGCCCGAAGGCCCAGCCCAGGGCGAAGGCGCCGCGCCGGCTCGCCACGCCCTCGAGCTGCCAGAGCAGCCCGACGAAGGCCGGCACCAGCGCCGGCACGAAGTACACGGGCGGCAGCGCCGCCACCGAGAGCGCGCCCAGCGCCGCCGCCACGGCAATACGGCGCCAGCCGGCCAGCCCCGACGCGCGCGCGGCCAGCCGGGCCAGACCCGCCGCCGGCGCCAGCACGCCGGCGCTATCCGTCATCCTCGCCGGGGTCCGCCGGGGCCGGAGGCAGGTTGCGGATGCGCAGGCGCTTCACCCGGCGCGGGTCGGCCTCCATCACCTCGAAGCTGATGCCGCTGTCGTGCACGATCAGCTCGCCGCGGGTGGGCACTCGTCCGGCGAGGTAGAACATCAGGCCGCCCAGGGTGTCGATGTCCTCCTCCCGTTCCTCCTCGCTCAGGACCGGGCCGACCCGGTCCTCGAAGTCCTCCACGGGCAGGCGGGCGTCGGCCACCAGCGAGCCGTCGGGCCGCTGCACGACCTTCGGGCTTTCCGCGACGTCGTGCTCGTCCTCGATCTCGCCGACGATCTCCTCGACCAGGTCCTCGATGGTGATCAGGCCGTCGATGCCGCCGAACTCGTCGACCACCAGCGCCATGTGCACGCGCGACAGCCGCATTTCCAGCAGCAGGTCCAGCACCGGCATCGACGGCGCGACGAAGAGCACCTCGCGCGTCATCCGGGACAGGCGGAAGGTCTTCGGCGTGTTGGCGTGGGCCATCACGTCCTTGATGTGCACCAGTCCCACGATGTCGTCCAGGCTGTCGCGATAGACCGGCAGGCGGGAATGTCCGCCGCGGCTCATCACGCCGATCAGGTCGTCGAAGCTGGCGTCCACGTGCACGGCCCGGATATCCGCCCGCGGCAACATCACATCATAAGCCGTGTGGTGCCGCAGGTTCAGGATGTTGGTCAGCATCACCCGCTCGTGGTCGCCGATCGGGCCGGCCTCGTGCTCCTCGCGCTCGCTTTCCTCGATGATCTCTTCCAGCGCGTCGCGCAGGGAGGACTCGCCCCGCTCCGACTTCCACAGCCCGCGCAGCCAGCTCCCCAGGGCCTGGCTCAGGCCGCCGTTGCCGTTGCGCAGGCGGCCGTTGCGGCCCTGTGCCTTGCCGTTGCTTTCGCGCGGGGCCTGGCCGTTTCCGGCGCGGGGCGAGCGGGGCGGACAGGGCGTGGTGGGCGGCGTCTCGCTCATGCCGCGCCTCCCGCCGCCGCGGCCTCGGCGGCGTAGGGGTTCGGCACGCCGAGGCCCGCCAGGACGCGCACCTCCAGGGCCTCCATCGCCGCCGCCCCGGCGTCGGTCTCGTGGTCGTAGCCCAGCAGGTGCAGCACGCCGTGCACCGTCAGGTGCGCCAGATGGTCCGCCGGCGCCTTGCCCTGCGCCGCGGCCTCGGCCAGCACGGTCTCCAGCGCCAGCACCACGTCGCCCAGGGCGGCGGGTTCGCCGGGGATCGGCAGGTCGTGCTCCGCCCATGCCGGAAAGGACAGCACGTTGGTCGGCCGGTCCTTGCCGCGATAGTCGCGATTCAGCCCCTGAACGGCGGCATCATCGGCCAGCACCAGACTCAGCTCGATCGGGCCCGCGATGTCGGGAACCGCGGCCAGCGCGGCCCTGGCCGCGCGCTCGGCGATGGAGTCGGCGTCCGGCAGCTCTGCCGCCCAGTCGCCGGCCATCGGGGTCACGTCGCATTGGACGCGCGTACTTGGAGGTTCGTCGCTCATGGTCTTCGTCGAGAATCCGTCCCCGGCCTCATCCGTCCTGCTCTGAATCGTTCCGGCGCCTGGCGGCGCGCGCCTCGTAGGCCCGCACGATGCGGGTCACCATCGGGTGGCGCACCACGTCCGCGTCGGTGAAGCGGACGAAGGCCACGTCCTCCAGCCCCGCCAGCAGATCGCAGGCGTCGCGCAGGCCGGAGAGCTCGCCCGTCGGCAGGTCGACCTGGGAGAGGTCGCCGGTGACCGCCATGCGCCCGTGCTCGCCCAGGCGGGTGAGGAACATCTTCATCTGCACCGGCGTGGTGTTCTGCGCCTCGTCCAGGATGACGAAGGAGTTCGCCAGCGTCCGCCCGCGCATGAAGGCCAGCGGCGCCACCTCGATCTCCCCGGAGGACAGCTTCTTCACCACCTGCTCGCCCGGCAGCATCTCGTAAAGGGCGTCCTGCAGGGGGCGCAGGTAGGGGTCCACCTTCTCGCGCAGGTCGCCGGGCAGGAAGCCCAGGCGCTCCCCGGCCTCCACCGCCGGGCGCGAGAGGATGATGCGGTCCACCCGCCCCTGCATCAGCATCTCCACCGCGACGGCCACGGCCAGATAGGTTTTGCCGGTTCCCGCCGGGCCCAGGCCGAACACCAGGGTGTGATCGCGCAACGCCTCGATGTAGGCCGCCTGGCGCGGCGAGCGCGGCGAGATGTGGCGGCGGCGCGTGCGGATCGCCAGGCGCTCGGCGTGCAGGGCCTCGGCCCCGGCGCCCGGTTCGTCGCCCGCCCCGCCGTCCGACGCGCTGGCCATCCGGATGGCGGCGTCCACCTCCGCCTTGTCCACCGGCAGGTCCTTCTTCAGCCGGGTATAGAGCGCATTCAGCGCTTCCCGCGCGGAATCGGCGGCACCGGCGGCGCCGACGATGGCGACGCGATTGCCGCGCGTCGCAATGGACACGCCGAGCTGTTGCTCGATCCGGGCAAGGTGCTCGTCGTGTTCGCCGAACAGCAGCGGCAGCAGACTGTTGTCGTCGAACTGAAGCTGCGTCGGGGCCTGTGCCTCTTGACTCGACACCTGGTTCAACAGGCGGCTCTCTCCTCCGAAACTGGTGGATCGGTTCGATTCGTCCCTGCCTTCCAAATGGCTGTTGCGAGGCGGCCGCGCAAGCTGTTGGCGTGCGCCTCGACGATGTCGACGTCCACGATCCGCCCGAACAGCTCGGGCGGCGCCGCGACGTGGACGGCCTGCATGTAGGGGCTGCGGCCGACGAGCTGGCCGTCCCGCTTGCCCCGGCGCTCCAGCAAGACCGGCAGGCGGCGGCCCACGCTGCGGTGGTTGAAGGCCCGCTGCTGCTCGGCCAGGAGCTGCTGCAGGCCCAGCAGGCGCTCCTTCTTCACGGGCTCCGGCACCTGGCGGTCGAGCAGCGAGGCCGGCGTGCCGGGGCGCGGGCTGTAGGCGAAGGAGTAGGCGTGGGCGAAGCCGATGTCGTCGACCAGCTTCAGGGTGTCGGCGAAGTCCTGGTCGCTCTCGCCCGGAAAGCCCACGATGAAGTCCGAGGCCATGGCCAGATCGGGGTTCGCGCCGCGCAGACGGTCGACGATGCGGCGGTAGTCGTCGGCGGTGTGGCGCCGGTTCATCGCCTCCAGCACGCGATCCGAGCCGGACTGCACCGGCAGGTGCAGATAGGGCATCAGCTTGCCGACGTCGCGGTGCGCGGCGATCAGCTCGTCGTCCACGTCGCGCGGATGCGAGGTGGTGTAGCGGATGCGTTCAAGCCCCTCGATCTCCGCCAGTTCGCGGATCAGCCGGCCGAGCCCCCAGTCGCCCCGGCCAGCCGGCGCCTCGCCGTGGTAGGCGTTGACGTTCTGGCCCAAAAGAGTGATCTCGACGCTGCCCTGCGCCACCAGCCGCCGCGCCTCCGCCAGGACGTCGGCGGCCGGGCGCGAGTACTCGGCGCCGCGCGTGTAGGGGACGACGCAGAAGGTGCAGAACTTGTCGCAGCCCTCCTGGACCGACAGGAAGGCGGCCGGCCCCTGGGGCGCCGCGGCCTCGGGCAGGTGGTCGAACTTGTCCTCCTCGGGGAAGTCGGTGTCCAGCACCCCCCGCCCCGGCCCGGCGCGCTCGGCGCGGGCCACCAGTTCCGGCAGGCGGTGATAGGCCTGCGGGCCGACCACGAGGTCGACCTGCGGCGCGCGCGCCGGGATCTCCTCGCCCTCGGCCTGGGCGACGCAGCCGGCCACCGCGATCAGCGTGCGCCCGCCCCGCGCGGCCTTGTCCGCCTGCACGGCGCGCAGGCGGCCCAGCTCGGAATAAACCTTCTCCGCCGCCTTCTCGCGAATGTGGCAGGTGTTCAGGACGATCATGTCGGCGCCCTCGGGGCTGTCCGCGGGCGCGTAGCCGAGCGGCGCCAGCACGTCCGCCATGCGGGCGGAATCGTAGACGTTCATCTGGCAGCCGTAGGTCTTGATGTAGAGCTTTTTCTTCAAGGTGGGTCCAGGATTTTCCGGTTCGTTCCGCACACCACGCGACTGTAGCACCACCGCCGCGCGCCCGCCAATCGTCACGCCGCCGCCTTCTCGGGGAGGCCGACCAGGTCCTCGTGGCCCGCCAGGGCCTGGGAGACGCCGCGGGCCACGGCGCGCTGGCAGTGGTCGCTCAGCGCCTTGCGCGACCCGAACGCGTCGATCGTGACCGGCGGGTGGAAGATCACCTCCACCGTCACCTTGCCCAGGCCGACCGCCGTCCAGATGTGCGGCGCCAGGTCCATGTCGCCGTACCAGGCGAAGCAGGGCCGCAGATAGCGCCCCATCGGCAGGTCGTCCAGGCGGGTGTAGGCCAGCGAGACCGGCTGCACCGTCAGCGGCCGGCCGTGCGGCCGGCGCTCGGCGACGGAGAACAGCGCGCTCTTGAACGGCAGCACGCGGTTGCCGTCGCTGCTGGTGCCCTCGGGGAAGAGGATCAGGTCGTCGCCGGCCTCCAGGCGCCGGGCCATCTCGTCGCGCTGCTCGGCCGCGCGGCGGGCGGCGCGGTCGATGAAGACGGTGCGCTGCAGCTTGGCCAGCAGGCCGAAGAATGGCCAGTTCGCCACCTCCGCCTTGGCGACGAAGGAGGCCGGCAGCAGCGCGCCCAGCACCGTGATGTCCAGGTAGGAGACGTGGTTGCAGACATAAAGCGTGGGATGCGTCTGCGACGGCTGGCCGTGGCGGACCAGCTTGAGGCCCAGGATATGGGCGCACTGGCGGTGGTACCACTGGGGCAGGCGCCTGGCCAGCGGCAGGCGCAGCACGACGCTCGCCGCCTGCAGCGGCAGGGCGGCCAGGGTCAGGCCCAGGTAGAGCAGGATGCGCGCCAGCGCGCGGCTGGGCGAGGCGAAGGACGGCTGCGCCATGACGCGACTACCCTTCCGGCCGGCCCTGCTGCTCCTCCCGCGTGAGGTGGCGGACGTAGCGGTCGGTGATCTGGTCGGTCTTCACCACGATGCAGACGTCGGTGGTGTTGAACTCGTAGTCGACCACCGCGCCGTCGCCCACGAAGCCGCCCAGGCGCAGGTAGCCCTTGATCAGCGGCGGCAGCTTGGCCAGCGCCCGGCGCGGGCTGATCGACTCCGGATCAATCCGGTCCATCCGCACGTAGCGGCCGGGAATGGCCACGGGCCGCAGGGCGGGCGGCCCCAGATGGTAGTGGTGGAGATAGGTGAGCTGCTCCCCCAGGGCGTCGGGATCGGTGCCGTGCAGTGAACCGCAGCCGAACATGATCTCCACGTTGTAGTGGAGCACGTACTCCGCGATGCCCCGCCAGAGCACCTGCATCGTGCCGCCGGTGCGGTAGCCTGACGCCACGCAGGACCGGCCCAGCTCCATGATCTCGCCGGGGTAGTTCAGCAGCGCCTCGATGTCGTACTCGTCGACGGTGTAGAACTGCCCCGCGGTCCGCGCCTGCTCGCGCCGCATCAGGCGATAGGTGCCGATGACCGCCTCCGCGCCCGTGCCCAGGGTGCGATCCAGGACCAGGAGATGGTCGGCGTGCGCATCGTAGGCGTCGAACTCCCGCCCGTCGGCCTGCTGCGCCGGCGTCGGCCTGGCCTTCATCTCCTCGATGAACACCTGATAGCGGAGTCGCTGCGAAGCGTGGATCTCCGCCTCGTTCTCGGCAAGACGAATCTGCAGATTACCGCCGAGCACGTCCACGGGTCGGCCGGATCGGGCTTCCGTTGCCTGCATGCGGCTGTCTCCCCTAGACCACGATCCGATCCGGAAGGGTCGGCGAATCGTGCCCCAAGCTTTGGAATCAGGGCAAGATCGACCGCCGAGGCGATTGCCTCTCCGCGGCTCCTGCCCTAGCGCCTGGCGAAGGAGAAGGCACGGACGGGCCCGTGCCGTCAAGGCGCAACTTCCACCGATGCCAGCCGGGGCGCGCGCAAGAACGGCCACGCCGCGCCGACTCGCGGCCGGCGCCGGGATGCTTTGCCGAGCGCGGAAGGCACGGGCGGGAATCAGCCGTTCTTGCGGGCGCGGGTGCCCAGACCGATCTCCTTGGCCAGTCGGCTGCGCTGCTTGGCGTAGTTCGGCGCGACCATGGGGTAGTCGGAAGGCAAGCCCCATTTCTCCCGGTATTCCTCCGGGGTCATGTTGTAGACTGTCTTCAGATGCCGCTTCAGCATCTTCAGCTTCTTCCCGTCCTCCAGGCAGATGATATAGTCGGGCGTGACGGATTTCTTGATCGGCACGGCCGGCGTCGGCCGCTCCTGCGACTCCTGTCCCCCCTGCTGCACCTGCGACAGGGAGCTGTACACCTCGCGGATCAGTTTCGGCAGGTCCTGCACCGCCACCACGTTGTTCGACACGTGGGCTGCCACGATGTTGGTGGCCAGCTCCAGAATCTCGTTAGGTTTCGATTGCTCCGACATGGACTTTCCCAGTGCTTCTCAAGCGCCCCGGTGTGTATAGAAAACTTTACGTGCGGGAAGCAACAAGAAAATATGCTAAAGTCCAGGGGTTGGCAGCAACGCGGTTACTGAAGTGTTAACACTATCTCGTGACTTGTCGTGACGTGTGAAGGGCCGGCGCCGCCCTTGTCGGCCTGGACCGGCTGGCGTTAACTGAGGTTGAGTCCCAGGATCAGCCCGTCGATCCGCTCGCCGTCGCCACGGCGATAGTAGTCGCGCCGCCGGCCGACTTGCTCGAATCCGAGTGCCTCGTAAAGGCGCAGCGCCGGCAGATTGTCGGTGCCGACATCCAGCGTCAGCCGGCGGGCGCCCGCCGCCCGGGCGCGTGCCAGCACCGCCTCCAGCAGGCGTCGCGCCACGCCCTGCCGGCGCGCCCCCTCCAGGACTCCGATCGACAGCACCTCCCCCTCGTCGAGGACCAGGCGGCCCAACACGAAGCCCAGCGGCATCGTCTCGCCATAGGCGCGCCCGACCGCGAGGAACCCGAGCGCCTGCGGCGACTCCAGCAGGCGCGCGATGTCCCGCGCCCGCCAGGGCTCGTCGGGCAGCAACGTGTTCTGCAGGGCCGCGATGATGGACGCATCCGGGCCGCGCGCGGGAATCACGCTCACTTCGTGGCTGGGCTGCCTCATCCGCGTCGCGCCTCCCCCTTTCCCGCCGGCGGCGGCGTCACGTCGGGCGCGCGCAGATAGAGCGGGCGCGGCGGCGGCGCGTCGGGGCCGGGCAGCGGGCGCGCCGCCGCCAGGGCCGCGACGACCGCCGCGTCCACCTGCGCCGGCGACTCGGCCACCGCCAGATCGCGGCCGGCCGACTCCAGCCCAGCCCGCGCCTGGCCGACGGCGTCGCCAGCCAGCAGCAGCGGGCCCTCCGGCAAGTGTTCGTGCAGCCCGGCGGGCGGCAGCGCCGCCGGCGCCGTCAGCGCTTCCAGCGCCGCGTCGAAGGCCTGGACAAAGAGGTCGTCGCGCTTGGCGTCGATCAGCACCGCCAGGGTGCGGCCCCGCCGCGCGGCCGGATCGCTAGCCGCCGCCGCGGCCTCGAAGCTGCTGACCCCGACGACCGGGCAGCCCAGCGCGAGTCCCAGGCCGCGCGCCGTCGCGAGCCCGATTCGCACCCCGGTGAAGCCGCCCGGCCCGGTGGTCACCACCACGGCATCGAGAGCCTCGTAGGCGAGGTCCGCCTCGCGCATCGCGGCCTGGATCATCGGCACCAGCCGCTCGGCCTGGCCGCGCCGCATCGCCTCCTGGCGGTGCGTCAAGACGGCCCCGTCGCGCCACACGGCGACCGAGCAGCCGCCGCCGGCCGCGTCGAAGGCCAGGAGGGTCCGCGAAAGGCCGGGCGCGCTCACGTCGCCTCCCCGCCGCGTCTGGTCCGGGCCGGCGGCGCGTGATAGGAGGGCCGCCGGAGCCACCGCCCGTTTCGCCGCAACCGCCGGGAGCCAAGCCCATGCCGCTGGTCGAGATCGCGCCGCCCGAGTTCGACGTGGTCCTGGACATCCGCTATGCCACGCCCGACAACCCGACGGGCCGCCCGATCTATCGCCGCCCGGCCTGCTATCTGCACCCCGAGGCCGCCGACCTTTTGCGGCGCGCGATCGAACTGGCCCGGCCGCTGGGCTACCGCTTCAAGATCTTCGACGCCTTCCGACCGACCGAGGCGCAGTGGCGGCTGTGGGAGGCCTATCCCTCCGACGAGTTCGTCGCCGACCCGCGGCGCGGCTCGCCGCACTCGCGCGGCGCGGCGGTGGACCTGACGCTGATCGATTCCAGCGGCGCCGAGCTGGAGATGGGCACCGACTTCGATTCCTTCACGCCGCAGGCCCACCACGCCCGCACCGACATCCCCGTGGCCGCGCAGCGCAACCGCGCCGTGCTGCTGGGCCTGATGACGGCGGCGGGCTGGGACTGCTTTTTGAACGAGTGGTGGCATTACCAGCTCTTCAACGCGCGGCGGCTGCCGCTGATCTCCGATTCGGCCCTGGCCGAGCCGATCATGGCCGCGGCCGCGTGAGCCGCTCTCAAGCGCTTACACGATCCGGCAGGCTTCGTCGAAGTCGAGGCGCTTGTCGCGCGGCGGCAGCCTGCCCGGATCGCCGTAGCCCAGGTTGCAGAGAAAGTTCGACTTCCACTTGCCCTCGGGAAAGAAGGCCGCGTCCACCTTCGCGTTGTCGAAACCGGACATCGGTCCGCAATCCAGGCCCAGCGCGCGGGCGGCGATGATGAAATAGGCGCCCTGGAGGCTGCCGTTGCGGAAGGCGGTCTCCTCGATGTGCTTCGGCTTGCCGGCGAACCAGCTCCGCGCGTCGGCGGCGCTGAACAGCTCCGGCAGCTTCTCGTGAAACTCCAGGTCATGGGCGATGATGGCGGTGGCCGGCGCGGTCATGGTCTTGGTGACGTTGCCCTCCATCAAGGCGGACTTCAGCTTCTCCTTGCCCTCCGGCGAGGTGACGAAGACCACGCGCATGGGGCTGCAGTTGGCGCTGGTCGGCCCCATCCGGGCCAGGTCCCAGACGGCGCGCAGCAGGTCCTCGCCAACCGGCTTGTCCTGCCAGACCTTGTGCGTGCGCGCCTCGCGGAACAGCAGGTCCTTGCCGGCTTCCGACAGTGTTTCGGTCATGGGTCCGGGCTCCTTTGCGGCGGTAAGTGACTCGCGGTGATGGCGATGGCCGGGGCAGACTGTGGTGAGCCTGCGCGCCGCCGGCAAGCCCCTTGAGCCGCGCGCCGGGCGACGTCTAAGCTCGTCAAGGGCGAATCCGCGGGACGCGCCGCGCCCGTCCGGACATATCTCGCAAGACCCTGGAGGCTGTACGTGAACGCCCTGCGCCGCCTGGCCGCGCCGCTTGCCGCCATCGCTCTCGCCTTCTGCGCGGAATTCGCCGTGGCGGCACAGCCGCCGGTCGACAACGGCGCGGTCGTGGTGATGTACCACCGCTTCGGCGACGGGCGCCATCCCAGCACCAACATCCGCCTGGAGCAGTTCGATGCGCATCTGGCCGAACTGAAGAAGGACAAGTACACCGTCCTGCCGCTGCCGGAAATCGTCGCGGCGCTGAAGGAAGGGCGTTCCCTGCCGGACCGCGCCGTCGGCATCTCGATCGACGACGCCTACCTTTCGGTCCACGAGGAAGCCTGGCCGCGGCTGAAGGAAGCGGGCTTCCCGTTCACGCTGTTCGTCGCGACCGATCCCGTGGATCGCGGGCTGAAGGATTACATGACCTGGGACCAGATCCGGGAACTGGCTGATTCCGAGTTGGCGACGATCGGCAGCCAGACGGCTTCCCATCCGCACATGCCGGCCCTGTCCAAGGCGGCCAACGAACGCGAACTGGCGGAGAGCCAGAAGCGCTTCCGGGAAGAGCTGGGTCGCGCCCCGGAGCTCTTCGCCTATCCCTACGGGGAGTATTCGCTGACGGTGCAGGCGGTGACCCGCGAGGCCGGGTTCGACGCGGCCTTCGGGCAGCACTCCGGCGCCATCGGCCGCACCAGAGACCTCTATGCCCTGCCCCGCTATGCCCTGAACGAGAGCTACGGCGACATGGACCGCTTTCGTCTGGCGGTGAACTCCCTGCCCTTGCCGGTGCAGGATGTCACGCCGCAGGACAACAAGCTGACGCCCGACAACAACCCGCCGCTCTATGGCTTCACGGTGCACGAGGCGATCGACGGCGTGGGCGGCCTGAACTGCTTCGCCAGCGGCCGCGGCCGGGTGGAGGTCAAGACCATCTTCGACCAGCGCGTCGAGGTGCGCCTGGACCGGCCCTTCCCCCCGGGCCGCGCGCGCATCAACTGCACCCTGCGCGACGCCAGCGGCCGCTGGCGCTGGTTCGGCAATCAGTTCTACGTGGCCGGCGGGGAGTAGGGGGCGCGGGCACCGGCCCGGCAAACCAGGGCGCGGCCCCCGCGCGCCAGGCTCAGAACGCCTTGCCGGGCTCCGAGGCGACGATCCGGCCCATCACGCTGCCGTCGGCCTTGTACTTCTTGACCACGCCGTCGACCACCAGCACCGCCATGCAGCGAAGGCGGCCCTTGTCGCTACCGTTCCAGGACAGGCAGATGCTGTCGTCGTTGGCGACCGCGTAGTAGCCGGTATCCGACCAGTCACCGCCCATCATCTTACCGGCGACGTTGTTGTCTTCGCCGTAGTGGATCAGGAACTTCTTGTCGCCGGAGGCGGACACGAAGGTCACCGTCTTGCCGACGAAGCGCTCGGCGATTTGATCCGAATTCAGCCGCTTGGCGCCCGCGTCGAGGGCGGCCTGCTGCTCGGTGGCGCCGGCGGTGGCCGAGGGCGAAGCGGCCGCCACGGCGACGGCCAGCGCCGCGGTAACCATCAGGGTGGCGAAGGCCTTGGTGACGCTTGCTTTCATGATCGTGCTCCCGTTCTGGTATGACGCCCGTCGGGGCATGCGCGGCGGCGTTCGCAAGTCGCCGCGAAGTCGCCCGCGATGCGCACCGGATCAGGCATCATCTCCCGAACGCGAAGGCGCCGCTTGAAGACCGCATGAATTTCCCTGACTATTGTGTGAAGTTTGCGGCGTGCCGCGTTGCGAGGCATGGTGTATCGCTTCGACGACTTCGTTTTCGAGCCCGAGGCGGCCAGACTGTCGAAATCGGGACAGGCGATCCCGCTGGAGCCGCAGGTCGCCAGTCTGCTGCAGTATCTCATCGAGAACCGAGGCCGCATCGTCCCCAAGGACGAGCTGATCGAGGCGATCTGGGACGGGCGGATCGTCTCCGACGCCGCGCTCAACACGCGGGTCCGGGCGGTTCGGCGCGCGCTCGGCGACGACCGCGCGCAGCAGCGCTACCTGCGCACCTACCCCAAGCGGGGGTTCCAGTTCGTCGCCGACACCTGGCTGGTCGGCCCGGACGACGACCACGACAGCCGCGCGGAGGCCGCGCGCGGCTCGCCCCGCCACAGTTTCCGGGGCCTGGCCAGGGCGGGTCTGGTGCTGGCGGCGCTGGTTCTTGTCGCGGCGGTCTGGATCGTCGAGGAAAGCGGGTTCCTCGACGCCTCGGCGCCGCCGCCGGCCAAGCCCTCGATCGCCGTGCTGCCGTTCGACAACCTCTCGGGCAATCCGGAGCAGGAGTACTTCGCCGACGCCTTCACGGAAGACCTGATCACCGACCTGTCCCGCATCCGCGACGCCTTCGTCATCGCGCGCCGGACCTCGTTCACCTACAAGGACAGGTCGGTCGAGGTGACCGAGGCCGCCCGCGAGCTGGGGGTGCGCTACATCCTGGAAGGCAGCGTGCGCCGATCCGGCGACCGGGTGCGCATCAACGCGCAGTTGATCGACGGGGAGACCGGGGCGCACCTCTGGTCGGAGCGCTACGACCGCGTCCTGACCGACGCCTTCGAAGTGCAGGCGGAGGTGACCGGGCGGATCGCGGCGGTGCTGAAGGCGGAGCTGCGCACGGCGGACAGCCGGCGGCACGTGCCCGCGTCGAGCCTCGAGGCCTGGGACTACTCGCTGCGCGGCAACGTGCTGCTGTTCAACCCGGAGGGCGCGGAAGACTTTCGAGACGCGAAAACGCTCCTGGACAAGGCCATCGAGCTGGACCCCGATATCGCCTCGGCCTGGAGCGGCCTGGCCTTTATCCATTACGTGGCGAGCCTGCGCCCGCTTCCCGGCATCTCGGCGCCCGATTCCAAGGACCTGTCGCTCCAGGCGGCGCGGAAGGCCGTCTCGATCGATCCCGAAAACGCCGAGGGGCACTGGATGATCGGCGTGGGCTACGCCCGCAACGGCCTGCCCGAGCAGGGCCTCGCGTCGTGCCGCACGGCGATGGACCTCAATCCGAACAACGATTGCGCCTACGTCTGCGCGGGGTTGGCGAACATGGCCCTGGGCCGGCCCACCGAGGCCCTGCCGCACTTCCGCCACTCCCTGCGGCTCAACCCCCGGTTCCGGCCGTTCGTGAAGTACAAGTACATGGGACTCGCGTATCTGCACAGCGGCCAGGACGAGCAGGCCGTCGACGCGTTGAACCGGGCCATCGCGGGCGCCCCGAAGGACCCGATGGCGAACCTCGCCCTGGCCTCCGCGCAGGCCCTGACCGGCCGCGTCGCGAAGGCGCGGGAGACGCTGCAAAAGGCCAGGGCGCTGGCGCACGAAGACGAGACCACGCTGCGGACGCTGCGCGCCGGCTATGGCTGGCTGGGCCCCGGCTTCGACCGCGTCCTCGATGGGCTCCGCCGCGCCGGGATGCCGGAGGGGTAATCGGGCGCGCCCGGCGCCGAGCCCGCGGCGCGACGCCCGCGACCCCCTATCGCCTCGCCCGCAGCTTGGCGACGTCCGGGGCCGGCAGGTCCAGCGGGCCGTCCAGCCAGCGCCCGGCGGCCGCCTGGG
>CAZLNO010000025.1:0-36017 GCA_964561005.1 uncultured Rhodovibrionaceae bacterium | reverse complement strand
GGGTGTGCAGGCGCGGCTGGCGCGGCCGGATCACCAGCGCCGGCGCGGCCGGATCGACCCGGCCGGTCTTCGGGTCCAGGGGGTGCAGGCGCACGCGCTGCGCCGTCGCCCAGTCCACCGGCCCCTCGGTCACCAACAGCAGGCGCGGCCCCTGGAAGGCCAGCGTCTCCGGCGCCACGCGATAGCCCCAGCCGGACCAGCACTCCATGGCCCGCGCGCCCGGCAATACAGCCAGGAACAACAGAACGGCCAGGACAAGACGAGCCCGCATGACGCGCAAGACAATCCCGAAGGAACGGTGACCCCGGCGGCGCCCGACACCCCACGCATTTTGGGGTCGTCGCGGACGGTGCCTCGGGTCTACCATGCCGGCCGCGCAAGGATAAGACAAACCGCATGGCGCACCGCGTCGCGGACAGGAGAGACGAGAGGACATGAAGCTCAAGGACCGGGATGTGCTGGTGTGCAACTGCCAGCGCAGCATGCCGCTCGACCCCCGCAAGCTGCAGCGCGCCCTGGCGGCCGCCGGCGCCGAGGGCGAGCTGGCCATCGAGACGGAGCTGTGCCGCGCCCAGCTCGCCAACTACGAGGCCGCGCTTCAGGGCGACTCGCCCTTCTGCGTCGCCTGCACGCAGGAAGCGCCGCTGTTCTCCGAGGTGGCGGAAGAGGCGCGCCCCGAGGCCGATGTCACCTTCGCGAACATCCGCGAGAAGGCCGGCTGGTCGGCCGAGGCTTCGGAGGCCCATCCCAAGATCGCCGCCCTGCTGGCCGCCGCGATGGTGGAGGCCGAGCCGGCGCCCGCCGTGGAGATGTCCTCGGAGGGAAGCTGCCTCGTCTACGGCCATGACGAGCAGGCCATCGAGGTCGCCCGCCAGCTCGCCGACCGCCTGGAGGTGACCGTGCTGCTGAAGGACCCCGGCGCGGTGATGCCGCCGCGGGTCATGGACATTCCGGTGTTCAAGGGGCGTATCCAGGAGGCCCAGGGCCACCTGGGCGGCTTCAGCCTGACGGTGGCGGACCATGCGCCCGCCCTGCCCGCGTCCCGCGCGGCGCTGGGGTTCGAGATGGGGCGCGAAGCGCGGACCGAGTGCGACATCATCCTGGACCTGACCGGCGAGGCGCCGCTGTTCCCCCTGCCCGAGGCGCGCGACGGCTATCTGCGCGCCGATCCGGGCGACCCGGCGGCGGTGCAGAAGGCGGCCTTCGCCGCCAGCGGCCTGGTCGGCACCTTCGAGAAGCCGCGCTATGTCGCCTATGATGCCGACATCTGCGCGCACGCCCGCTCCAGGATCACCGGCTGCACCAACTGCCTGGACAACTGCCCCACGGGCGCCATCGCCAGCGCCGGCGAGACCGTGGCGATCGATCCCCACGTCTGCGCCGGCTGCGGCAACTGCGCCAGCGTCTGCCCGACCGGCGCGGCCACCTATCAGTATCCGCCGCCGCAGGCCGTCTTCGAGCGCCTGCGCACGCTGATCTCGGCCTACTTCAAGGCGGGCGGCGAGCGGCCGGCGCTGCTGATCCACGACGCCGCGCACGGCGAGGAGATGATCTCGCTGATGGCCCGCCACGGCCGCGGCCTGCCGGCGCGCGTGCTGCCCTTCCAGGTGAACGAGGCCACGAGCATCGGCGTCGACTTCGCCGCCGCCGCCTTCGCCTACGGCGTGAGCGAACTCGTGGTGCTGGTGCCGCCGGACAAGGCGCGCAAGGGGGAGATGGACGGCCTGCGGCGCCTGGAGGCGCTGACGGCGGCGATCCTGGCCGGCCTCGGGTATGGCGAGGGCCGGCTGCACCTGGTCGACGACGCCGACCCGGAAGCGGTGGAGGCCAAACTTTACGACCTGTTGAGCCGCGACGGCCCGCCGCCGGCCAGCTTCCTGGCGATGGGCGGCAAGCGCAGCCGCGCCATGCTTGGCCTGCGCCACCTGCACGCCCAGGCGCCGGCGCCGCGGGACCACCTGCCGCTGCCCGAGGGCGCGCCCTTCGGCCGCGTCCATGTGGACACCGAGGGCTGCACGATGTGCCTGGCCTGCGTGGCCGCCTGCCCGACGGGGGCGCTGCTGGACGACCCGGACCGGCCCTGGCTGGGCTTCCAGGAGGACGCCTGCGTGCAGTGCGGCATCTGCAAGGCCACCTGTCCGGAGAGCGTCATCGCGCTGGAGCCGCGGCTGAACTTCACCGACGAAGCCAAGCGCGGCGTCGAGCTGAACCGCCAGGAGCCGTTCCACTGCGTGCGCTGCGGCAAGCCCTTCGGCGTCGAGCCGACGATCCGCCGCATCGCCAATCAGCTTTCCGGCAAGCACTGGATGTTCCAGACCTCCCGCCACGCCGAGCGAATCATGATGTGCGACGACTGCCGCGTCATCGACCAGTTCGAGGACGCCGAAGCGCCCATGCAGCACGGCACCCGGCCGCGCCCGCGCACCACCGAGGACGACCTGCGCGAGCGCGAGGTCTCGGCACGCCGCGGGAGCACGAACGGCGGCGGCGGCGGCTGAGGGCGGCTGGCCTCCGCGCGGATCGGGGCCATGCGTTTCGTCAGGAAGCTATTAACGTTCTCCTGTGAAACTCCTGTCAGTGTGGCTGGGTCCCGGCCAGCCTCTTGGCCCCTCCGAAAGCCCGCAACGGGAGACTGCGACGACGATGCTCGGTGGCGATGTCGACGTCATGCATGGCGAGATTCAGGCGCGCGTCGAGCGCGGCAACGGCAACTTCGCCACGGTCTTCGGCAACTGGATCAAGTACCAGAACAACAAGGACCGGCTGTTCCACGCGCGCGGCCGGAACGGAGTGACCTATCTCCTCGACCGCCTGGCGCGAAACGAGGTCAAGCACGCCCTGGCGGTGCTGGAAACCGTCCGGGAGCACTGGAGCCAGGACCAGATCGACGCCTTCCTGAACTGCGAGGACGACGACGAGAACGGCGTCTGGCACTACCTCGCGGATTGCCTGCGCCTGCAGGAGGGCCGCGAGACGCTGCGCATGGCCCGCCTGCTGATCAAGCACGACATCGACTTCATCCGCCGCAACCGCCACGGCATCAGCCCGCTGGGCAAGATGCTGCTGCCCGAGCCGAAGTGGCAGTCGATCAACGCGCTGATCCAGACCAAGCATCTGCAGATCGGCTACATCGAGGCGGCGATCGCCGAGCAGGTGAAGGGGGACGAGCTGAAGCAGGCCTCGATGATGAGCGCCCTGTTCCAGGCCGACCTGGAGCACAACCGCGCGCTGCTCTCCCAGCACGTGCTCAAGCAGGCCAACCAGTCCAGCACCGACAAGACGCACCGGAGCGCCACCTGCCGCCTGTTCTTCGACTATGTCGATCAGAGTGACGGGACCACGGCGTTCTTCAAGCTGATCGGCTTCGCCAACCACGCCATGTTCGAGGACCTGCTGCGGCTGCTGCTCATCGAGACCG
Organism: uncultured Rhodovibrionaceae bacterium; assembly: GCA_964561005.1. Lineage (GTDB taxonomy): Bacteria > Pseudomonadota > Alphaproteobacteria > Kiloniellales > Rhodovibrionaceae > CAZLNO01. The sequence continues at coordinate 32,599 of CAZLNO010000025.1, read as the reverse complement.
AGGACGAGGTCATGAGCATGGCCCCGCCGGACGTGACCACCAAGAAGGCTTTCCGCCAGGCGCTGCTGTGCCGGCGCCTGTTCCGCAGCGACAACCAGGGCGAGACGGTCTTCTTCTACTCCCTGCGCCAGAATAAGCTGGCGCACCTGCGCAAGATGACCAGCCTGCTGATCAACGACGACCTGGTGGTCAAGAAGCTGCGGCGCGGCGAGACGATCCGCGTGCCCGTGCCCGTGGACAAGACCTCGCCCGCCCCCCAGAACCCGCTGCTGTCCGCGCTGCTGAAACGCAACCGCGCGGGCGACACGCTGTTCCACGTCGCCGCCCGTCAGGGCAACCGCGAGGCGCTGGAGGCGTTCTGCTACGGCCTGCCGTCCAACGACATCCACGCGCTGCTCACCCAGGTGGGCGACGGCGCGGGACTGACCCTGCAGGACTACACCGACGACGAGCGCATCAAGGCGCGGCTGAGTCGGGCCGTCAAGGCCGGCCGCGCCACGCGCGAGCAGGCGCAGGCTCTCTACAGGCACCTGCGCCAGCTTGACCCGGAGACGATGGACTATATCCGCCAGAAGATCGTCGAGATCGAGGAACTCGCCAGCGAGACCACGGGCGGCGCGCCGGTGAAGCCCAACTTCGACGTCAGGAAGGCCGCCCTTCCCGCCTGACCGCGCCGGCGACCTCAGGCCGCTTCCGGCCGGCTCCCTGTTCCGCCGGTCACGCGACGATAGTGGGATGCGTCCTGGAGGCGCGCGCGATGCACCGTGCGGATTTCGGCAGGATCGTCCACGTTGAACAAGTGCACGCGATCGTCCTCCGTGTCCACCGAGACCACCTGCCAAAGCACGCCGGCGACCCCGGTCGGCTCGATCTCCTCGAAGCGGTCCCCTTCGTCCACTGCCGTCATGGCTCGCGGCCTCCTTGTCATCTGGGGGCACGGCGCGGACACAGCCACCGGCGCAGACCGGCGCCCGGCCCGCGGGCTTCGCGCGCCCTCGCTTGGTTTCCAGAACGTAAACATGGATGATACCACAGCCGGCACGCGGCGGCACCCACTTGGTGCGGCGCGCCTATCGCCGCCCGGCCAGACGGTTGGCCACGCCCAGCACGGCGCCCAGCCCGCCCGCGGCGATCCGCCGCGGCAGGAAGTAGGGTCCCAGCGCCGCGCGGGAGGTGGCGCCGCTGACGTGCACCGTGCAGCGTCCCAGGGCATGCAGGGCCTCGCGCGCCACATCGTCGGGCTCGGCGCGGAAGGGGATGCGCCCGCGAAAGCCTGCCCGCTCCGCCATCCCGGTGCGGGTGGCGCCGGGGCAGAGCGCCAGCACGTCGACCGGCTCGCGGCGCAGTTCCTCGGCCAGCGCCTCGGTCCACGACAGGATGAAGGCCTTGGACGCGCTGTAGGTCGCGACGTAGGGGATCGGCGACACGGCAAAGGTGCTGGCGACGTTGATCAGCCCGGCGCGGTCCCCGCGATAGGCGGCGCGGTCCAGCATGCCGGGCAGCAGGTGAACGGCAAGGTCCACGGGGGCGGCGCAGTTGACCTCCACGGTCGCCACCTCGCCGCGCGGGTCGTTCTCCAGCACGGCGCCGAACTGCCCCATGCCGGCGTTGTTGATCAGCAGGTCGATCTCCAGCTCGCCCGCCCGGTCGATCAGCGCGCGCCGCGCGTCCGGCGCGGTCAAGTCGGCCGGGAAGGGCTCGACCACGCGCGCGCCCACCGCAAGCTCCTCGGCGATGGCGCCGAGCCGGTCGGCGTCGCGCCCGGTCAGCAGCAGATTGGTGCTCTCCGGCAGGACGCGCGCGAAGGCGGCGCCAATCCCGCTGGACGCCCCCGTGACCAGCGCAAAGCGGAAATCCTTGGCCATGTCGGCTATCCTTGTCCGTGGACGTGTCCTCGACCTGCTACGAAATCGCGCGCAAGGGCCGGCTGTCAAATTGCCGCGTGGCTGCGGGCCGGCGTCCCATGCTAGGCTCCGGCGTCACCAGGGGAACGGAGCGAGTCGCCGCATGCGCCGCCGGCACATCGGGTTCGTCGCCTCCGACGCGCCGGAGGCCCAGGAGGCCCTGGCCCGTCTGCAAGATCGCTATACCCACGTGCCGCCGGAAGAGGCGGACGTGATCGTCGCCCTCGGCGGCGACGGCCTCATGCTGGAAAGCCTGCACAAGCACATGGACCGCAGCGTGCCGATCTACGGCATGAACCGGGGCACCGTGGGCTTTCTGATGAACGAGTATAGCGAGGACGACCTGCGCGAGCGCCTGGACCGGGCGGAGGAAGTGCAGCTTCGCCCCCTGCGCATGCTGGCCGAGCAGACGGCCAACGGCGGCGAGACGCAGACGGCGCTGGCGATCAACGAGGTCTCGCTGCTGCGCGAAAGCCGACAGGCGGCGAAGATCCGGGTGCGGATCGACGGCGTGACGCGGATCGACGAACTGATCTGCGACGGCATCCTGGTCTCCACGCCCGCGGGCAGCACCGCCTACAACCTCTCGGCGCACGGCCCGATCATCCCGATCGGCGCGCCGCTGACGGCGCTGACCCCGATCAGCGCCTTCCGGCCGCGGCGCTGGCGCGGCGCCCTGCTGCCGCAAAAGGCGGAAGTGGTCTTCGAGATCCTTGAAGCGACGAAGCGTCCGGTCTCCGCCACCGCCGACTACACCGAGGTGCGCGACGTCGCCCGGGTCACCGTCCAGGAGGACCGCGGCCTCGCCTCGCACCTGCTGTTCGACCCCGAGCACAACCTGGAGGAACGCATCCTGAAGGAGCAGTTCCTCCCGTAGGCGGGCCGGCCGGGCACGCCTGGACCTGCCCGGCCGACGCGGCTGTCAGGATTGCCAGAACGGCTTGCGCACCTCCGCGGCGATCTCCGCCTCGCCGACGCCAATATCCCGGCGCAGGCGCGGATCCAAGTCCGCCAGGCGGCGGCGGTCGCTGGCCCGGCGCTGCCAGGTGACCAGCAGGTTGACGAAAGCCGTGATCGGCCCGGTCCGGGGCAGCCTGCGCGGACGCGGCCCGTTCGTCCCGACCCAAACACAATCGGTCGAAGCGGTGGTCGTCTTCATCTTACTTCTCCTCATGCGATGTCGTGCCGCTTTGGGGTGGGACCGGTCCCGCTTGCAGCGTCGTTGCCGAATCACTTACGCTTCCGCACGAAGACGCACAAACGACGAATTCTCAGAGACACATTACCTCCGCTCATGTGACGCCGATGCCCCGCCACCTGCCCCCGCTGAACGCCCTGCGCGCCTTCGAGGCCGCTGCCCGCCACCTGTCCTTCACCAAGGCCGCGGCCGAGCTGCACGTCACCCAGGCGGCCGTCAGCCACCAGGTGAAGGCGCTGGAGGAGTATCTGCAAACGCCGCTGTTCCGCCGGCAGAACCGGGCCATCCTCCTGACCGACGCCGGCCAGGCCTATCTGCCGCCGGTGCGCGAGGCCCTGGACGCGATCGCGGCCGCGACGACCGAGGTCGCGCGCACACGCGCGGTCGGTCCGCTACGCATCTCGACGCTGCCGTCCTTCGCGGTGAAGTGGCTGCTGCCCCGGCTGCCGCGCTTTCACCAGAACGCGACCACGGGCGGCGAGCGCGCCAGTCCCGACGTGATGCTCTCGACCAGCATCGAGACGGTGGACCTGTACAACGACAACTTTGACGCCGCCATCCGTTTTACGCACGGCCGGCAAGGCGAGCTGTCATGGACCCAACTGATGGACGACGAGGTCTTCCCCGTCTGCGCGCCAGCGCTGATGGACGGACCAGCGCCCCTGAAGACCCCGGCCGACCTGCGGCACCACACCCTGCTGCAGGACGTGGTCAACGACACCTGCGACGACCCCGGCTGGCACATCTGGCTGGAAGCCGCCGGCGTGCGCGAGCAGGACTTGACCTTCGGCCCCGGCTTCAGCGACTCCAGCATGGTCGTCCAGACGGCGATCGCGGGCCACGGCGTGGCGCTCACCCGGCATTCGCTGGTGCGCGACGACCTCGCCAGCGGCCAGCTCGTCTGCCCGTTCGGCCCGCGGCTGCGCACGGGCTTTTCCTACTGGTTCGTCACCACGCCCGCCAAGGCCCGCGACCCCAGGGTCAAGGCGTTTCGCGAGTGGCTGCTGGCCGAGATCCGCGCCGGCGGCTTCGACCGTATCGGCCAGGAAGACGAGCCCCCCTGGTCAAGCGCCGGTCCGCCGCGCTAGACAAGACGATCAAGCAAACCATCGGGGGACCGCTGCCGTGTCCGAATCGCCACGCGCCGAGACCGTCGAAATGCTGGAACGGCTGATCGCCTTCGACACCACCAGCCGCAACAGCAACCTGGACCTCATCCGGGATGTCGAGCGCTATCTGAACGGGCTCGGCGTGGACTGCGACCTGACCTACGACGACGAGGGTCGCAAGGCGAATCTCTACGCCACCCTGGGTCCCGCCGACAGGCCCGGCATCGCGCTGTCCGGCCATACCGATGTCGTCCCGGTGGACGGCCAGGACTGGTCGCGCGAGCCCTTCCGGCTGTCGCAGGGCGCCGGGCGCTATTACGGCCGCGGCACCTGCGACATGAAAGGATTCCTGGCGGCCTGCCTGGCCGCGGCTCCGAAGTTCCTCGACGCGAAGCTGGAGACGCCGGTGCATCTCTGCCTCTCCTTCGACGAGGAGGTGGGCTGCCTGGGCATCCGCAAGCTGCTGGCCGACCTGGAGCGGCGCCCCGTCAAGCCCAAGGCGGTCATCGTCGGCGAGCCCACGGAGATGCAGGTCGTCAACGCGCACAAGGGCAAGCTGTCGATGCGCGCCCACGTGCGCGGCCTGTCCTGCCACTCCTCCCTGGCGCCGCAGGGCGTGAATGCCGTGGAAGCGGCGGCGCGGCTGGTCGTCAAGCTGTCCGACATGGCCCGGCGCAAGGCCGCGGAGGGGCCGTTCGACGCGGGATTCGACGTGCCCTACACCACGGTGCACACCGGGGTGATCCAGGGCGGCACGGCGCTGAACATCGTGCCCAGCGACTGCGCGCTGGACTTCGAGTTCCGCAACCTGCCACAGGACGATCCGCAGGCCTTGCTGCGCGAGGTGCGGGACTTCGCCGCGCGCGAGATCGAGCCGGCGATGACCGCGATCGACCCGGCCACGGGCTTCCGCTGGGAGGAGATCTCGGCCTTCCCCGGTCTGGACACCGACCCCGAGGCGGCGGTCGTCACCCTGGCCAAGGCGCTGGCGCGGGCCAACGACACCACCAAGGTCGCCTTCGGCACCGAGGCCGGCGCCTTCTCGGAGAGCGGCATCCCGGCCGTGGTCTGCGGCCCCGGCTCCATCGCCCAGGCGCACAAGCCGGACGAATTCGTCGCCGGCGAGCAGTTGGCGCAGTGCGAGCGCTTCCTGGACCGCCTCGTCGAGCGGCTGCAGGCGGCCTGACGCGCGGCGTTGGGCACCCCCGGTCCACAGACCTGGCGCAGCGCGTTCGCCCTCGCCGTCGGAACGCTCGGCGGCTGGCTGGCCCTGCGCGCCGCCCTGCCGCTGCCGTGGATGATCGGGCCGATGCTGGCGACCACCGCCGCCGCCCTCGCCGGCGCCCCGATCCAGGTCTGGACGCCGCTGCGCACGGGCTTCGTCACCGTGCTCGGCGTCATGCTGGGCAGCGCCTTCACCCCGGCCATCCTGGACCGCCTGAACGACTGGGTGTTGAGCCTGGTGATTCTGGCGCTGTGCACCGGCGCGGCGGGGCTGCTGGGCATGCTGTACTTCCGCGCCGTGGCCGGTTACGACCGCGCCACCAGCTACTTCGCGGCCATGCCCGGCGGGCTGTCGGAGATGATCCTGGTGGGCGAGGCCATGGGCGGCGACGCCCGCGCCATCTCGCTCACCCACGCGGCGCGCCTGCTGCTGGTGATCTTCGTCCTGCCCTTCGCCTTCCAGCTCCTGCTGGGCTACGACCCGGCGGCACGGCCCAGCGCCGGCCCGGACGTGGCGGCGGTGCCGCCGGGCGATCTGGCAATCCTGGTGGCCTGCGCGCTGGCCGGCTATGCCGGGGCGCGGGCGCTGGCCGTCCCGGCGGCGGCGGTGACCGGCCCGATGCTGCTGTCCGCCGCGGTGCACCTGGGCGGCCTGACCCACATCGGCCCGCCGAACGAGCTGGTCGCCGCCGCCCAGGTCGTGGTCGGCAGCCATATCGGCAGCCGCTTCGCCGGCACCCCGGCGGCGGACGTGGCGCGCGCGGTGTTCTGGGCGGTCGGGGGAACGGCGGTGCTGCTGGGCGCGACGCTGGCCTTCGCGCTGGCGGCGCGGGCGGCGACCGGCCTGGACCTCGCCGCGCTGACGCTGGCCTACGCGCCGGGCGGGCTGGCCGAGATGAGCCTGGTGGCCCTGGCGCTCGGGATCGACGCGGCCTTCGTCGGCACGCACCACATCGTGCGGATCTTCCTGATCGTGGTCTTCGCGCCGCTGGTGTTCCGGCTGCGCCCGCCGGCGCGTTGATGGTGCAGCCGGAAGGTCTCCCGCCCCGCTGTGGCGGCCCTGCCCCAAATTGGTCACAGGACAGCGGCGCGGACGGCCGCTAGGGTCGTCGGCGTACCATCTACTTCGCCAACGCATCCTGCATGTCGACGGCGGGGGCCGCCGGCGAGGCGGCCCCACTTTTTCCAACGCGACGGCGGTCTTCGCACCCCCAACTCCCACACCCCCCCCGAAGCCGCCGTCGCCCCCCTTTTTGGTTCAGGGGTCAAGGTCCAGGCGCTTCAAGCGAACTTGCCGGTGATGCCGCCATCGACGACCAGTTCCGTGGCGGTGACGTACTTCGCCTCGTCGCTGGCCAGGTAGAGCGACGCATAGGCCACGTCCCAGGCGTCGCCCATGTGCCCCATCGGACACTGGGCGTCGCGCAGGGCGATCATCTTCTCCACATCGCCCTCCGCGTAGACGTCCTTCAGCGGCTCCACGATCATCGGGGTGTTCATCAGGCCCGGCAGAATGGAATTGGCCCGGATGCCCGCCTTGGCGTACTGGATCGCGACCGAGCGCGTGAACTGCAGCACGCCGGCCTTGCTGGCCGAATAGGAGATGTAGGGAACGCCGGTCCAGCGGATGCCGGCGATCGAGGAAACGTTCACGACGGCGCCCCCGCCCTGGCGTTCCATGACGGGCAGCACATGCTTGCAGGTCAGGAACATGGACTTGAGGTTGACGTCCATCACGCGGTCCCAGGACTCCTCGCTGGCCTCCACCGGGCCGCCCACCTCGACGATGCCGACGTTGTTCTGAAGCACGTCGATCCGGCCGAAGCGCGCCAGTGTCTCGTCCACCAGGCGCTTGACCTCGTCGTGCCGGCTCACGTCGGCGGCGATCGCCAAGGCGTCGTGACCCTCGTCGCGGATCAGCCCCGCCGTCTCCTCGGCCGCGGCCTGCTTCAGATCGACGCAGGCGACCCGGGCGCCCTCGCGCGCGAAGAGAACCGCCGTCGCCTTGCCGTTACCCCAGCCGGGTCCCGACGACCCGGCGCCGACGACCAGCGCCACCTTGTCCTCCAGACGTCCCGCCATGACCGCGATCCTCCCTCCGCCGGATTCCGGGGGTGCGCACGACGCCACCCGCCGCGCGAAACGTCGTGATGCCAGATCGCGGCGGCATTGACCAGTCCGGGTCGATCGGCGGGAGGATAACGGACCGACGAGCGGGAGGGGTGCCGGACCGCCCATTCTGGGGTGAGTTGGGCGGCCCGGCGATCGACTGGCGGGTACAGCGACGGGGGAAGTGGGGTGCGGCCGTCAACCTAACCGCCAGTCGATTTCGATCTCCACGCGCCCCGCTCCCTATCACAGGGGGAAGGCCCTTGCCACTCGGGCGTTTTCCCTATGCGCGCAGACCAACTTTAACCTCAAAGTTTAGTCAATCGACATATACCATCGCATGCGCGGTTCTGAAAATCACAGATGCATGAGTACCGCGTGAGGGCCGCCCTTGCCTTGCATGAGACGGCCGACGGGGCCACCTAGCCGGGTGTGAGGCCTGTTTCGGGCGCTTTGGCCGACTGCCACAGCGGAAGTTGCCGTCGTCTGGAGGGTGTGCCATGAAAGTTCGGCACCGCGCCAATCGCGACAAGGCCCATCGAACCGCGGCGCGCGGCCATCGCAAGGCGACCCGGCCAGCGCAGCGCCGTCAGGTCTTCTTCACCGGCGGGCAGTGCCGATACTGAGGGAGGCCGGCCCGGCGGCCGCCATGCCCGGCGGGGCCGGAGTCGACCTGCCGGGGCTTGACCCGCCGACAGGGTGGGCCACTCTCGCGTGGACTGGCTTGCGCAGCCCGGCCGGGGCGGCGCCCGATCCCCAAGAAGGAGTTTTCGAGCACCGACATGTCCGATCGCTTCCGAAAGTTTCTCCCCTGGATCGTCCTGGGCATCATCGTCGTCATGTTCCTCTCTCTCAGCCAGGGGTTCGGCGAGCCGAAGACCGGCAACGAGCTGAGCTACAGCGCCTTCCTGTCGAAGGTGGAGGCCGGCGAGGTCAATCAGGTCAACGTCCATGGCGGCGAGATCCGTGGCACGCTGGCTGACGGCACGCGGTTCCACAGCTTCGCCCCGGAAAGCGCGAACCCGGTCGACAAGCTGCGTCAGCACGACGTGCGAATCCAGGTCGAGCCGGTGGAAGAGGGCACGACGGTGTGGCAGGTGCTGCTGTCGTGGTTCCCCATGCTGTTGCTGATCGCCGTGGTGATCTACTTCATGAGCCGCGCGCGCCAGGGCATGGGCGGCGCCATGCAGTTCGGCAAGTCGCAGGCCAAGCTGCTGAACGAGGACAGCCGGAAGGCCACCTTCGCCGACGTCGCCGGCATCGACGAGGCCAAGCAGGAGCTGGAGGAGATCGTCGACTACCTGCGCGACCCGCAGAAGTTCGAGCGCCTGGGCGGCGAGATCCCGCACGGCATGCTGCTGGTCGGCCCGCCGGGCAGCGGCAAGACGCTGCTGGCCCGCGCCATCGCCGGCGAGGCGAACGTGCCCTTCTTCACCATCTCGGGCTCCAACTTCATCGAGATGTTCGTCGGCGTCGGCGCCAGCCGCGTGCGCGACCTCTTCCAGCAGGCGAAGAAGAACGCGCCCTGCATCGTCTTCATCGACGAGCTGGACGCCCTGGGCCGCAAGCGCGGCGCCGGCCTGGGCGGCGGCAACGACGAGCGCGAGCAGACGCTGAACCAGCTCCTCACCGAAATGGACGGCTTCGAGAAGAACGAGGGCGTCATCCTGGTGGCCGCCACCAACCGCCCCGACGTGCTGGACCCCGCGCTGCTGCGCCCCGGCCGCTTCGACCGCCAGGTGGTGGTGCCGAACCCCGACGTGCTGGGCCGCGAGCAGATCCTGAAGGTGCACACCCGCAACATGCCGCTGGCGCCGGACGTCGAGCTGAAGACGATCGCGCGCGGCACGCCGGGCTTTTCGGGGGCGGATCTGGCGAACCTGGTCAACGAGGCGGCGCTGATCGCCGCGCGGGCGACCAAGCGCGTGGTGACCCAGAAGGACTTCGAGAGCGCCAAGGACAAGGTGCTGATGGGCGCGGAGAAGCGCTCGATCGTGATGGACGAGGCGGAGAAGGAGCGCACCGCCTACCACGAGGCCGGCCACGCCCTGATCAGCCTGTTCGTCAAGGGCAACGACCCGCTGCACAAGATCACCATCATCCCGCGCGGCCAGGCGATGGGCGTGACCATGGCGCTGCCGGAGAAGGACCGTTACGGCTATCAGAAGAACGAGATCCTGGCGCGTCTGGCGATGATGTTCGGCGGCCGCGTGGCCGAGGAGCTCGTCTATGGCGGCGAGGACGTGACCACCGGCGCCAGCGACGACATCAAGAAGGCGACCGAGCTGGCCCAGCGCATGGTCACCGAATGGGGCATGAGCGACCGACTCGGCCCGCTGCGCTATGCCGGCAACGACCAGGAGGTCTTCCTGGGCGACCAGCTCACCCGCGAGAGTCAGGTGAGCGAGCACACCGCCCGGCTGATCGACGAGGAGGTCAAGCGCATCGTCGACGACCAGGAGGGCCTGGCGCGCAAGGTGCTGACCGAGCACATCGACGACCTGCATCGTCTGGCGCGCGGCCTGCTGGAGTACGAGAGCCTGAGCGCCAGCGAGGTTCAGGCGGTGCTGGCCGGCCACGACCCCGGCGCCGGCCGCGACGGCACCGCGGGGCACGGCACCAGGTCGACCAGGCCATCGGCTTCGGTCCCCGAGGCCGGGCAGGGCCGCAAGCCCGACAAGGATGGCGGCTGGGAGCCCACGCCGCAGCCGACTTAAGGGCGACTCCGGGCTGCTCGGCGGCGCCGGTGGGGCAACCGTCCTAAGCTTCCTCGTCGAGACACTTGCGGCAGCGCAGGACCTCGCCCAGGCGGGCCCGGCGGCCCGCGGCGGTCTGCGTCCACTCGCGAAGCTGCCAGGGCGGGTCGTGGCGCACGTGGCGGCCGTGGCCGCAGTCCAGCTCGGCCACCCAGTGGCCTTCCTCGTCCCTGTGGAAGCCGACGATCCGGCGCGGGATCCCCTCGTCCGACATGCGGCCCCTCCTGAATGCGCCGTGCCGGACGGATACCATATCGCCCCTGCCCCTTCGAAACCTGCGCCCTCGCCTGCTATATAGCGAGCGTAAGCGGAGTCGCGGGCGTGGCGGAATCGGTAGACGCACGGGACTTAAAATCCCGGTCCGAGAGGAGTGGGGGTTCGAGTCCCCCCGCCCGCACCATCGACTCGCATCATCTCGCTGGCGCCTGGCGACGCTGCTGCTCATGCCCGACCTTGCCGCCTATGGCGGACTCTTCCTCAGTGCCTTCCTCGCCGCGACCGTTGTGCCGTTCCAGTCGGAGGTGGTGCTGGTGGCGCTGCTGGCCGAGGGGTGGCCGTGGTTGCCGCTGGTCGTCGTGGCGACCGTGGGCAACGTGCTGGGCGCCGTGGTGAACCGGCTGCTGGGCCTGTTCATCGAGCAGTTCAAGGACCGGCCCTGGTTCCCGGTGCGCGAGGAGGCTTATCTGCGGGCCGAGCGATGGTATCGCCGCTGGGGGATCTGGTCGCTGCTGCTGGCCTGGACGCCCTGGCTGGGCGACCCGCTGACCATCGTCGCCGGCGTGCTGCGCGCGCCGCTCGGCGCCTTCCTGCTGCTCGTCACCCTCGGCAAGGCGGCGCGCTACCTCGCCATCGCGCTGGGCATGGCCTATTTCGCGTAACCCTTGCAGACAGGCGCTGCGCCGGGGGTCTCCACCCGTGGCGGCGCAGCGCCTCGCGGTGCATCAATCGCCGTTGTTGCGCTGGCCGTAATGCACGATCTTGGAGTCCGTGATCGCGTCCACCCGATTGTCGGCGTCGCCCGAGGTGTAATACACGCGGGCGCTGACGCCGATGTCACGGCAGGTGGAGGCCACGATCGCCCGGCCCTCGTCGAAGGTCAGCGGCGGGCTGCAGGTCGTCAGCGTCCCCGGAAGGTTCCGCGAGCAGTAATCCACGGTGAACCGCGAGGGGATGCTGAAGCTGGTCGAGCACACAGGGTTCGAGTCGTTGGTGAAGCCCTTGAAGTAGGAGACCGCGACCCGGCAGGTCGTGGTGGTCTGATTGGTCACCGACACCACCGTGGCCGAGCGGATGCTGCCGCCCGTCTGCGAGTTCATGTAGGTGACCAGGTAGCGCGGCGTCGTCGGGATGACGATGACCGGGTCCAGCGGGCCGAAGTTGCCGATCTCCGCCTCGCGCTGGATCAGCCGGATGGCCGTCTTGGCCCGCGGAAAGTCGCCGCCGCCGCGCATCTTCTCCATTTAGGACTCGGCCGATTTCTCGTCCTCTTCCTGCGCCGACGCGACGCCGCCGGGCAGCATCAGGGCCGCGACCGCCGCGACCGCCCAGATCCGCACACGCATGGCTTCCTCCTTAGGTTGGTTTTGTTCCATGAGCCATGTTCCGCGGCCTTCGACACAAGTTTCCCATGACGGAATTTCCATCCGCCTGCAAGATTACTTGAACAGCCGCGCCTGCAAATCGTACAAAACGCCTATGAAAAACTCAAGTTCAATTTCCTGTTCTTTTGGTCGCATACTGGTTTCCGTTCTTGTTGAAATTGATATTGGATAGATTGACATTAGAACGGAGGAAATCGAGGCGGGCGCTTCGGCAAGCAATGCGAGGCGGTGCTTTGGGCAAGAAAAAGGCGCGACCGGCGCCGCGCCCAGCGTCTTCAATGACGTCAGTTCCTTGTCCCTCGGGCCTAGCTCCGCAGCAGCGCCTTATTCATCCGGGCGCGCAGGAAGTCGGCGACGAGACAGGCGACGAGCACGCGAAACAGTCGAACGGCGACGACAAAGCCAAGCATCTGACCCTCTCCCGATGCATGGGTGATGTTCTGCGTTTTACGCCGCCGCGACCAAACGGATCACGAGCCGGGGCGACGGCCGCGAGCTGGCGGCCGCCGCCCCGGCGCCACGACTTGAGTCGCCTGTCTACTTCCAGCCGACGCGGTCGAAGATCATCTGCGCCTGCGGCTGGTTCTCGCCATAGACCGCAACGTTGATGTCGTCGATCTTGAAGTCGCCGAGCGCCTCCAGCTTGGTGTTCGGCGTTACGCCCGGCACCGTGGGATACTCGTTGTTGCCGTCGGCGTAATAGCGCTGGGCGAAGTCGCTCGCCAGGAATTCCAGGAAGCGCACGGCGTTGTCCGGGTTCGGGCCGTTCGCCACGACGCCCGCGCCCGAGATGTTGACGTGCGCGCCGCGACCGTCCTGGTTGGGAAAGACCGCGCCGACGTCCTCGACCGCCTCGGGATCGTTCTGCAGCAGGCGGACGTAGTAGTAGTGGTTGGCGACCGCCACGCCGCACTCGCCCGCGGCCACGCCCAGGATCTGGTCGGTGTCGCCGCCCTCGGGCTCGCGCGCGAAGTTGGCGACCACGCCGGCGGCCCAGTCCTCGGCGGCCCCGGCGCCGTGGTGGGCGATCAGGCTGGCCAGCAGCGACTGGTTGTAGACGTTGCTGCTGGAGCGGATGCAGACCTCGCCCTCCAGCTTCTCGTCGGCCAGACCCTCGTAGGTCGTCACCGGCGGCGAGTCATAGCGGGCCTTGTCGTAAAAGATGATGCGGGCCCGCGCGGAATAGCCGAACCATTTGCCCTCGGGATGCCGAAAGTTCGCCGGAACGCGCTCGGCCAGCACGTCGGATTCGACACCCGTCAGGATGCCGGCCTGCTCCGCGCGCCAGAGCCGCCCGGCATCGACGGTGATCAGGATGTCGGCCGGCGTGTTCCGCCCCTCGCTCTTGATCCGCTGGATCAGCGCGTCGCTCTTGCCCTGGATGCGGTTCACCTCGATACCGGTGCGCTCGGTGAACTCGGCATAGAGCTGTCTGTCCGTCTGATAGTGGCGCGCCGAGTAGATGTTCACCGCCTCGTCCGCCGCGGCGTCCGCCGACCATCCGGTCAAGGCCAACACCATCGCGGCCGGAAGGGCCGCCAGGGTTGCACGCATTGTCGCCTCCTCCGTTTCGCGTGATCGCGCGGCGCCCGCCCGGACCTCCAAGGCACGCGGGCGGGTGCCGCATCCTTCTTGCCTCGGTAATGTGATATTGCAAATCATTAGCATTTGCAAGCCACCCCGCCGCGACCTCGCACCCGCGACGAGGACGAAAAAAACCCGCCGTGGCGGACCACGGCGGGGTGAAGTGCGTGACAGGAGAGATCGATGCCCGCCGGTCCAGGACCGTCGGCACATCGCGAAGCAGACTATAACGGGGATGCCGAAGATGTGCAATTGCAAATCATTTGCAGAGACGGTTTGGACGCGCCCGCATGCGGGCGCGATCGGATTTCCCGATCCCAGCCATGAAAATTCCTCGCTTCCCCGGTGCCGTCGCGCGGGCGTACAGGGGACGCAGGACTTCCCGACAACCGAAGCCGCGCCGCCGACGGCGCAATCGAGCAACGGACGATCCCACCCGGCCGCGAGGGAGAGATACGATGCCGGTGGCGCAGAAGTTCGAGAGCCTCGCGCGCAGCAATGCCACGCTGTGGGCGGCCGAGGGCTCCTGGGCGCTGCTGTTCGGCATCGGGCTGCTGATGGTCGGCAACGGCCTGCAAAGCAGCCTGCTGGGCGTGCGCGCCGCCGAGGAAGGCTTCGGCAACGGTCTGACGGGCCTGGTCATGTCGGGCTATTTCGTCGGCTTCCTCGCCGGCTCCACCTGGACGCCGCGGGCGGTGCGGCGGGTCGGCCACATCCGCACCTTCGCCGCCCTGGCCTCGCTCGCCTCGATCGCCATCCTGCTGCACAGCCTTTTCGTCAGTCCGGGCGTCTGGGGGCTGATGCGCTTCGTCACCGGGCTGTCCTATGCCGGGCTCTACGTCGTGGCGGAAAGCTGGCTGAACGAGCGCACCTCGAACGAGACGCGCGGGCGGCTGCTGTCGGTCTACATGGTGGTTTCCTACCTTGGCCTGGGCAGCGGTCAGCTCAGCCTGAACCTGGCCGATCCGGGCGGATTCGATCTGTTCATCCTGGTCTCGGTGATCATCTCCTTCGCCGCGATTCCCATCCTCCTCAGTGCGGTGCGCGCGCCCGCGGAGGGCGCGCCGCGGCCGGTGGGCATTCTGGCGCTCTACCGCGTTTCGCCGCTGGGGACCGTGGGCACGCTGCTGACCGGGGTCGCCAACGGCGCCGTGTTCGCCATGGGCGCGGTCTTTGCCCGCGAATCGGGGCTTACCGTGGCGGAGATCTCGCTGTTCATGACCCTGCTGATCGCCGGCGGGGCCGCCTTCCAGTGGCCGATCGGCCGGCTGTCCGACCACCTCGACCGCCGCATGGTGATCACGGCCGTGACCCTGGCCGCCACGGCGACGGCCCTTCTGGCCGATCAGGCCGCGAACGCGGCCGATGCGTGGCTGCTTGTCGCCGCTTTCGCTTTCGGCGGCATGACGCTGACGCTGTATTCGCTGTGCGTGGCCTACACCAACGACCACCTGGAGCGCGACCAGGTCGTCGCCGCCAGCAGCGGCCTGGTGATGCTGAATGGTATCGGCGCGATCCTCGGCCCCTCGATCGCCGGCTGGGTGATGGACCTTTTCGGCCCGCCGGGATTCTTCTGGTGGCTGGCCCTGGTCCACGGCGTGATCGGCGGCTTCGCGATCTGGCGGATGACCCGCCGGGCCACGCCGCCGGCCGAGGCGCAGGGTCCCTACGTGCCGGTGCCGGCGCGCGCCTCCCCCTTCGCCACCGCCGCCGCGGAGGAGGTCTATGCCGAGTACGAGCAGGAGCAAGCCGGGGATGACGGCGAACCGCCCGCCGATCCCGCGGCCGCCGCCGGCAGGCCGGACTAGCCCTCTCCGCCGGCGGCGTGCAGCACCACCTCGTCCTCGCCCGGCCGCACCGCCAAGGCGCCACCGACCGCGCGCGCCAGCGTCACGGTGAAGTAGGCCTGCACCGTGCGCGGGGTCAGCGCGTCCGGGTCCGCCGTCGGGTCCAGGGCCTCCTGGGTCTCCGCCGCCAGGCGCGCGCGCGGGCCGCGGGCCGCCACCTGCACGTCGAGGCCCGAGGCGGCCCTGGCGGCGACCGTGATCGTGCCGCCGCGCGGCAGCATCTCCACGCCCAGCGCGACCATGTTCAGCAGCAGCTTGCCGCTGCCGATCGGCGCCTCCTCGCCGAGCGTTTCCACCTGCCAGTCAAGCCGGGTCTTGTGCGGGGCGAGGTAGTCCGTGACGAGGTCCCGAAGCTCCGACGGATGAGCGTCCAGGCGCCGTCCGCCGCGGCCGTAGGCCAGACGATAGAACTGCACCACCGCCGAGGCCTGCTGCGCCGAGTTCCTGGCCAGCCGCACGGCGTCGCCCAGCAGATCGGGGTCGGGATCCTCTTCGAGCAGTTCTATTCCATTGTTGACGGCGCTGATCGGGCTGACGAGATCATGACAGAGTCGCGAGGCGAGCAGCTCCACGACGCGCAGATCGAGCGAGAGATTCATGAGCCTCTTCCATTGCCCCCCGGCCAAATGGCCTTGCCGCCAGAATAAAGGCTCAACCGGCGTGAGGCCATCGTTTCGCTGTGTCGCTGGAACCGCCAAGGGTGTCGCTTTGAGTCTTTTGAGGCACAGCCGGGGGCGCCTAAACTCCGCGCCGACGCGAAGGGACGGCCCATGACGCGGGAACTGGCGCCGGGCGTGCTGGTCCGGAATCCCCAGGCGCCGGAATGGGGGTTGGGACAGGTGCAGTCGGTTGTCGGCAATCGCGTGACCGTGAACTTCGAGAACATGGGCAAGCAGCTCATCAATATCGAGCACGTGACCCTGGAGGTCGTCGGCGCGGACCGGGCGTGACGGCCTTCCGCGCCCGTGCGAACGGAACTGACAGGACGGGATGCCCCGCCATGGCCGACGGCAACAGCACGCCCCAGCGACCGCTGGACCGCATGATTCATCCCGGCTCCGGCCGGCGCCACGCGCCGCCGACGCCCAAGGGCCGACAGCCCGACGCGCAGGCGCGCGAGGAGGTGCGGGCGCTGCTGGGCGACCGGCCGCGCGCGCGCGACTGGCTGATCGAGAACCTGCACGTCATTCAGGACGCCCGCGGCCACCTGTCGGCCCGTCACCTGGAAGCGCTGGCGGCGGAAATGCGCCTGCCCCTGGCGGTGGTCTACGAGGTCGCGTCGTTCTACGCCCACTTCGACATCGTGCTGGACGACGAGGCGCCGCCGCCGCCGCTGACGGTGCGGGTGTGCGACAGCATCACCTGCGAGATGAACGGCGCGCAGACGCTGCTGGACCAGCTTCCCGCCGCCGTGGGCGAGAACGTGCGGGTGGTGCGCGCGCCCTGCATGGGTCGCTGCGCCTGCGCCCCGGTGGCGGAGGTGGGCCACGCCTTTGTCGACCACGCCGACCTGGACAGCCTGGCGGCGGCGGCCAAGGGCGGTCGGACGGCGCCGGCGATTCCCGCCTACACCGACTACGACGCCTACGTCGCCGAGGGCGGCTATGCCCTGCTGCGCGCCTGCCTGAAGGGCGAGCGCCAGGCCGAGGACATCGTCCAGACGCTGTCCGACGCCAAGCTGCGCGGCCTGGGCGGCGCCGGCTTCCCCACCGGCATGAAGTGGGGCATCGTGCGCAAGCAGAAGCATCCGCGCTATGTCGCCATCAACGCCGACGAGGGCGAGCCCGGCACCTTCAAGGACCGCTGGATCCTGGAAAAGGACCCGCACCGCTTCCTGGAGGGCACGCTGCTCGGCGCCTGGGCGGTGGCGGCCGAGGCCTGCTACATCTACCTGCGCGACGAATACCCGCAGTGCTACCACATCCTGGAAAAGGAGCTGGCGCGCCTGAACGCCGAGGGCCTGACCGGCGGCTGCAAGGTCTACCTGCGCCGCGGGGCCGGGGCCTACATCTGCGGCGAGGAGTCGGCGATGCTGGAGTCGATCGAGGGCAAGCGCGGCCTGCCGCGGCACAAGCCGCCCTTCGCCGCCGAGGTCGGGCTCTGGGGCCTGCCCACGCTGACCAACAACGTCGAAACGATGTACTGGGTGCGCGACATCGTCGAGCGGGGTCCCGAGTGGTTCGCCGGCCAGGGCCGCCACGACCGGCAGGGCCTGCGGCTGTTCTCGGTCTCCGGCCGGGTGCGCGAGCCCGGCGTCAAGCGCGCGCCCGCCGGCATCACGCTGCGCGAGCTGGTGGACGAGTATTGCGGCGGCATGGCCGAGGGCCACGTGCTGAAGGCCTATCTGCCGGGCGGCGCCTCGGGCGGCATCCTGCCCGCCTCGATGGCCGACATCCCGCTGGATTTCGGCACGCTGGACGAATACGGCTGCTTCCTGGGCTCCGGCGCCATCGTGGTCCTGAGCGACCAGGACGACGTCAAGGCCGCGGCGCTCAACCTGATGCGCTTTTTCGAGGACGAGAGCTGCGGGCAGTGCACGCCCTGCCGCAACGGCACCGAGAAGACGGTGAAGCTGCTGGAAGCCGGCACCTGGGACCCGGCGCTGCTGGGCGATCTCTCCAAGGTCATGCGCGACGCCTCGATCTGCGGCCTGGGCCAGGCGGCGCCCAACCCGATCGACTGCGTGCTGAAGTTTTTCCCGGAGGACCTCCGATGAACGACAAGATCCGCTTCGAGCTCGACGGCCGCGAGGTCGAGGCCGCGCCCGGCGAAACCATCTGGACCGTGGCGCGGCGCGAGGGCGTCGAAATTCCGCACCTCTGCCACCGGCCGGAGCCGGGCTACCGCCCCGACGGCAACTGCCGGGCCTGCATGGTGGAGGTGGAGGGCGAGCGGGTCCTGGCCGCCTCCTGCATCCGCAAGCCCAGCGAGGGGATGAAGGTCAAGTCGGCCAGCGAGCGCGCGAAGAAGTCGCGCGAGATGGTGTTCGAACTGCTGCTGGCCGACCAGCCCAAGCGCGACACCTCGCACGACCCCGACTCCGCGTTCTGGCACTGGACCGACAGGATCGGCCTCCAGGACAGCCGCTTCCCGGCGGCCGAGAAGTGGGGTCCCGACACCAGCCACCCGGCGATGGCGGTGAACCTGGACGCCTGCATCAACTGCAACCTCTGCGTGCGCGCCTGCCGCGAGGTCCAGGTCAACGACGTCATCGGCATGGCCTATCGCGGCGCCGGTTCGAAGGTGGTCTTCGACTTCGACGATCCCATGGGCGAGAGCACCTGCGTGGCCTGCGGCGAGTGCGTGCAGGCCTGCCCCACCGGCGCGCTGATGTCGGCCAGCCTGCTGGACATGGCGACGCAGACCCGCACCGAGTGGCCGGACTATTCGGTGGACAGCGTCTGCCCCTACTGCGGCGTCGGCTGCCTGGTGCGCTACCACATCAAGGACGACCGCGTCCTGAACGTCGAGGGACGCGACGGCCCGGCCAACGAGAAGCGGCTGTGCGTCAAGGGGCGCTACGGCAACGACTACAGCCGCCATCCCCACCGCCTGACGGTGCCGCTGGTCCGCCGCGAGGACGCGCCCAAGCACGGCGACATCCAGGTCGACCCGGCGAACCCCTGGACCCACTTCCGCGAGGCCACCTGGGAAGAGGCGCTGGCGAAGGCGGCCGAGGGGCTGAAGACCATCCGCGAGCGCGACGGCGGCGCGGCCCTGGCCGGCTTCGGCTCGGCCAAGGGCACCAACGAGGAGGCCTACCTCTTCCAGAAGCTGGTGCGCGTGGGCTTCGGCACCAACAACGTCGACCACTGCACGCGGCTCTGCCACGCCTCCTCGGTGGCGGCGATGATGGAGAACATCGGCACCGGCGGCGTCACCGCCCCCTTCAACGCCGTGAAGGACGCGGAGTGCGTCATCGTCATCGGCGCCCGGCCGACCGAGAACCACCCCGTCGCCTCCAGCTTCTTCAAGCAGGCGGCGAAGAACGGCACCAAGCTGATCGTCATCGACCCGCGCTACAACCAGCAGCTCGGCCGCTACGCCTACAAGTACCTCCAGTTCAAGCCGGGCAGCGACGTGGCGCTGCTGAATGCCGTGCTGCACGTCATCTTCGACGAGGGGCTGGAGGACACGCAGTACATCCAGGCCCACGCCGAGGGACTGGACGATCTGCGCGAGAAGGTGAAGGGCTTCCCGCCGGAGGCCATGGCCGAGGTCTGCGGCATCGACGCCGAGACCATCCGCGACACGGCGCGCACCTACGCCTCCTCGCGCGCCTCGATCATCTTCTGGGGCATGGGCATCAGCCAGCACGTGCACGGCACCGACAACGCCCGCTCGCTGATCAACCTGGCGCTGGCGACCGGCCATGTCGGCCGCCCCGGCACCGGGCTGCACCCGCTGCGCGGGCAGAACAACGTGCAGGGCGCCTCCGACGCCGGGCTGATCCCGATGGTCTATCCGGACTACCAGCCGGTCACCAACGCCGACTTCCAGAAGAAGTTCGAGGACTTCTGGGGCGCCAGGCTGGACGGCCAGAAGGGCCTGACCGTGGTGGAGATCGTCAACGCCATCCACGACGGCCAGATCAAGGGCATGTACATCATGGGCGAGAATCCCGCGATGTCCGACCCCGACCAGACGCATGCCCGGGAGGCGCTGGCGAAGCTGGAGCACCTGGTGGTGCAGGAAATCTTCCTGACGGAGACCGCCTGGCACGCCGACGTCGTCCTGCCGGCCAGCGCGCAGCAGGAGAAGCCCGGCACCTACACCAACACCAACCGCCAGGTCCAGATGGGCCGCCCCGCGCTCAAGCTGCCCGGCCAGGCGCGCCAGGACTGGGAGCTGATCCAGGAGATCGCCCGGCGCATCGGCCTGGACTGGACCTACGCCGACATCTCCGAGGTCTACCGCGAGATGGCGCAGGTCATGCCCTCGCTGAAGAACATCACCTGGGAACGGCTGGAGCGGGAGGACTCCGTCACCTATCCCTGCGACGCGCCCGACAGGCCGGGCAACGAGATCCTCTACGGCGACGGTTTCCCCACCGCCGACGGCCGCGGCCGCATGCGCGCGGTGGACCTGGTGCCGCCCGACGAGGTGCCGGACGACGACTATCCGATGGTGCTGACCACGGGACGCCAGCTCGAACACTGGCACACCGGGGCCATGACGCGACGCGCGCGGGTCCTGGACCACCTGGAGCCGGAGGCGGTGGCCTCGATGAACCCGCGCGAGCTGAAGCTGCGCGGCTGGCGTCCGGGCGACACCGTGCGCGTGACCACGCGGCGCGGCGCGATCGAGCTGAAGGTCCGCGCCGACCGCGACGTCGCCCAGGGCATGGTGTTCATCCCCTTCGCCTACGCCGAGGCGGCGGCCAACGTGCTGACCAACCCGCAGCTCGACCCCTACGGCAAGATCCCGGAGTTCAAGTACTGCGCCGCCAAGGTGGAACACGTTGCCGGCACGGAGGCCGTGGCGGCGGAGTAGGCGTCGGCGCGCGGGCCACATCGGGGGCGCGGTTCCCGGCCGCGCCCTCCAAAATTTCCGCCTCGGCCACGTAGGGCAAGCTTCGGCGTGCCAAGTTGGAGCCCTCGGCCGTCAACGGCAGGCTGAAGCCTGCCCTACGCCTCCGTGCTGCCCTACGGTGACGGTGACCATCGCGGTCGCTGGAACCAACTATATCACCCCGGCATCCAGTCCCGCCGCCACGTACATGCCCAGTTCCTCGCACTGGTCGACAAAGGAGTCCTGCCATTCGCCGCGGCAGATCAGGGGGTCCTGGACGGCGCGCCAGCGCAGGCCGGTGACGATGGTCTCCACGCCACGGCGCGTGCCGGTGCCGTCCTGGCCGGCGCGGACGTACAGGGCATAGGGCAGGCCCTCGGTCTTTTCCAGGCAGGGGTAGTAGCTGCGGTCGAAGAAGTCCTTCAGCGCGCCGCTCATGTAGCCCAGGTTCTCGGTGGTGCCGAGGATGATGGCGTCGGCGGCCAGCACGTCCTCCGGCCCGGCGTCCAGGGGCGGCTTCCAGATGGCCTCGACGTTCTCGATCTCCTCGGCCCGCGCCCCGCGCAGCACGGCGTCGCGCAGCTTGCGCGTGTTCGGCGAGGGCGCGTGGGCGACGAGCAGCAGGCGCTTCTCCGCCATGCGGGTCTCCTGTCGGCGCGGCCTACTCCAGCCGCACCGCCTCGCTGGCGAACTTCTGGCCGGAGGTCTGGCCGGTGACGTTGAGAACCACCCCGGCCAGGACGGCAATTCCGATCGCGGCGACCACGGCGACGATGAAGGCTTTCATGGCGAGGTCTCCTGCTCCGTTTCCGGCCGGCGCGCGTTGTCGCCACGCGGCCGGGTATGACGCTTCAGATAGGCGATCAGCGCCGCGCGGTCGGCGGCGCTCGGCATGCGTTGCAGAGGCATCTTCGAGCCCGGTGTCACGCGATGCGGCCCCTTGCCGAAGAGTTCGCTCACGGTTTCCTCCGTCCACACGATATCGCTCTCCCGCAACGCCTTGGAATAGGTGTAGTCCGGCAGCGAGCCCGCCTCGCGCCCGAACAGCCTGTACAGCGTGGGGCCGGCGCGGTTGCCGCCGTCGGGTCCCAGGGTATGGCAGACCGCGCACTTGCGGAACTGCCTGGCGCCCCGGCTGTTCGGCTCGGGCAGGCCGGCGACGCGCCGACGCGCGCGCTTTACGCCCACTTCCGCGCCGGTTTCGAGATTCCAGACCCGCGCGACGTTGTCCGCCCCGCCCGACACCAGGTGGCGGCCGTCCGGGGTGAAGGCGAGCGCCCACACCGGCTCCGGATGCCCCGGCAGCACCAGCGCCGTGTCCTGCCGGTGAAGGTCATAGATCCGGATCATGCCATCGACCCCGCCCGAAGCCGCCAGCCGCCCGTCCGGCGACACGGCCAGCGGACCCACGGGCCCGTCGTGGCCGGTCAGGATGGCCAGCATCTCGCCGCTGTCGAGATCCCAGAGGCGCACGCTTTCGTCCACGCCGCTGGTGAGCGCGTGGCGGCCGTCGGGCATGACGGCGACGGCGTTGATGCCGAGGGCATGGCCCTTCAGCTCGCGGAGCTGCGTGCCGTCGCGCAGTCGCCAGAGGATGGCGACGCCGCCGTACCCGCCGCTCAGCAGCCGCGCGCCGTCGGGCGTGAAGGCGACGTCGTTGACGTTGCCATCATGGCTTTCGAGCACCTGGACCTCCCGGCGGCTCGTCAGATCATAGACCCGGACCGTGCGATCCCAGCCGGCCGAGGCGGCGCGCCGGCCGTCCGACCCCACGGCGACCGCCGCCACCTTGCCCGCATGGCCGTCGAAAACATGCGCGACGGCGCCGCTCTCCAGATTCCAGAGGCGCACCGTGCCGTCGTCCGCGGCGGAAAGGGCGCGGCGGCCATCGGGCAGGAAGGCCGCGTCGTTCACCGCCGCCCGGTGGCCCTCCAGCGTCCTTTCGACGGTCTGGCCGGCCAGGTCCCAGAGACGCAGCGTGTAGTCGAAGCTGGCGGTCAGCACCTGCCGGCCGTCGGGCGAGACGGCGACGCCCTTCACGAAGCCGCCGTGGCCGGCCATCTCCGCCCGTGCCCCGACCGCAACCAGGCCAACCGCCAGGACGAAGCCGGCCACGCCGCGAGCTATCGCCCCTCCGGTCGTCATCGCCAGGGGCGGTCGCGCAGCACCGCCGGCCGCTTCTCCGTCAGGCCGGTGCGGGCCGTCGACAGGCCGCCTCGTCCATTCGGCAAGACGCCCCGCAGTGGCTCCCCGGTCTTCGGGTCGACGGCGATGGTGTCCACCTTGAAGGCGGCGTTGTCGTTGCCGCCCTCGCGCATCAGGGTCACCAGCCAGACCGGCTGGCCGGCGACCTCGCCGTCCTCGATCCTCAGCACCTCGGCATTGAAAGCCTCGCCCAGGCGCGCCGCCACGGCCTCGCGATCGGCGGCGCGCGCGGGGTCGACGCCAGGCCAGAGCGCCGCGACCAGGGCCACGGCCGCCAGCGCCGGGAGCGCCCGACCTATCGCTGCCACGACCTTGCGCCTCGTCATGCCGCCCCGCCGTTTCACACGTTGGGATGTCCGTGGTGCTCGGGGATGGGCTGGCCGGTCACCCGCGCGTACCAGACCGAATGATGCTCGCGCGCCCAGTTGGCGTCCACCTGGCCCGATCCCATGGCGGCGAAGGCGCCTTCCATCCCGATGCTGCCGATATAGATGTGCGCCAGGATCACCGCGATCATCACCAGGGCCACGATGGCATGCCACACCTGGTTGAGCTGCTGTTCCTGCAGCGGCGCCAGATCGGTCGGCAGCTCCGCGCCGAAGAGGTTGACGATGGCGAAGGTCTTGGAGAAGAAGTCGAACTCGTAGGGGAAGAGCAGCGCCAGGCCCGACAAGCTGACCGAGACGCCCAGCAACACCACCAGCCAGAAGATGACCTTTTGTCCGGCGTTGAAGCGCTCCGCGGGCGGATGGCTTCCGGAGCTGAACAGCCCGCCGCCCTTGGCGATCCAGATCAGGTCGTAGCGATTGGGGATGTTGTGCCGCACCCAGAGCACGAACATCAGCACGATGCCGAGCATGAAGGAGAAGGCCAGGAAGTTGTGCGCGTACTTCCCGGCCTGGGTGATGGCCGCGAAGGCCGAGGGCCCCAGCACCGGCATCAGCACGTACTTGCCATACATCAGGTTCAGCCCGGTGAGCGCCAGGACAATGAAGCTGACGGCCGTCAGCCAGTGCGCGAAGCGGTCCACCGGTCCGAAGCGCTCCACCGTTTCGCCGCTCCAGCCGGACTCGATGCGCACGCGTCCGCGCAGGGCGAAGAACAGCGCCAGCAGCGCGATCACCGCCAGCAACAGCCAGGAGCCATAGAGCGTGAGGGGGCCGTTGCGGATGGCCCGCCAGCTCTCGCCCTCGCTCTGGACCAGGACGCCCAGCTTCTTGTCGGGAATCGAGACCGAGCCCTGCAGCCCGCGGCGAATGCCGCGCCAGATTTCGGAATCCGAGGTGTTGCCCAGGGACTCGCCCGGCACCTTGCCGGCGGTGGGTCCGGGACCACCCGCCGCCTGGGGCGGTCGGACATCCGCGCCTTCCGTCGCCGCCTGAGCGATTCCGGCCGCGGCCACAAGGAGCGCCAGGACGACGCAGAGACAGTGAATAAAGGCAAGCCGTGGCCGCACGCCCGTCGCCCGCTGGTCCTTCGCGCGCATGCTCCCTGCCATCTCCCGTTCCGGCTGAAAGAAATGGAAAAGGCTCATCCGGCCTGCCGCTTCGCACGACCCCGCAGCTCGTCGACCACCTCGGGTTTCAGCGGCTGGTCCGGCTGGCCCTGATAGACACCCTTCTCGTGATAGAGCACCCGATCCTGTTCGCTCTCGTCACAGCCCGAAAGCGCCGCCGCCGCGCCCGCCAGGGCGAGCGCCAGCAACTTCGATGTGCCGCTCATGCCGTCCGTTCGCCTCCTTGGCTTCGTCCCCGCCTTTCCCGTTCGCGGGCGCACGCCACTGTCAGGGACAACCGTCCAGGCGCAGCGGGGGCGGCGCTGATGCCCGCCGCCCCCGATCTCGGCCGACCCCAAGCCCGGCGGCGGCGGGGACACACCCGCGGCCGCCGCGCCGCTCAGGACCCGGACTTCTGGCTGTAGGCCGTGCCCCAGCCCCAGGCGCCGGAGCCGAAGCCGCGGGCGACGATCCGCTCGCGGTAGATGTCCGCCACGGTGTCGCCGTCGCCGGCCAAGAGCGCCTTGGTCGCGCACATCTCGGCGCAGAGCGGCAGCTTGCCCTCGGCCAGGCGGTTGGAGCCGTACTTCGCGTACTCGTCGGAGGAGTTGTTCTCCTCCGGTCCGCCGGCGCAGAAGGTGCACTTGTCCATCTTGCCGCGCGAGCCGAAGTTGCCGGCCTGCGGATACTGCGGCGCCCCGAACGGGCAGGCGTAGAAGCAGTAGCCGCAGCCGATGCAGAGATCCTTCGACCACAGCACGACGCCCTCGTCCGTGGTGTAGAAGCAGTCCACCGGACAGACCGCCACGCAGGGCGCGTCGGAGCAGTGCATGCAGGCCACCGAGATGGAGCGCTCGCCGGGCTTGCCGTCGTTGATCGTGACGACGCGCCGACGGTTCACGCCCCAGGGGACCTCGTGCTCGTTCTTACAAGCCGTGACGCAGGCGTTGCACTCGATGCAGCGCTCGGCGTCGCAGAGAAATTTCATCCGTGCCATCTGTCAAATCTCCCCGGACCGTCTCACGCCGCCTCGACGCGGCAAAGCGTGGCCTTGGTCTCCTGCATGTTGGTGACCGAATCGTAGCCGTAGGTCTGCGCCGTGTTGGACGCCTCGCCCAGCACATAGGGGTCGGTGCCCTTGGGATACTTGTCGCGCTGCGACTCGCCCATCCACCAGCCGCCGAAGTGGAACGGCATGAACACCGTGCCGCGGCCCACACGCTCGGTGACCATGGCCTTCACCTTGATCCGCGCGCCCTCGGGGCTGTGGACCCAGACCATCTGGCCGTCCCTGGCCCCGACGCCGTTGGCGTCATAGGGATTGATCTCGACGAACATGTCCTGCTGCAGCTCGGCCAGCCAGGGGTTCGACCGGGTCTCCTCGCCGCCGCCCTCGTACTCGACCAGCCGGCCGGAGGTGAGGATGAGCGGGAAGTCCTGGGTGAAGTCCTCTTGCTGGATGGAGCTGTAGAGGATCGGCAGACGGTACATCCGCCGGTCGTCGTAGGTCGGATACTTGGCCACCAGCTCGCGATCCGGCGCATACAGCGGCTCGCGGTGCACCGGCACGGGGTCGGGGAAGTTCCAGACCACGGTCCGGGCCTTGGCGTTGCCGAACGGGGCGCAGCCGTGCTTGATCGCCACGCGCTGGATGCCGCCCGAAAGGTCGGTCTTCCAGTTCGTCTTGTCGCCGGCGATCGCCTCGATCGTGCTGCGTTCCTCCTCGGTCAGGTCCTTGTCCCAGCCGAGCTTCTTCAGCATCGCCATGGTGAACTCGGGATAGCCGTCCTTGATCTCCGAGCCCGCGGGATAGCTGCCCTCGGCCAGCAGGTTCTGGCCGTCGCGCTCCACGCCGAAGCGGGCGCGGAAGCACAGGCCGCCCTCGGCCACCGGCTTCGAGGTGTCGTAGAGCACCGGCGTGCCCGGGTGCTTCATCGCCGCGGTGCCCCAGCACGGCCACGGCAGGCCGTAGTAGTCGCCGTCGGCCGGGCCGCCGATCGCCTTCAGCGTCGTGCGGTCGAAGGTGTGCTGCTGCTGCATGTGCAGCTTCAGCCGCTCCGGCGACTGCCCGGTGTAGCCGATGGTCCACATGCCGCGATTGAACTCGCGGGTCATGTCCTCCACCAGCGGCTCCTTGCCGTTGACCTGGACGTTCTTGAAGCACTCGTCGGCGAAGCCGAGCTTTTCCGCGAGCATGTAGAGAATCTCGTGGTCCGGCCTGCTCTCGAACACCGGGTCGACGACCTTCTCGCGCCACTGCAGCGAGCGGTTGGAGGCGGTCACCGAGCCGTAGGTCTCGAACTGCGTGGCCGCCGGCAGCAGGTAGACACCGTCGGTGCGGTCCTGCATCACCGCCGTCATCGTCGGATAGGGGTCGATGACGACCAGCAGGTCCAGCTTCTCCATCGCCTTCTTCATGTCGGGCAGGCGCGTCTGCGAGTTCGGCGCGTGCCCGTCGAAGATCATGGCGCGGAGGTTGTCGGGCTGGTCGATATTGCCCTTGTCCTCGAGGGCCAGGTCGAACCAGCGCGAGACCGGGACGCCCGCCGATTCCATCAGTTCCTTGGAATGGAAGCGACCCTGCAGGTACTCGTAGTCCACGTCCCAGACGCGAGACCAGTGCCGCCAGGCGCCCTCGCTCAGGCCGTAGTAGCCGGGCAGGGTGTGGCACAGCACGCCCAGGTCGGTGGCGCCCTGCACGTTGTCATGGCCGCGGAAGATGTTGGCGCCGCCGCCCTGCTTGCCGATCACGCCCAGCGCCAGACCCAGGATGCAGTAGGCGCGGGTGTTGTTGTTGCCGATGTGGTGCTGCGTGCCGCCCATGCACCAGATGATGGTGAACGGCCGGTTGTTGGCCAGCGTCATGGCCACGCGGCGGACCTGCGAGCCCGGCACGCCGGTCACGCGCTCGACCTCGTCCGGGGTCCACTGCCGGACCTCTTCCTTGACCTGCTCCATGCCCCAGACGCGCTGGCGGATGTAGCTCTTGTCCTCCCAGCCGTTCTCGAAGATGTGCCAGAGCAAGCCCCAGATGAAGGGCACGTCGGTGCCCGGCCGCAGCCGCACGTACTCGTCGGCGTGGGCCGCCGTGCGCGTGAAGCGCGGGTCGCAGACGATCAGCGGCGCGTTGTTCTGCTCCTTGGCCTTGAGCAGGTGCTGCATCGACACCGGGTGCGCCTCGGCGGGATTGCCGCCGATCAGGAACATGGCGCGCGAGTTGTGGATGTCGTTGTAGCTGTTCGTCATCGCGCCGTAGCCCCAGGTGTTGGCCACGCCCGCGACGGTGGTCGAATGGCAGATCCGCGCCTGGTGGTCGACGTTGTTCGTGCCCCAGAAGGCGGCGAACTTGCGGAACAGGTAGGACTGCTCGTTGCTGTGCTTGGCCGAGCCCAGCCAGTACACCGAGTCGGGTCCCGACTGTTCGCGGATCTCCAGGAGCTTGTCGCCGATCTCGTTGATCGCGTCCTCCCAGGAGACCTTCTTCCACTTGCCGCCTTCCATCTTGACCGGCGTTTTCAGGCGCCGCTCGCCGTGGGCGTGCTCGCGCACCGAGGCGCCCTTGGCGCAGTGCGTGCCCAGGTTGAACGGGCTGTCCCAGCCGGGCTCCTGGCCGACCCAGACGCCGTCCTGCACCTCCGCCATGACGGTGCAGCCAACCGAGCAATGGGTGCACACCGACTTGCGGATCTCCACCTTGCCCGCGTCGGCGGCTTGCTGAGCCTCGGCCTTGCGCACCATGCCGAAGTCCATGGTGCTGGCCGCGGCGACACCGCCGACCGTCAAGCCGGAGCGCTTCAGAAAGCTCCGGCGGTCGATGGCCCCGCCGGCAGCGCCGGCCAGCGCCTTCGACAGACGGGCATTCCGTGCCGCCCCATTCGTCTTTCTGGTAAGCATCGACCTCTCCTGCGTTGGTCTTGTTGCCGCGGCCCCTGCCGGCCGCCGGTCGCGGGCCGGTTGGCGGTCAGAACCGCGCCAGCTCGTAGTACTTCTTCACGTGGGCGGTTTCCTGATAGCCCGCGCGCGTCTTCTTGCCGGAATCGCGACGCTCCACGGCCGCCTCGCCGTCGCCCGCGCGCAGGCCGACGACGGCGGCGCCCATGGCGCCGATCCCGAGCCCGGCGGTGCGGAAGAAGTTCCGCCGCGCCTTCGAGGTTTCCTGCTTCTTGCTCATGAACCCACCTACCTTTTCCTTGCATGCACCCTTCGGGTGCGCCCGCCCCGGCGCGGGTCGTCGCCGGGTGACTTCAGTCCCCCATCTCGAACGCCTGCGTCTCGATCTCCAGGAACAACCGGCCGATGGAGCCGACCGGCATGTAGAACGACGCGCCCTGCGCCGCCTCCAGGTCGGCGAAAAAACGCGGCGCCCAGTTGCCGAGATGCTGCTGATAGAAGGCCCGCTGCTCGTCCAGCGAGGCCGGGGCCCCGAAGGCGCCGGTGATCAGCCCCGCCATCATCTCGCACAGGGCGGCGATGTGGTCCTCGGACTCGGCCACGCCCTCGGCGCGCGAGATGCCTAGCCGGCGCATGTCGAAGCGCAGGTTCGCCAGCGGCTTTTCGTTCAGGAAACCGGTAAGATAGTAGGAGCCGTAGGGCCGCAGCTCGCTCTCGCCGATGCCGATGAAGAGGTTGAAGTACTCGTCCTCCACGGCCTCGGCCGTGGTCGCCGATGCGGCGCGCGCCAGCGCCCGCACCGCCTCGCCGAACTCGCTGGCATCGCCCTCCAGCGCGCGCAGGCGCGCCAGAGTCGCCGCGTCCGGCGCCCGCGCCAGCAGACGCGCCACCAGCGCGTAGACATTCGCCCTCAGGCCGTCTTCCTCGGCAAGCTGTTCGGGTGCCGTCGCCCCATTCAATGCGTTTCGCCTCCTGTCGGTACCGGGCGGGTCCGGATGTCCATGATCCGTCGCCGCGCACCGGTCATGACCCCAGTTTTCGCGGGGTTTTTCGTTCTTAATAAGGTAATTAGAGACCCGGCCGCGCGCCGATGTCAACAATGCGCCTTGTTGCAGCGCAAACAAACCGCGGCCCGCGCATGCACGACTCGAAGTTGGCTTTTCTTGTAGACCAGTTAGAAAGTTGCTCGCGACGGGCAGAACACACCTTGCTCTTGCCCGCCCATCTTGCAAACGCCGGTTCGGGAGGTGCGTGTGGCCGGTATTTTTACAAATCCAGCGCAGTGCGTTTCAGGTACGATTTCGTCTCCTCAATCCCGATCAAAACACACTGTCACGCCGGGCCGCCACCCCACCTTCGGCGGGCTGCCGTGCCGCGCGGCGGCGGCGCCGGTGCGTCGGCGTCCGAGGCGTCGTCCTGCGTCCACGATGACGCGGCGTTGCCGTCAGCGGTCCCCTCGCTCGGCCGGTTCGTTGCACGGTCTTCCCCCGCGGGGGCCGTATCGCGCGGGTGCGGTTGCGAGCGCTCCGCCGCCTCCGGGGCCGCCGGGGTCGCGGCGGCCTCGTCCCGACGCGCCTCGGCCGAAGCCGACGGCGCTTCGTCCGCCTCTTGGGGCGTCAAGTAGCCTTTCCCGGCCCGGTAGGCGGTCTTGAGGTTCTCGACCACCGCGGCGGCGTCGGTGTAGTCCAGATCGTAGTCGTTCAGCCCGTCGAGATTGGCGAACACGGGGTTGAGCCGCCACAGCTTGCGCAGCGCGCGCTGGCGCAGTTCGTCGGGCACGCCCTGCTGCAGGAAGGCCGTGAAGTCCGACTCCTCGGTCAGGCTGTCCACGTCCGGCAGGCTTTCCACCAGACGCCGCTGCGCCTCGGCATCCGGCTCGGCCGTCGCGTGCGTTTCGGTGGGCGGATGGCTGGCCGTGTCCTCCGACGACAGCGCATCCGATCCGCGCTTGCGCCGCGACCAGCGGTCGAGAAAGCCCTGATCGTCCTTCTGATTCATTGTCCGCCTCCGCGCGTCGAGGAGCCGCCGGTCCGGGGAGGCGAGGACGGCGGCGGCTCGAAGGGCTGCCGCGCTTCCTTGTCCTGCGGCACGTGCGGCCGGCGCTTGCGTTTCTTGAATGGCTGCTCGACATGGTGGCGGTCGACATAGTCCTTCACCCAGGCGGCCACGATCTCCGGCATCGCCACCGCCTCCACGACGTCCTCGCCGTTGTCGAGATAGATCTGCGCCTCGAAGGGACAGGCCGTCACGTGGAACGGCCACAGCTCGTGCGGGCTGTCCGGGTCCTCGTCGCGGCGCAGCACCACGAAGATGCGCGGGGGATGTTGCGACAGGTTGGCGCGGTAGCCCTCGGTTTCCTTGCGGAACAGGCTGACCTCCAGCGTGCCGGCGTGGAACTGCACGACCCCGCCCTCACGCCGCAGCTCCTTCCACGCGCCCTTGGGGTCCAGAGCAGGCGCGCCCGGAATCACGCCGATCGCCCGCCAGGTATGATCCAGCCAGGGATGGTCGCTCGGCCGGCGCTCCAGCACCACGCCCAGCGCCATCGTCTCCTGTCCGACGTAGGTGACCATCTTGGTCGCCTCCTTCATTGCCGCCCATATTGCCACGCGCCGACGCGGGAGAAAACGCCACAAAAGAGAAAGGCGAAGCCGCTCCCCTGCAACTTCCAACCGGACCGGCCGCGCGCCGCTTTGCAAGCGTACCTGCTCGTGCTAGGCGAAGTGTCTCGTCATAAGGAACGGAGACGCCATGCCCGCCCACGAGGTCGCCATTCGCGATGCCACGCCGCAGGATGCCGCCACGCTCGCCGCGCTGGTGGCCGAACTGGCGCGCTGGGAAGGCAAGAGCACGCCGCCCGCCTCGGCCGCGCAGCTTCGCGACTGGCTGGCCGCGGACCCGCCGCCCTTCCGTGCGCTGCTCGCCAGCCGAAACGGGGCGGCAGTGGGCTACCTGGCGTTCTACCAGGCTTTCTCCCTGTTCAAGCCGGGGCCGGTGCTGTTGGTAGAGAACGTCTACGTCCGTCCCGAGGCGCGGGGCGCCGGCGTGGGGCGCCGCCTCCTGGCGCACGCCGCCGCGGAGGCGCGCCGGCGCGGCTGGACGCGCCTGGAACTGAACGTCAGCCAGGCCAACGCGCAGGCCGACGCGATGTACACGGCCGTGGGCTTCTCGGCCCCGGGCGAGGCGGTCCGCCGCATCGAGGACGCCGCCCTGGCCGCCCTGGCCAAGTCCGGGCTTTAGCCGCCGGTCCGGTGCGCCGCCTCGAAGGCGCCCAGAAAGCTGGCAAGATTCCGGCCCAGGTCTTCGCAGAGGTAGCCGCCCTCCTGCACCAGCAAAGTCGGCCGCTTCAGGCCGGCGATGGCCTCGGCGATGCGCGCGAAGCCTTCGGTGGTGACCGTGAGGCCGCCGAAAGGATCGCCCTCATAGGCGTCCAGACCCAGCGCCACCACCACCACATGCGGGGCGAAAGCCTCGATCCGCGTCAACCCTTCGGCCAGGGCGGCCATGAAGGCGTCGTCGCCGCTGCCGCGCGGCAGCGGCAGGTTGAGGTTGTAGCCGAGTCCCGCTCCCTCGCCGCGCTCCGAGGCATGGCCCCAGAAGAAGGGATAGAAGCGCGCCGGATCGGCATGGATCGACACCGTCAGGACGTCGGCGCGGTCGTAGAAGATGCCCTGGGTGCCGTTGCCGTGGTGCAGGTCGACGTCGAGGATCGCCACGCGACCGGCCATGGCGCGCAGGTCCTGGGCCGCGATGGCCGTGTTGTTGAGGAAGCAGAAGCCGCCAGCCAGGTCCTTGAAGGCGTGGTGTCCCGGCGGCCGGCAAAGCGCGTAGGCGTGCGGCGTCCCGTCGCGCAGCAGGCGTGCCGCATGCACCGCCGTGTGGGCGCTGGCGATGGCCGAGCCCCAGGTCGCCGCCGAGATCGGGCAGGCGGTGTCGGCCATGTGATAGCCCGCCTGCCCCACCACCGACTTGGGGTAGCTGGCGGTGCGGCGGTCGGGATGGATGTTGGGCACGATCTCCGCCGACGCCCCCTCGATGCGCTGCCAGCGCGTATAGGCGTTCTGCAGGAACTGCAGGTATTCGGGCGTGTGCACCGCCGCGATTGGACCAAGACCGTGGTCCTCGGGCGCGACCACGTCGTGGCCTTGCGCCTGCGCGGCGCCCA
>CAZLNO010000024.1:29867-38420 GCA_964561005.1 uncultured Rhodovibrionaceae bacterium | reverse complement strand
GCGCCGCGATTCTGGACATTGCGTGTTTAATAATCCGTTATGGGCCGGTCGCATCCGCGTGCTGCAACGATCGCGGCTGCTGCCGACAGGAGCGGCTGTGCTAAGCTTCACGCAAAGCCGAGGCGCGAAGCCCGCCAGAACGGGCCCGGGCAATCCGCGACGGGAACACGGGTAGGGGACGTCATGCATGCGGTGATCTTCGAGGTCTGGCCCAAGCGCGGGCGGGAACCCGAATACTTCGATCTGGCCGCCGAACTGAAGGCGGAGCTGGAGAAGATCGACGGCTTCATCTCGGTGGAACGCTTCGCCAGCCTGACCGAGGAGGGCAAGATACTCTCGCTCTCCTTCTGGCGCGACGAGGACGCCATCCGACGGTGGCGCGAACACGCCGAGCACCGCGTGGCGCAGCGGCGCGGGCGCGGCGAGCTGTTCCAGGACTACCGCCTGCGCGTGGTCAGCGTGGTCCGCGACTACGGCATGCACGAGCGCGCCGAGGCGCCGCGCGACTCGGTCGCGGAGGTGGAGTAGGTCCACAGCCGCCGGGTACTTGGCTCGAAAAACGTTCCGGTCGGGGACAGAGCCCCAAACCGGCGGGGCGCGGGCTCTGTCCGCGCCCCGAACGTTTCTGCGTTGGACCGTGCCTCCTACGCCGACAGCGAGAAGGCGCTCTCCGGCACCTCCATCAGGGTGTCCTTGCCGCTCATGATCTGCGAAACCAGCGCGCCGGTCTGCGGCAGCAGCTTCTGCATGAAGAAGCGGGCGGTGGCCAGCTTCGCCGCGTAGAAGCCGTCGGGGTCGTCGCCCGCCCTGTCCAGGGCGAGTTGGGCCGTGCGCGCCCACATGTAGCCCAGCGCCACCAGGCCGATCAGGCGCAGATAGTCGCTGGCCGCCGCGCCGGCCTCCTCGGGGTCGGACAGGCCCTTCTGCGCCAGCCAGCCGGTCACCGTCTGCAGCCGGCCGAAGGCCTTGGCCAGCGGCTGCACGAAGGCTTCCATCTCGGCGTCCTCCTGGTGCTCGGCCAGGAAGCCGGCCACGGGGTGGAAGAAGCGGCGCAGGCTGCGCCCGGTGTTGGCCGGCATCTTCCGGCCGACGAGGTCGAGCGCCTGGATGCCGTTGGCGCCCTCGTAGATCTGGGCGATGCGGCAATCGCGGACGAACTGCTCCATTCCGGTTTCGCGGATGTAGCCGGCGCCGCCGTGGATCTGCACGCCGAGGTTCGTCACGTCGTAGCCCAGATCGGTGAACAGCGCCTTGACCACCGGCGTCATCAGGGCCACCAGGTCGTCGGCCTCCTGGCGGCGCTCGGCGTCCGGATGGGCCTCGGCGATGTCCGCCTCGCGGGCGACCCAGGCGCCCAGCGCCCGCATCCCCTCGGTGTAGGCGCGCATGGTCAGCAGCATGCGCCGCACGTCGGGATGGACGACGATCGGGTCGGCGGGCCGGTCGGGGAACTTCGGGCCGGTCAGGCCGCGGCCCTGCTCGCGGTCGTGGGCGTGCTGAACCGCGCCCTGATAGGCGGCCTCGCCCAGGCCGATGCCCTGGATGCCGACGGCCAGGCGGGCCAGGTTCATCATGGTGAACATCTGCCGCATGCCCTTGTGGGGCTGCCCGACCAGCCAGCCGGTGGCGCCCTCGAAGTTCATCACGCAGGTGGCCGACGCGTTGAGACCCATCTTGTGCTCGATGCCGCCGCAGGTGAGGCTGTTGCGCGGCCCCGGCGCGCCGTCCGGCTTCGGCAGGAACTTCGGCACGACGAACAGGCTGATCCCCTTGGTTCCGGCCGGCGCGTCGGGCAGGCGGGCCAGCACCAGGTGGACGATGTTCTCCGCCAGGTCGTGCTCGCCGCCGGAGATCCAGATCTTGGTGCCGGAGACGGCGTAGGTGCCGTCGCCGTTGGGCGTCGCCTTGGTGCGCACCAGGCCCAGGTCGGTGCCGCAATGCGGTTCGGTGAGGCACATCGTCCCGGTCCAGGTGCCCTCGGCCAGCTTCGGCAGGTAGCGGTCCTTGAGCTCCTGGTCGGCATGCGCGTGCAGGGCGCGGTAGGCGCCGTGGGTCAGCCCCGGATAGGTGCCGAAGGACAGGTTGGCCGAGCAGATCATCTCCTCGACCAGGGTGTTCAGGAGCTGCGGCAGTCCCTGGCCGCCGTAGTCCGGGTCCGCGGCCAGCGACGGCCAGCCGCCCTCGACGAAGGTCCTGTAGGCCTCCGGGAAGCCCTTGGGCGTGCGCACGACCCCGTTCTCGTAGGCGCAGCCCGCCTCGTCGCCGGAGCGGTTGAGCGGCTGCAGCACGTCGCGGCACAGCTTGCCCGCCTCTTCCAGGACGGCGTCCACGGTCTCCGGCGTCGCCTCGGCGAAGGCGGGCAGCTCCGTGAGGGAATCCCCGTCGATCAGCTCGTGGTAGACAAAGCGCATGTCGCGCAGCGGCGCGGTGTAGCTCGGCATGGTTCGCGTGTCCTCGGTCACCAGTGCGATGTTGCGGGGCGGGGGCTCGCCCCCGCCCCGAACGTTTCCTCCGCAATGAGGCGAAGCGTTCCGGTTGCGGGCAGGCCCGCGACCGGCCGTGGTTGCGGCGCCCTCATCGTCGCTTCTCCAGGTCCTAATTCCGCAATGGCTTGCCGGTTTCCAGCATGTGCTCGATGCGGCGCAGCGTGGGCTCGGTCTTGACCAGTGTCATGAAGGCCTGGCGCTCCAGGGCCAGCAGGTGGTCCTCGTCCTTCGGCTCGGTCATGTCGGCCGCGCCGCCGGACAGCACCTCGCCCAGCTTGTCGGCCACCGTCAGGTCGTGCGGCGTGGTCAGGCCCTGGTGGCGGTAGGTGTCCACCGCCAGGTCCAGCGCCACCTTGCCGGACGGTCCGGGCAGCACGTATTCCGGCTTTTCCGGCGGCTGGTAGCCCTCGGCCAGCTCCAGCGCGAAGGCCTTGGCCTCGGCCAGCACGCGCTCGCGGTTCATGGTGATGCGGTCCTCGGGACGCAGGAAGCCGTGCTCCTTGGCTTCCTCGGCGGACTTGGCGACCGTGGCGACGCTGATGGTCTCGAAGGCCTTGGCGGTCGGCGGCATCGGGCCCTTGGGCATCTTCGGGTTGCTGGCGTAGCGCGCCAGCATCTCCGTGCAGCCGCCCCAGGCGGGCACCACGCCGACGCCGGCTTCGACCAGGCCCATGTAGGTCTCCATGTGCGCCTGCACGCCGTCGCAGTGCAGCAGCACCTCGCAGCCGCCGCCCAGCGCCATGCCCGAGGGCGCGCCGACCACCGGGAAGGGCGCGTACTTCAGCGCGCGGTAGGCTTTCTGGCCGCCCTCGACCATCTGCTCGATCTGGTCCCAGGCGGCGATGTTGGCGGCGAACATCGCCAGGCCCAGATTGGCCCCGGCGGAGAAGTTGCTGCCCTCGTTGTGGATGACCAGCGCCTTGAACCTCGCCCGCACCATCGCGATCGACTTGTGGATCATCTCCATGATCTTGTCGTCGATCGCATTCATCTTGGTGTGGAACTCCAGGCAGGCGACGCCGTCGCCCAGGTCCCAGAGGCTGGCGGAGGCGTTTCTGGCGACAGGTTGGCTCCGCCGCTTGACATCCGCCAGGCGCAGCACGCCCTCCGGCCGCTTCACGGGATGGTACTGCCCGTCGGCGCGGAAGACCTGCAGTTCGCCCTCCACGGTACGGTAGAAGGAGTCGTCGCCGACCTGCTGGAGGAAAGGCGGCACCGGCTGGCCCTCGGCCTGCAGCGCCTGCGCGAGGTTGCGCGCGCCGATGGCGTCGATCAGCTCGAACGGCCCCTGCTTCCAGTTGTAGCCCAGGCGGATCGCCTCGTCGATCGCCGCCGGATCGCCGTGGATCTCCGGGACGAGGTAGGCGGCGTAGGCCAGGGTCGAGCCCATCACCTTGCGGGCATAGGCCGCCACCCTGTCGGGCGACTGCAGCAGCGCCTTGACGCCGCCGTGCTGCGCCGCCTCCAGGCATTCGGGCTTCGGCCGCGTCACCGGGCTGTAGGTGAAGTCCTCCAGGTTCACGACCTCCTTCACCTTCTCGCCGTTCGCGCGATTGAGGCGGTAGAAGCCGCCCTTGCCCTTGCGGCCGGTGTAGCCCGCGGCGATCATCTTCTCGATGACCGGCAGCTCGCGGTCGACGGCGTGCAGCGGGTCTTGCCTCGGCAGGGCCTGGCGCATGCTGCCCATGACGTGCGGCATGAGGTCGATGCCCACCAGGTCCATCAACCCGAAGACGCCGGTCTTGGGGATGCCGAAGGGCCGGCCGATCACCGCGTCGGCCTCCTCCACGCTCACCCCCATCTCCAGGGCATGCACGATGCTGGCGGTCAGCCAGAAGATGCCGATGCGGTTGGCGACGAAGCCGGGGGTGTC
This sequence comes from uncultured Rhodovibrionaceae bacterium, assembly GCA_964561005.1. Classification (GTDB taxonomy): domain Bacteria; phylum Pseudomonadota; class Alphaproteobacteria; order Kiloniellales; family Rhodovibrionaceae; genus CAZLNO01. The sequence goes on along the minus strand of CAZLNO010000024.1, from coordinate 34,061 downwards.
GTTGCAGTGGATCACGCTCTTGCCCAGGCCGCGGTCGCCGAAGGCCTCGATCTTCGCGACGGCCTCGGGCCGGGTGTCGGGGCCGGGGACCAGTTCCAGCAGGCGCATGTAGCGCGGCGGGTTGAAGAAGTGCGTGATCAGGAAGTCGCGCCGGAAGCTCTCCGGCATGCCCTCGGTCAGCGCCGCCAGCGGGATCGTCGAGGTGTTGGAGGACACCACGCTGCCCGGCTTGCGGTGCCGCTCGACGCGGCGATAGAGGTCCTGCTTGATGTCCAGGCGCTCGATCACCGCCTCGACGATCCAGTCGCAGCTCGCCAGGCGGTCGAGGTGGTCCTCGATGTTGCCGGGCTGCACGCGCCTGGCGTTGCGCTTGTGGGTGAAGGGCGCCGGGTCGGCCTTCAACATCTTCTGCACCGCCGTCTTGGCGATGGTGTCGCGGTCCTCGGCGTCCTTGGGCACGATGTCCAGCAGGTGCACCGTGACCCCGGCGTTGGCCAAGTGCGCGGCGATCGCCGAGCCCATGACGCCGGCGCCGAGGACGGCCGCCTCCTTCACGGGGCTTGCAGTCGTCTCCGCCATCACAGCGCCTCCAGGATGGTCGCGATGCCCTGGCCGCCGCCGATGCACTGGGTGGCCAGCGCGTACTTCGCCTTCTCGCGCTTCAGCAGGCTGGCGGCCTTGCCGGTGATGCGCGCGCCGGTGGCGCCCAGCGGGTGGCCCAGCGCGATGGCGCCGCCGTCCAGGTTCACCCGCTCGCGCGACAACTGCAGCTCGTCCATGCAGGCCAGCGCCTGCGAGGCGAAGGCCTCGTTCAGCTCGACCACCTCGATGGCGTCGGCCTTCAGGCCGGCGCGGTCGAGGGCCTTGCGGCTGGCGTGCACCGGCCCCATGCCCATGATTTCCGGCGCGCAGCCGGCCTTGGCGACGGTCTTCACGCGGGCCAGCGGCTCCAGGCCGTGCTTCTCCGCGTAGGCCTCGCTGCACACCAGGCAGGCGGCCGCCCCGTCGGTCAGCGGCGAGGAGGTCCCGGCGGTCACCGTGCCCTCGGCGTCGAAGGCGGGCTTCAGCCCGGCCAGGCCCTCGGCCGTGGTGTCCGGCCGGATGGTGCCGTCGCTGGTCACGTCGTGGCCGTTGGCCTGGATGGCCACGAGCTCGTCGGCGTACTTGCCGCCCTGGGCGGCGGCGGTGGCCTTGCGCTGGCTTTCCACCGCCAGCTCTTCCTGGCGTTCGCGCGGGATGCCGTAGCGCTTGGCGACGTTCTCCGCCGTCAGGCCCATGGAGATGTAGGCCTGCGGAAATTCCTTGTAGAGGCCGGGATGGGGCAGGGGGTTGAAGCCCATGATGGGCACCCGGGTCATCGACTCGATCCCGGCGCAGATGAAGGCGTCTCCCGCGCCCATGTGAATCGCGCCGGAGGCCATGTGCACCGCCTCCATCGACGAGCCGCAGAAGCGGTTGACCGTGGCGCCGGGCACCGACAGCGGCAGGTCCGACAGGAAGCCGATCAGGCGGGCCACGTTCAGGCCCTGCTCGCCTTCCGGAAAGGCGCAGCCGCAGATCAGGTCCTCGATGTCCTCCGGGTTGACGCCCGTCTTCTCGATCAGGCCGCGGACCACCTGGGCGGCGAGGTCGTCCGGGCGCACCTTGGTGAGCTGCCCCTTGCTGGCGAAATGAAAGGGGGACCGGACATAGCCGGCGATCACTGCGTGGGTCATCACTGACACTCCATGCCCTCTGGGTGGCGATGCGTCGGGGTGGCGGACATGAGCGCGCCGCCGGCGTGGCGGCGGGCGCCGGGGTCCCGAATCAGGCGGCGTCGCTCTCGCGCGCGCCGCGCGTGCGCTGGGCCAGGGCGGAATCGACCTGGTCCCGGACGTCGTAGAGCTCGGCCAGCGTCTGCCGCAGGTCGCGCTGCTGCGCCTCCAGCGACGCGATGCGCTCGCCGACTTTCTCCTGCAGCAGCTTGAGCTGGCTGGTCTGCGTGCGGTCGACCTCGTAAAGGTCGAGGTACTCCCGGATTTCCGCGAGCGAGAAGCCCAGGCGCTTGCCGCGCAGGATGAGTTGCAGGCGGGCCTTGTCGCGCTGGGTATACACCCGCGTCTTGCCCGCCCGCCGCGGCGAGATCAGGCCCTTTTGCTCGTAGAAGCGGATGGTGCGGGCCGTGATGTCCAGCAGGCGCGCGAGTTCCGTGACCGTGAACAGCCGTTCCGTGCTGCCGCCCATGCGAAAGCTCCGAGGTGTCGTGAATGCTCTTATACGACACCAAGCTAACGCATGCGTCAAGTAAATGCCGCACAAAAACGGAAGTTTCGACCTGTCCCGTCATGGCCACCTTCCTTGCCGCCCGGTTCAGCCACTGGCCTGCGCGGCCTCGTCGGGGGCCCGGCGCCCGCCGCGGGCGGCTTCTTCTTCCTGCAGGGCCTTCTTGGACAGTTTGCCGACCTGGGTCTTGGGCAGCTCGTCACGGAACTCGAAGGCCCGCGGCATCTCGATCTTGTTGAGCTTGTCCTTGAGGAAGTCGATCAGCTCGGCCTCGTCAAGGGTGGCCCCGGCGCGCAGCTTGACGAAGGCCTTGGGGCTCTGCCCGCGATAGGGGTCGTCGACGCCGATCACGGCGACCTCGGCCACGGCCGGATGCAGGTAGATGGCTTCCTCGATCACCCGGGGATAGACGTTGTAGCCGCTGCACAGGATGACGTCCTTGATGCGGTCGACGAGGTAGGTGTAGCCATCCTCGTCGATGTAGCCGACGTCGCCGGTGCGCAGCCAGCCGTCCACCAGGACGTTGCGCGTCTCCTCCTCGCGCTGCCAGTAGCCCTGCATGACCTGCGGCCCGCGCACGCAGAGCTCGCCGCGCTCGCCGACGGCGACGGGCTGCGTGGGATCGTTGAGCGAGCGCATCTCGATGTGCGTGCCGGGCACCGGCAGGCCGATCGAGCCCGCCTTCTGCGTTCTGCCGCTCAAGGGGTTGCAGGTGACGACGGGCGAGCTTTCGGTCAGGCCGTAGCCTTCCACCAGCACGCATCCGGTGAGCTGCTCGAACTCCTTCTTGACCTCCACCGGCAGCGGCGCGCCGCCGGAGATGCAGTACTTGATCGACGACAGATCGTAGCGGTTGAGATTCGGCGCGCCGTTGATGGCGGTGTAGACCGTGGGCACGCCGGGGAACAGCGTCGGGCGCTTGCGGTGGACGGTCTTCAGCGTCTGTCCCAGGTCGAAGCGCGGCAGCAGGATGAGCTGCGCCCCGATGGCGATGCCCAGGTTCAGCACCACCGACATCGCGAAAACGTGGAAGAACGGCAGCACCGCCAGGATGCGCTCGCGCCCGTACTCCAGGTCGGGCATCCAGGCGGCGACCTGCTGGGTGTTGGCGGCGATGTTCTCGTGCGTCAGCATGGCGCCCTTGGGCGTGCCCGTGGTGCCGCCTGTGTACTGCAGCACCGCCAGATCGCGCTGCGGCACCACCGGCGCCGGTGTCTCCAGGGGCCCGTAGCTCACGAGCTGGCTGAAGGTCACGTGGTTCGGGTCGCTCGGGACGACGGCCAGTTCGCGGCGCTTCAACACCCCGAACAGCGTCCCCTTCATCCGCGGCAGGCAGTCGCGCATGCGGCAGACGACGACGCGGTGCAGCCCGCCGGTCTTCAGCACCTCCCGCACCTTCGGATAGATCGCGTCGAGGTCCAGGGTGACCATGATCCCGGTCTGCGAATCGCGCGCCTGGAACTCGATCTCCCGCGCGGTGTACAGCGGGTTGAAGTTCACCACGACCCCGCCGGCCTTCAGCACGGCATAGAACGCGATGACGAGGAAGGGGCAGTTCGGCATGCACAGGCCGACCCGCGTGCCCTCCCGCACGCCCAGCTCGCGAAAGCCCTGGGCCGCGCGGTCGACCAGTTCGCCGAGGTCGGCGTAGGTATAGCGGCGGCCCATGAAGTCCAGGGCCGGACGCTCGGGCCAGCGACGCACGCTGTCGTCGAGAAAGGCGTGGACCGGCTTGGCGTCGAGCGGCATGTCCCAGGCGATCGGGCCGGGATAGAAGCGCTTCCAGGGGAATTCGGTGGAGGGTACGGAGGCGTGCATGGCCAAGGCTTCCTCGCGTCAAGACCATTCGCGACGGGCGGCGTGCCGGGCCGGCTGGGGCCGGAATCGGCGGCAAGGGGCTTGCTTCATCTCCGTCGCTCCCGTTCGGGCTTT
>CAZLNO010000024.1:22818-29767 GCA_964561005.1 uncultured Rhodovibrionaceae bacterium | reverse complement strand
TCGCCGGCGTGCTCGCTCACACGGTGTAACGGCGAGGCCTTCACAATATTTTGATGTGGAGCGCATCGTGGTAACACCTTGTCAACGCGAGGCTGGTAGCTGAGAGGGATTGCGTGTCAGCCTTCACGTGTTCGTCATCGGGGCGACCCGTGGTTGTTCGCCTCCGGGGATCGGGCCGGAACATGACGGTGTGTCGACCAACAGCATTCGGGGGAGGTCCATGAAAGGTCTTCGTTATGCGCTTGCCGCCTGGGGCGCGGCGGGCGTCTGTCTGGCGGGCACGGCGGCCTGGGGCGCCGGTTTCGCCATCAAGGAGCAGTCGCCTTCGGCTCTGGGCAACGCGTTTGCCGGCGCCACCGCCGAGGCGGCGGACATCAGCTACATGTTCTTCAACCCGGCGGGCCTGACCCGGCACAGCGGCACGCAGTTCCAGACGGGCGTCAGCTACATCGCCCCGCGCTCCGAGCCGAAGGACGCCTCCGGCAGCACGATCGCCGGCGTGCCGATCGCCGGCGGCGACGGCGGCAGTGACATCAGCGAGGACGCCTTCGTCCCGACGCTCTACGCCATGCATTCGCTCAGCGACCGGCTGAAGCTGGGGCTGGGAATCAACGCGCCCTTCGGGCTGGAGACCGACTACAACGACGACTGGGTGGGCCGCTATCACGCGCTGAACTCGGAGCTGGCCACGATCAACATCAACCCGAACGTGGCCTACAAGGTGCTCGACGAGCTGTCGCTCGGCATCGGCCTGCAGGCCCAGTACGCCGACGCGGACCTGTCCAATGCGGTCGACTTCGGCAGCATCGGCGCGGCCAGCGGCATCCCCTTCGCGGTGCCGGGGCAGCAGGACGGCAAGTCCGAGCTGGAGGGCGACGACTGGGGCTTCGGCTTTAACGTCGGCGCCATGATCGAGCCGGACGAGCGCACCCGCATCGGCGTCGCCTATCGCAGCCAGGTGGCGCACACCCTGTCCGGCGGTGTCGATTTCCAGCTTGACGGGGCCGGGGTCGGCCAGACCATCCAGGCGGCTTCCGGCAGTTTCACCGACACTGACGCCAAGGCCAGCCTGACCACGCCGGACATGGCGAGCCTGGGCTTCTACCACGAGTTCAACGACCGCTGGGCCGTGATGGGCGAGGCCCAGTACACCATCTGGTCCAAGTTCGACGAACTGCGGATCCAGTTCGACAACCCGGCGCAGCCCGACAGCTTCACCAACGAGGACTGGGACGATTCGTGGTTCGGCGCCCTGGGCGTGACCTATCGCCCGCAAGACGACCTCGCGCTGCGCGCCGGCGTGGCCTTCGACGAATCGCCGATTCCGGACGACACCCGCACGCCGCGCATTCCGGGCAACGACCGGCAGTGGATCGCCATCGGCGCCCATTACCGGCCGTATAGCTGGTTCTCCGTCGATGCGGGCTACACCCACATCTTCGTGGACGACTCCACCGTCTCGCTGGACGCCACCGACCCCGGGGAGACCTTCCGCGGCAACCTGGACGTGGAATTCGAAAGCGCCATCGACATCGTCACCGTGCAGGCCGTGCTGCGGTTTTGACGGCACGGCGCGGAGGCACGGAAAGTGGCGGGGGTAGGGCGGGCCTGGGCCTGCCCTACTGCGCATCCTGCCCGCTTTCCGGTCGGCCGCTCGGCAGCGCCAGCAGGTCCATGTGTCCCACGCTGACGTGCGCCGTGCCCGCGGCCAGCAGGTCGATGCGCCGCGTCAGCCAGGCCCGGATGGCGTCCTGGCGCTCCGGCGCCATCTCGGCGGCGGCGGCGGCCCATCCGGCGTGCAGGTATTGCTGCAGTCGCGCGTCCTCGGGCGTCAGGCGCCAGTCGCTGGCCGCGTCGTCCACCTGAAAGCCCTCGGCGCGGAACACCGCCATCGCCGCCGCATGCGCTCCTGGCCCCAGCGCCGGGCCGAAGCCCTTGTCGCGCCGCTGGTGCCGGTTCACCAGGGCGCGCAATTCGTCGTCGAAGCCATCGGGGGGCGCCCAGGCGATCCGCCCGTCGTAGCTCAGCACGAAGAACGCGGCGGCGCTCTCCGCCGCGCAGCGCGCCGCCAGCCGGGCCAGCCAGTCCTGCGACACCAGGTCCAGCAGCGCCGAGCCGGTGACGAGGTCCAGCCCCTGCACCGGCAGCGGCGCCGTCGCCAGATCGGCTCGTTCGCGGGCGACGGTGACGTGGGCTTCCGGCCCGGAGAGGTGCAGGCCCGCCCCGTCCTCCCTGAAATCCCAGCCGCGCGTCGCCGCCCAGGCCGCGAGCTCGTCCGGCACGGCGGCCAGCAGCGCCGGGTCGGAGTCGAGCAGCCGCCAGTGCTGCCGCCGGCCCAGGAGCGGTGCCAGATGGCGCAGGTTGTTGGCGTTGCCGCAGCCGAGGTCGGCGACCCGGAGCGCCTCGCGCCGGGGCAGCGCGCGCACCAGCAGATGCTCCAGAACCCCGGCGCGGGCGCGGGCGTCGGCGGCTTCGCGCAGGCGCAGCCAGTCGCTGTCGAAGCCTGTCATGGCACCGCCCGGTCCAGCTCCGCGGCAAGTTGCTCGGCCGTCCGCGCCCAGGTCGACAGACGCGCCCGCGCGGCCCGCGCGCCGGCGACCAGCCGCTCGCGCAGCTCGGGCTCGTCCAGGACCCGCCCCAGGGCGCCGCGCAGCGCCGCGACCTCGCCCGGCGGCGCCAGCAGTCCGCTGCCCGCCGGCAGGGTGTCGGCCACCGCGCCGCCCGCCGTCGCCACCACCGGCAGGCCGCGCGCCACCGCCTCGGTCAGCACCATGCCATAGCCCTCGTAGTGCGAGGCCAGGACGAAAAGGTCGGCTTCATCGTACGCCTGTTCCAGCGCCGCGCCGTGCAGTTCGCCGCGGAAGCGCACCCGGCCCTCCAGGCCCAGCCGCCCGCACAGCCGCCGCAGGCCGGCGGCGTGGCGCACCGCCAGGGTGTCGCTGCCGACCAGTTCCAGCCGCCAAACGCGGTCGGCCAGGCCGGCCAGGGCGTTCAGCAGCACGTCGTGCCCCTTGCGCGGCGTCAGGCTGGCGACGCAGAGCAGCCGCGGGCCCGGTCCCGTCGAGCCGGTCGCCAGCGGCGCCGGATCGACGCCCGGCGGCACCACGCTCAGCCGCGCCCGGTCGACACCGTAGTCCAGCAGCCGCTCGGCCGTGAAGGCGCTGGTGACGACGACATGGCGCACCGCGGCCAGCGCCCGCCGCTCGCTGTCGCGCAGGCGGGCGCGCGCCGCCGCGTCCAGCCCGGTCTCCTCGGCCAGGGGATGATGCACCAGCCCCACCAGCCGCAGGCGCGCCGCATGCCGCGCGGCCAGCTCCGGCAGCACCCCGAGCGCCAGGCCGTCCAGCAGCACGCGCGCCCCGTCCGGGAGCGCGGCGAGGGCCGCCTCGGCCGCCGCCATGGCGTCGGCATCGGGCGCGGGCCAGCCGGGCGGCAACTCGTGCACCCTCACATCGCGGCCCTGCGCGCGCAGCCCGGCCACGACACGGCGGTCGTAGACGAAGCCGCCGGTCGGGGTGTCGAGCGGGCCGGGGACGACGACGTGCAGCCAGGTCACGGACGCGCCGCCTCCCGCTCATTCGCCCGTCGTGGGCAACGCGCCTTCATAGGCGGCCCAGGCCACGTCGGACTCGGCCAGCGAGACCTTCAGCCCGGTCAGCGCCCGACCGTCGTCGCCCAGCGCGCCCTTTGCGATTTGCGCGGCAAGGCGGTCGAAAATCACCTTCGCCATGAACTCCGTCGTGGTGTTCCGGCCGGCCAGCCCGGGCAGCTCGTCCAGGTTGTGGAAGTTGAACTCGCCCAGCACGCCGCCCAGCAGGTTGCCGGCGGCGGCGATGTCGACCACGACGCCGTCGTCATTCAGCGCGGGCCGCCGGAAGGTGGCGTCGACCACGTAGGTGGCGCCGTGCAGGCGCTGTGCGGGGCCGAACAGCTCGCCGCGAAAGCTGTGGGCGATCATGAAGCGGTCGCGAACCGTGACGGAGAACATCGGCACCTCGCTCGGGAAGGGGAGTGGAATCGGTCAATCGTAGACGATGCGGTGGCACAGCGTCCCGGCCGGATCGCGCGCCAGCCGGGCCATCGTCTCCGGCAGGGAGTCGAAGGCGCTTTCGCCCGTGATCAGCGCGTCGAAGCGGGCGTCGCGCAGCAGCTCGAGGGCGAGGGCCAGGCGGCGGCGATGGCTCCAGCGCGCGCGGCGCACCGGGCTGACGCTGCCCACCTGCGAGGACGCCAGGGTCAGCCGCTTGGCGTGAAAGGCGCGACCCAGCGGCAGCGGCACCTCCCGCGTGCCGTACCAGGACAGCTCCATCACCGTCGCCTCGAACCCGGCCAGCTCCAGCGCCGTGCGCAGGCCGTCGGCGTGGCCGCTGGCGTGCAGCACCAGATCGGCCTCGCCCTCGGCCGTGTCCGGCGCGGCGAAGGCGACACCGAGGGCCTGCGCCGCCGCTTCCTTGCCCGGGTCGATGTCGATGAGCTGCACCTGCGTGCCGGGGATGCGGGCGGCCAGGGCGGCGCAGAGGCAGCCGACGGTACCGGCGCCGACCACGGCGACGCGATCGCCCAGGCGCGGCCCGGCGTCCCAGAGCGCGTTCACGGCGGTCTCCAGGTTGGCCGCCAGCACGGCGCGGTCCGGCGGCACGCCCTCGGGAAGCGGCACCACGGCGGCGGCGGGCACGGCATAGCGTGTCTGGTGGGGATGCAGGCAGAACACGCGCTGTCCCCGCAACGCCCCGGAGCCTTCCTCGACGACCCCGACGCTGGCATAGCCGTACTTGACCGGCGCGGGAAAGTCGCCTTCCTGGAAGGGCGCGCGCATGCGGTCGACCTCGCTCTCCGGGACCTGGCCGTCGAACACCAGGCCCTCGGTGCCGCGGCTGATGCCGCTGTACAGCGCGCGCACCCGCACCTCGCCGGGCGCCGGCGCGGCAACCGCGGCCTCGCGAATCTCGCCGCGGCCGGGGGCGGCAATCCAGAAGGCGCGGGCGGTCTCGCTCATGGCGCGGGTCCTGGGACGGTGGGCGGAGGCGGCGATTCTAGCCCACGCTCTTGTCGAGCGCGAGGGTTCGGCCGCCGGCACGTTGACGCGCCTGACGGGCGCGTCCCCCATCCTAACCTTCCCCCAAGGGGGAAGGGACGGCCTGATTGGATACGAAGGTTAATGACAGCGCCCCCTCCCCGTTGGGGGAGGGCCAGGGAGGGGGACGCGCCCGTCAGGCGCGTCAACCGCCGCCGGCACGTTGACGCGAAAGGCGGTCGACGCGAATGTTGACGCTTGTAGACATCCGCGCACGCGTTCGCGCCACTCTCGCGTCCCCGCAATGTCAGCGTCGATGCGGACGCGTGCACACGAATGTTGACGCTTGTAGACATCCGCGCACGCGTCCTCGCCACGCCCGCGTCCCCGCAATGTCAGCGTCGATGCGGACGCGTGCACACGAATGCTGACGCTTGCAGACGTTTGCGCGTGCGTCCTCGCCACGCCCGCGTCAGCCATGACCGAGGCCAGTGGGAAGGTCCGCGACCGTTCAGCGAGGCTGTGTACCATGTTCGTCACGCGCCCACGTTGGCATGAACAATCATAGAACATCATGACCCAAGTCGGTAAGGAGGTCAAGTTTTTCAACGGGTCAGCGTGCATCCCGCGGCTGCGCCACGCCTTCCCGGGTTGGCTCCGGCGGCGCGGGCACGCATATTGGAGCGGGGCGGACCGGGCGCAGGAGCCCGTCTCCGCACGCCCGTGTCACACGCCAGAGGGGAGCCGTCACGATGTCGATCCGCCGTCTTGCCGCCGCGTTTGCATTGCTGCTGTCCGCCGCCTTCGCCGCCGTCCCGGCGAAGGCCGAGCCGCGCGAGTTCAAGCTGGACCCCGAGCACTTCGCCATCGTCTTCATGACCCACCACGTCGGCCTGGCCGACACCGTCGGCATGTTCCGCGAGGCCAGCGGTTCCTTCACCTACGACGCCGAGGCGGGCACCGTCTCCGACGTCGAGATCGTGGTGCGGACGGATAGCGTCTTCACCAACCACGAAAAGCGCGACGAGCATCTGCGCGGCCCGGATTTCCTCAACGCGAAGGAATATCCGACGATGACCTTCACGGCGGACGAGGCGGTGAAGACGGGGGAGGAGACCGGCAAGCTGAAGGGCGAGCTGACGCTGCTCGGCGTCACCCGGCCGCTGACGCTCGACGTCGAACTGGCCGGCGCGCGGCGCTATCCCTTCGGCGACAAGCACTACGCCATCGGCATCTCGGCGCGCGGGACGATCGAGCGCTCGGACTTCGGCATGACCTACGCGGTGGACAACGGCTGGGTCGGTGACGAGATCGATCTGATCATCGAATTCGAGGCGATTCGCCAGCCGAAATAAACTGTCGGACGCTTCGCGTTCGCGGCGGGCGTCGATGGGCGAACCCGCGCCCGCCGACAAGAGCGCGTGGGTTCAGCGGCGGCCGGCGGGGAAGCTCCAGGGGGTGGCGCGCACGGCGCAGCGCTGCTCGTGCAACTCGATCATCCGGGCGCAGGCCTCCTTGACCACGTCGGTCCAGCGGCGGCGCGCGGCGGGCGCGGGCGTCCGGCGCTGGCCGTCGTCGTCAAGCTCCGCGGCCAGGAGCTCCAGTTCGCTGCGGCAGATCGTCGAGAATATCGTCCAGCCAAGCATGGTGGCCTCCCTGTGGTGCCGGGCGGGCGGCCCGGCGCGTGTCCTGAAAGTTCTTAAGCAAACGGCGTGCCAAGATTGCGGCGGTCGGCGATCGGCGCCTTGCCGCGCGTCTGGCGACCGTGCGTGCCCCAGGTCGTGCAGGCTGCAACGGCGATCGCCTGCAATTTGCGACACTCGCGGCACGGGTCGGGGTCTCAGCGGCGGCGCGGCGCATGCCGTGGCGCGGCAGCTTCCCGCGAGGATGACGATGAGGTGAGCGGGACGGCGCGGCGGACCGTGTCGGCGCGGC
>CAZLNO010000024.1:0-22718 GCA_964561005.1 uncultured Rhodovibrionaceae bacterium | reverse complement strand
CTCGCAGAGCTGGCGGCTCGGACTGGGGCAGCGTCATGGCCCCTCCCCGCGGTGATCGTTCGTGGCGTGGGCGAAGCCCGAAGGGCTGCGCTTCGGTTGCAAGACTACGACAGTTTTCCACGTATTTTAAGCTTTTTTTCAGGATCGTGGCCTAACCAGGAGGGCGATTGCCACATCAAGGTTGCAAGCGAGGGGCGCGATGCTGATTCTGACCGCGATCAAGCCCGATCTTCCGGCGCCGGGGGAGGGGGTTCGCTACGCCGCCTATCAGGGCGAGGTGCCGGTGGGTTCCGAGGCGGACATGGACGCCAACACCCGCAAGCTGGGCGAGGTGTCGAAGCTGGCCAAGGAGCGCTTCGACGTCCAGCTCATCGCCTTTCCGGAACTCTACCTTTCGGGCTACGCCTTGACGCCCGAGCTGGCGCAAAAGCTGGCGGAGCCGGTGGACGGCCCGCACCTGCAGAAGGTGCGCGACCACGCCAGGGAGATCGGAATCGCCATCCTCTGCCCCTATCCGGAGCGCGCGGAGGTGCGCGGCGAGGAGAAGCTGTTCGACTCCATGGCGCTGTTCGACGCCCGCGGCGAGCTGCTGTTGAATTATCGCAAGACGCACCTCTTCGGCCGCGCCGAGCACGCCAACTGGTCGGAGGGCGATGGGCCCTACGTCCACGCCCGGATCAACGACTTCCCGGTCGGCGTGCTGAACTGCTACGAGGCGGAGCTCCCCGAGCTGTCGCGCATCCAGGCGATCAAGGGCGCGAAGTTCATCGTCATCCCGACCGCCGCCGACCACTACTACAAGCTGCCGGACGGCCAGCGCACCAAGGTGCCCTATCCGGACATCTCCCAGAACCTCGTGCCCGCCAATGCCTATATGAACGAGGTTCACATCGCCTACTGCAACTACACCGGCTACGAGCACGTCGGCGGCGATAGCTGGCACTTCCGCGGCAACTCGGTGCTGGCCACGCCGCACGGCCGCCTGCTGCTCTCCGCCCCGCACGACCGCGAGTGCCTTCTGGTCGGCGACGTCGTGCCGGGCGATTACGGACCCACCCATCCCGAGGGCGACTACCTCAAGGACCGCCGGCCCGGCCTGTACAGCGAACTGGTCGCCGCCGCGCCCGGCTTCGACGACCGCTACGACTATTCGCCGGAGGGCTGAGGACAGAACGATGCCGCAGGGAGGCAAGACATGCTGCACGACGTGAACACCGGCGAGCGCCCGCAGGAGGCCGCGGCCGAGGGCGAGCGCCCGGTCTACTCGCACCGTCCCTTCATGGAGCCGGCGCCGCGCGCGCTGATCCCCGACGGCGCGATGGACCCCGACGTGGCCTATTGGCTGGTCGCCGACGAGCTGCAGCTCGACGGCAAGCCCAAGCTGAACGTGGCGTCCTTCGTGACCACCTGGATGGACGACTACGCCAACCGCCTGATGGACACGGCCATCAACAAGAACCTGGCCGACCAGACCGAGTACCCCCGCACCACCGACATCGCCCAGCGCTGCGTCAACATGGTGGGCAACCTCTGGCACGCCGAGGCCTGCGAGGGCCAGGTGACCGGCACCTACGCCATCGGCTCCTCGGAGGCGGCGATGCTCGCCGGGGTGGCGATGATCCGCTACTGGGAGGAGAACCGGCGCAAGGACCCCTCGGCAAAACCGAACATCGTGATGGGCACCGACGTCCACGTCTGCTGGGAAAAGTTTGCCAACTACTTCGGCGTGGAGTTCGAGAAGCGGCAGATCCCGATGCGGCCGGGGCAGTACACCATCACGCCGGAGGACGTAAAGCAGCGCGTGGACGAGAACACCATCGGCGTCATCTGCGTGCTGGGTACCACCTTCACCGGGCAGTACATGGACGTGAAGGCGGTCAACGACGTGCTGCTGGAGGTCAAGGCGACCCGGGACTGGGACATCCCGATCCACGTCGACGGCGCCTCGGGCGGCTTCGTCGCGCCCTTCGACCGGCCGGAGCTGGAATGGGACTTCCGCCTGGAGCAGGTGCGCTCCATCAACGCCTCGGGCCACAAGTACGGCCTGGTCTATCCGGGCATCGGCTGGGTCATCTGGCGCGACAAGGAATACCTTCCGCGCAGCCTGTTGTTCAGCGTCAACTATCTCGGCGGCGAGGAGGAGACCTTCAACCTGAACTTCTCCCGCCCGGCCGCCCAGGTCATCGCGCAGTACTACCAGTTCCTGCGGCTCGGCCGGGAAGGCTATCGCGACCTGGTGGCGGCGATGCGCCGCTCGGCCGTGCGGCTGCAGGAGGGTCTGCTCGACATGGGCGTGTTCGAGGCGCTGAGCCGCGCCCACAGCGACCTGCCGGTCGTCGTCGTGCGCCTGAAGCCCGACGTCGAGGCCCGCTTCGACGCCTTCCAGCTCGCCGACAAGCTGCGGCAGAAGGGCTGGATCGTGCCCGCCTACACCCTGCCGCCGAACCTGGACCAAGGCGCGGACAAGGTGAGCGTCCTGCGCATGGTGGTGCGCGAGGGCTTCAGCGTCGACATGGTCGACCTGCTGCTGGCGGACTATGAAACGGCGCTGAAGGAACTGGAGGGCGAGGCCAGGCGCCGGGTCCATCCCAGGCCCACGCGCGCGGGCGTCAAGCACAAGTTCGCGCAGTGCTGAGCGCACGCGTGTCTCCGCGGCTTGGCGGGCAACGGTCGCGGGGCGTGGGCTTGCCCACGCCCCGAACGTTTTTCGATAGGCGTGCCGGAAACGTCTCGGTCGGGGGCAAGCCCCCGACCGGCGGGTGAGCCTGGTGTGCGCGCTTTCATCGGCGCTACAATATGGAGCGAGCGCGGCGCGGGATGGACCCCGCGCCCCGCGCCGGCATCCATCCGGGACCCGCGTTCGTAGGACGGGACATGAAGGCATTCGATCCGATTCCCGGCGCCGCCTGACCGGTGCCGCGCGCCATGCCCCGGACGCTCCGCTTCGTGCTCGGCGACCAGCTCAGCCGGTCGCTCGCCGCGCTGCGTGATCTCGACGCGGACCGCGACATCGTGCTGATGGTCGAGGTCCGCGCCGAGGCCACTTACGTCCGCCACCATCCGAAGAAAATCGCCTTCGTTCTGTCGGCCATGCGTCATTTCGCCGAGGCCCTTGCGGCCGAGGGCGTGCGCGTGGACTACGTCCGCCTGGACGAGCCGGACAACACCGGCACCTTCGGGGGCGAGCTGCGCCGGGCCGTGGCGCGCCACCGACCGGATCGCGTGGTCCTCGTCCGGCCGGGAGAGTGGCGTGTCTGGCAGGACGCCCGGGGCTGGGCGGAGGCGACCGGCGTGCCGGTGGACATCCGCGAGGACGACCGCTTCTTCCGCGCGCCCGACGCCTTCGCCCGCTGGGCCGATGGGCGCAAGGCGCCGCGCATGGAGCATTTCTACCGCGCGCTGCGGCGGGAGACCGGGCTGCTCATGGAGCCCGACGGCGCGCCGGCGGGCGGACGCTGGAACTTCGACGCCGAGAACCGCAAGGCGATTGGCGCCGACACGCCGGCGCCGCCGCGCCACGGCGTGCCGCCCGATGCCCTCACGCAAGAGGTCCTGGACCTCGTCGGCGCGCACTTCGGCGATCACTTCGGGACGCTGGACGGCTTCGACTTCGCGGTCACGGCCGAGGAGGCTAAAGCGGCGCTGGACCACTTCCTGACGCACGCCCTGCCGCGCTTCGGCGACTACCAGGATGCGATGCGCCTGGGCGACCCCCTCCTGTATCATGCGCGGATCGCGGCCTATCTGAACGTGGGCCTGCTGGAGCCGCGCGCGGTCTGCGCCGCGGCGGTGCGGGCGTGGGAAGCGGGCCGGGCGCCGCTGAACGCCGTCGAGGGCTTCGTGCGGCAGATCCTGGGCTGGCGCGAGTACGTGCGCGGCATCTACTGGCTGAAGATGCCGCACTACGCCGAGACCAACGCCCTGGACGCGCGCCGGCCGCTGCCCGAATTCTACTGGACGGGCGAGACCGGGATGGCCTGCCTGCGCGAGGTGGTCACCCAGACCCGCCGCGAGGCCTATGCCCACCACATCCAGCGGTTGATGGTGACGGGCACCTTCGCGCTGCTGGCGGGGCTGGACCCCAAGGCCGTGAACGAGTGGTACCTGGTCGTCTACGCCGACGCCTTCGAGTGGGTGGAGCTGCCCAACGTGCAGGGCATGGCGCTGTTCGCCGACGGCGGCCTGCTGGCCTCCAAGCCCTATGCGGCCAGCGGCAAGTACATCGACCGCATGTCGGACTACTGCAAGCACTGCCGCTATGACGTGAAAAAGCAGCTTTCGGAGGATGCCTGTCCGTTCAATGCGCTGTATTGGCACTTCATAGACCGCCACCGCGCGGCCTTCGCGCGCAATCCCCGTATGGCCATGCCGCTGCGCACCCTGGACCGCATGAGCCCGGAAAAGGTGCAGGCGCTGCGCGCGCAGGCGCGGCGCTTCCTCGACGACCTCACGTACGCGGAGCCCGGCGCATGGTAGCCCCCGCAACGCCGGAACACGGCTGCGCCTGGGTCACCGGGGCAAGCAGCGGCCTGGGCCGGGCCCTGGCGCTGCGGCTGGCGCGGGCGGGCTGGCGCGTCGCGGTCTCGGCGCGGCGCGTCTCGGAGCTGGAGACCCTGGCGGCGGAGGCGGGCGGCGGCATTCATGCCTACCCGCTGGACGTGACCGACGCCGCCGCGACCGCCGCGACCGTCGAGGCCATCGAGCGCGAGCTGGGGCCCATCGCCCTGGCCGTGCTCAACGCCGGCACGCACCAGCCGATGCCGGCGCGCGAGTTCAGCGCGGAGACCGTGGAGCGGCTGCTGCGGCTGAACGTCTTCGGCGCCGTCCATGCCATGGAGGCGCTGCTGCCGCGCATGCGGACGCGCGGCCGGGGCCAGCTCGCCGTGGTCGCCTCGGTCGCCGGCTATCGCGGCCTGCCCACCGCCGCGGCCTACGGCGCCAGCAAGGCGGCGATGATCAACATGCTGGAAAGCCTGCGGCCCGAGCTGGAGGGCGAGGGCGTGCTGCTGCAGGTGGTCAACCCCGGCTTCGTGCGCACGCCGCTCACCGACCGCAACCCCTTCCCGATGCCGATGCTGATGGAGGTGGCGGACGCGGCGGCGGCGCTGCATCGCGGCCTGGGCACGACGCGGTTCGAGATCGTCTTTCCCCGCTTGTTCTGCTGGCTGGTGAAGCTCTACCGCGTCCTGCCGTACGCCTTGGCGTTGGCGCTGGCCCGGCGCATGCTGCCGAAGTCATGACGGACGCGCGCTTCGACCCGGACGAACGCATCCGCGCCTACGTCGCCGCCTTCGAGCGCCTGACGCCGGAGACCCTGCCGGCGTTGCTGCGGCTGTGCGCCTGGGACGTGCATTTCCGCGACCCCTTCAACGACGTGCATGGCGCGGCGCAATTCCGGGCGGTGTTCGACAAGATGTTCGCGGAGGTGGCGGCGCCGCGCTTCCAGGTGCGCGACTGGGCGCGCAGCGGCCGGACCGCCTATCTGCGCTGGACCTTCACCTTCCGGCCCCGGCGCGGCCGGACGATCTGGCGCATCGAGGGCATGAGCGAGGCCACGCTCAACGACGAGGGCCTGGTGGCCGCCCACATCGACCACTGGGACGCCGCCGGCCAACTCTACGAGCGCCTGCCGCTGGTCGGGGCCGTGCTCCGCGCGTTGCGTCGACGCCTGGCGCTGCCGCCGCCGCGGGGTTGAGCCGCTTCAGGGCCGCGCCCGGCCCGGCATGGGCGCGGGCGAAGCGATCCGGTCCTGGTTCGCCGCCGCCTTGCGGAAACAGATCGTCGCGGTGCCGATCAGCAGGCCCAGCTTGCTGACCTGCGCGCGGTTGATGACCACGTCGCGGTCCTGCCGGAACATCCAGTCGTCGAACGTCAGCGTCCAGTGCCTGCCGGCGATGTCGACCTTCATGCGATAGCTGAGGTTGACGGCGGGACCGTGCAGGCGCACGTCGGCCATCCCGACGACGCCGTCGGTACGGCCGCTGTAGCGCGTGTCGTCCAGCTTGGCGATGGTCCAGACGCGCCGCTCCCGGCGGCCGTCGTCATAGGTGAAGTCCTCCGTCAGTTCGAGCACCCTTGACCCCGGGTCCCACTCGCCCTGGACGTCCACGGTGAACTGCTGGCGCAGCTTGCCGAAGCGGTCCTGGAAGATGCCCCAGGCCTGGGTCCGGCCGAGAAAGAAATCCTCCAGCAGCATGTCCGGCGCGCGCGGCGCCACTTCATGAGACGTCATGCTCGGTTCTCCTGCGTCGCCCCGGATCGCCGGGCGTTCAGCCGTCCTGCCGGTCGAAGGCGACCTGCCAGAGGTCGATGCGTCCCGTCTGGAACCCGGCTTCGCAGTAAGCCAGGTAGAAGCGCCACATGCGGCGGAAGCGGTGGTCGAAGCCCAGGGCGGCGATGCGCGGCCAGGCGTCCTCGAAAGCGCGCCGCCAACGCCGCAGAGTCTCGGCGTAGTCCGGCCCGTGGCTGGCCGAAACCGCGCACCTCAGACCTACGGCCTCGGCGTGGCCCTGGATCACCGCAACGCTCGGCAGCATGCCGCCGGGGAAGATGTAGCGCTGGATGAAGTCGGCGCCCCGGCGATAGGCCGCGAACCGCGCCTCGTCGATGGTGATGGCCTGCAGCACCGCGCGGCCGCCCGGCGACAGGCGGTCGCTGAGTTGACGGAAGTAGTCCGGCCACCATGCCTCGCCGACCGCCTCGATCATCTCGATCGAGACAATGCGGTCGTAGGTCTCGGTGATGTCGCGGTAATCGCGGAAGACGATCGCCACGCGGTCGTCCAGGCCGGCCTCGCGGACGCGCGCGCGGGCATGCTCGTACTGCGCCTGCGAGATGGTGATCGCGGTGACCCGGCAGCCGATCTCCCGCGCCGCGAATTCCGCGAAGCCGCCCCAGCCGCAGCCGATCTCCAGCACGTGATGCTCCGGGCGCAGGTCGCCGAGGCGGGCGATGCGGCGGTACTTCTCCGTCTGCGCGGCCTCCAGCTCCTGGTCGGGCCGGGCGAAGACGGCGGCGGAATAGGTCATGCCGGGGTCCAGCCAGGCGGCGTAGAAGTCGTTGCCCAGGTCGTAGTGCGCGGCGATGTTGCGCCGCGCGCCGCGCCGGCTGTTCGGCCGCAGCAGGTGCGCCGCCCGGCCGAGCAGCCGGGCCCAGGGCCGCGCCGCCAGGATGTCGCGCAGCGCCGCCTCGTTGCGCACCGTCAGCTCCAGCAGCTCGGTCAGCGTCTGGCTGTCGCAGTCCCCGTCCAGATAAGCCTCGGCGAAGCCCAGCTTGCCGCCGGTCAGCATGCGGCGGAGGAAGCGCATGCGGTGCACCGTCAATTCCGCCCGCGGGCCGGGCCGCGCGCCGGCAAAGTGCCGCTGCGTTCCGTCCGGCAAGGTCAGGTGCAGCTCGCCGCTTTCGATGCGGGCGGCCAGCGCCAGCAGCAGGCGCGTCAGGCCGCCGTGCCGGCGCTCCCGATCGGGCGTGCCGGTTGTCTCCGCTTCGTGCCGCAGGGTCATTCCACGCCTCCCTGACGCCGGGCGGCGACGATGGAGACCGGCGCCGGCGGCGGGGCGGGCCGCCGGTGGAAGGCCGCGCCCTTGCGCCAGAGCCGCAGCGCCTCCCAGTGGATCGCCGCCATCACCTTGGCCGTCATCAGCGGGTGGCGCACCAGCGCGCGCAGCAGGCCGGCGTCGCTCAGCGGTTGCCGCCGGCCCGTCTGCGTGGCCACCAGGGTCTCGCCCGCCTCGGTGGCCTCGCGGATCGCCACCGAGAGCGTCTCGCCCGGCGGCCGCAGGCGGAAGCGATAGGACGCGCGCATCGGAATGAAGGGCGAGACGTAGAAGCTCTTGGCGCAACCCTGGCGCACCGGCCCGCCCCCGGCCTCCTCGGGCCGCACCGGGATGAGGTAGTGGTGGTGCTGGCCGAAGGTGTTGCTCACCTCGTAGAGCACGGCGCGCAGCGCGCCGGTGTCGTCGTGGCAGAACCAGATCGTCAGCGGATTGAACACATAGCCCCACATGCGTGGAAAACACAGCAGGCGCACCGGCCCGCCGTTCAGGTCGATCCCGGCGGCGGCCAGCTCCGCGTCGATCCAGGGGCGAAGCGGACTGCCGTCGCGCGGGCCGTGGTCGCGGTCATGAAACGCGAAGACATTCCAGGCATTGTGCGAGAACAGCCGCAGCCGGCGGTGCAGCGCCGGCAGCTCGTCCAGGTCCACGAAGAGGCTGGCCACGCGGTAGGTGAAGTGGTGACGCACCGGCCGCAGCCGGGCGTGAAACACCTTGCCGAAATAGAGTACCGAGGCGGTCATGGCGAACCTCCGATCAGGCGGCCGCGCTGGCCGGGGCGCGGGCGACCGGCGTGGCGACCGCCGCCGCCGGGCTGGCCGGGCTCATGCTGTCGGCCCAGGGCACCGGCGCGCCCAGCGCCGCCGCCACGGCGAAGCCGGCCTCCAGGCCGTCCTCGTGAAAGCCGTAGCCGCAGTAGCTGCCGCAGAACCAGGTGCGGTTCACGCCCTGAATCTCCGGCAGGAGCGCCTGCGCCGCGATCGCCGCGGCGTCGAAGACCGGGTGGTCGTAGCGGAAGGTTCCCTGCACGGTTTCCGGCCGGGGCGCGCGCAGCGGGTTCAGCGACACGAAGAGCGGCGGCCCGTCCAGGTTCTGCAGCCGGTTCATCCAGTAGGTCACCGAAACGTCGCGTGTGCCGGCCTGGTCCGCCTCCGACAGGTAGTTCCAACTCGACCAGACCCGCCGCCGGCGCGGCATCAGGTCGGGGTCGCCGTGCAGCACGGCCTCGTTCGCCGCATAGCCGAAGGCGCCCAGGACCGATCGTTCCGCGGCGTCGGCCTCGTTGCCGAGAATCTTCAGCGCCTGGTCGGCGTGGGTCGCCAGGACAACCTCGTCGAAGCGCGCGGTCTCGCCCCGCGCGGTCGTCAGCCGCACCCCGGCCGCATCGCGGCGCAAGGCCACAATCGGCGTCGACAGCCGCACGCGCGCGCGTCCGATGGCGGCGACCACGCGGTCGACATAGCGGCGGCTGCCGCCGCTCACGGTGCGCCAGCGCGGGCGCCCCCGCACCAGCAGCAGACCGTGGTTGTGCAGAAAGCGCACGAAGCTGCGCGCCGGGAAGTCGCGTATCCGGTCGGTGGGGCAGGACCAGATCGCCGCCGCCATCGGCAGCAGGTGGCGGTCCAGGAACGCCGGGCTGTATCCGGTCGCGGCGACGTACTCGGCCAGCGTCGTTTCGGCATGGCGCTCGTCCCTCAGGATGGCCGGCGCCTGGCGGAAAAAGCGCAGGGTGTCCGTGACCATGCGCCAGTGACCGGGACGCAGCAGGTTGCCCGGCTGGGCGAACAGCCCCAGCGGACTGCCGGCATACTCCAGCCGGCCGCCGTTCAGGGAGGCGGCGAAGGACATCTCGCTGGGCTCGGTGGCGACGCCCAGGGCGTCGAACAGCCGCGTCAGATGCGGATAGTTGCGCTCGTTGTAGACGATGAAGCCGGTATCGACGGCGGTCCGGCCGCCATCACGGGCGACCTCGACCGTGTGCGCGTGGCCGCCCGGCGTCGCCGCCGCCTCGAACACGGTGACGTCATGAAAACGCGACAGCGCCCAGGCGGCGCCGAGGCCCGCGACGCCGCTGCCCACCACGGCAATTGATCGCATTCTGGAGAGACCTTCTGGTTGCGTGACTCGGCACATGTTACGCAGCCGGCGCCGCGGCGGATCATTGAACGAGCAACCTCGTGAGTCGCATCGCGACCGATGGGGCCCTCGCCCCTGAGAATCTTGCGCGCCCGGCAAATCCGGGGCGCCCGGTCGCCCGTAGTGGCTTGTCAAACGGGAGTTGACCGATGCACTCACGGTTCGTTGCGGAAGCAGACGCTGGCCAGCTTGCGGCATTGGTGCCGGGCATCCTACAAAGGGTGCCCGGACAGCGTCGATTGAAACTTGCAACGGTGAACAACTGCGTGTCGGCGGATCTTCTGGAAGCGGTTGCCGAGGGCGGGGACAAGCAGGCTTTTGCGCAGCTTTTCATGGATTTCGCGCCGCGCGTCAAAGCCTATCTGCGCCGACTGGGCGCCAGCGACGGCCTCGCCGAGGAACTGGCGCAGGAAGTCATGCTCACGGTCTGGCGTCGGGCAAGTCTGTTCGATCGGCGCCAGGCCTCGGTCAGCACCTGGATCTTCACGATCGCGCGGAACAAGCGCATCGACGCCATTCGGCGCGATCGCTGGCACGAGGTCGATCAGGACGATCCGGCCCTGGTGCCGGAAGAGACGGCACGGGCCGACAAGCTGATCGAGGCGGAACAGCACCAGTCGCGGCTGCGCGACGCCATTCAGCGGTTGCCGGAGGAACAGGCCCTGCTCTTGCGCATGTCGTTCTTCGAGGACAAGTCTCATAGCATGATTGCAAACGAATTGGGCCTGCCGCTCGGAACCGTGAAGTCGCGCGTTCGTCTCGCGCTTTCGCGACTGCGCGGCCTGCTGGAGGATTTGCAATGATGGTGCAGCATCGTCCGCCGGAGGAGCTGCTGCTGGATTACGCGGCCGGGAACCTGCCTGAGCCGCTGTCGTTGCTCGTCGCGGCGCATCTCACCGTGTGTCCCGAGAGTCGGCGCGAGGTGCGCGCGCTGGAGAATGTCGGCGCCGCCCTTTTGGAGGACATCGAGCCGGCCGAGATGTCGGACGGGGCGCTGGACTCGGTGCTGGCGCGTCTGGACGAGATGCCGACGGCGGAGACGCGCCGGCCGCGCACGCACGCCCGCAGCCGCCCGGACCCCGACCAGTCGCCGACCGCCGAAAGGACGATCCTGCCCGCGCCGCTGCGGGCGGTTGCGGGCGAGGATCTTGCCGCGTTGCCCTGGCGCCAGCGTGGCGGGAGCGTGTCCGAGGTCGATCTGCTGCCGGACTGTCCCGGCTACCGGACGCGCCTGCTGCGCATCCGCGCGGGCGCCGGCGTGCCGGCGCACACCCACGATGGCCGCGAGTTCACGCTGGTCCTCGACGGCAGCTTCAGCGACCACACCGGCCGCTACGCGCGCGGCGACGTGGCCGTGGCCGACAGCGAAGTCACGCACCATCCCGTGGCCGGGAAGGAGCGGGACTGCATCTGTTTGGCCGTCACCGACGCGCCGCTGAGGATGACCGGTCCGCTGGGCCGCATCCTCAATCACTTCATCGACATGTGACGCAGACATCCGGCGCCGCCTGCCGCGCGTATACTGTCGGGAAGACATCTTGCAACGCAGGATACGCGATCATGGCGGTATCGGAACACTTCGACAGTCAAACGGCGGCGCAGCGCTATATCCGCACCGCGATGCGCGCACCCTTGCTCAGCCGGGACCAGGAGGAGGACCTGGCCCGGCGCTGGAGCGGGGACCGCGACGAGCGCGCGCTTCACGAGCTGATCGCCGCGCACGCCCGTCTCGTCGTCAGCCAGGCCGCTCAGTACCGCGGTTACGGGCTGCCGCTGCAGGACCTGTTGCAGGAGGGCAACCTCGGGCTGATGCAGGCGGCGGCCCGCTTCGATCCGGGGCGGGAGGTGCGCTTCTCCACCTATGCGGTGTGGTGGATCCGCGCCGCCATGCAGGATTTCGTGCTGCGCAACTGGTCGACGGTGCGCCTGGGCACGACGACGCAGGAGAAGTCGCTGTTCTTCAACCTGCGCCGCCTGCGGGCCCGGATCGCCGGCAGCGACCACGCGCTGAGCGACGGCGAGGCGCGCGAGCGCATCGCCGCCGACCTCAATGTCCAGCTCCGCCAGGTCGAGAACATGGAATCCCGCCTGTCCGGTCCCGACCAGTCGGCCAACATGCCGCTGGGCGAGGAGGGCACCGCGGAGTGGCAGGACCTGCTGGTCGACGACGGTCCCTCGCCGGAGGATTTGGTGCAGCGGGACCGGGACGGCGCCGTCCGCGCGCGCTGGCTCAAGGCGGCGCTGACCCGGCTCCCCGCGCGAGAGCAGCACATCATCCGCGAGCGGCACCTGAAGGACGGCGGCACGACCCTGGCCGAGCTGGGCGAGGAACTGGGCATCAGCAAGGAGCGGGTCCGCCAGATCGAGAGCCGGGCGCTGCAGGAGCTGCGTCGGCGGGTGCTGGAGAGCGCGGGCGATCCTGGCGGTCATTGACGCAGGTCAAGGCCGATTGACCGTCGCCGTGCTGACCTGCTCGGCATGGACGCCGAACTGATTACGAAATATGACGCGCGGGTGCCGCGCTACACCAGCTATCCCACGGCGCCGCACTTTCACGAAGGCGTCGGTTCGCGGCAGTACGCCGCCTGGCTGGCCGAGCTGGCGCCGGGCGCGGCGCTGTCGCTCTACCTGCACGTGCCGTTCTGCGACACCCTGTGCTGGTTCTGCGGCTGCCTAACGACCGTGGTCAGGCGGCGGCGGCCGGTGGAGGAGTACCACGGCACGCTGCTCCGGGAGGTCGCGCTGGTCGCCGACACGCTGGGCGCGCCGCGGCCGGTGTCGCACGTTCACCTGGGCGGCGGCAGTCCGACCATCCTGCGCCCGGCCCAGGTCGCCGCGCTGTTCGAATGGCTGCGGCAGCATTTCCGGCTCGGCGAGTGGACCGAGGTCGCCGTCGAGATCGACCCGCGCGACCTGCCGGCGGAGACGGTCGCCGCCTTCGCCGACGCCGGGACGAGCCGCGCCAGCATCGGCGTGCAGGACCTGGACCCCGCGGTGCAGCGCGCGGTCAACCGCATCCAGCCCTTCGAGACCACCCGGCGCTGCGTCGAGCTGCTGCGCCGCCACGGCGTGCGGGGCCTCAACATCGACCTGATGTACGGCCTGCCGCACCAGAGCGAGGCGGGCACCCTGCGGACCGTCGAGCGCATCCTGGCGCTGGAGCCCGACCGCGTGGCGCTGTTCGGCTATGCCCACGTGCCCTGGATGAAGCGGCACCAGCGCCTGATCGACGAGGCCGCGCTGCCCGACGGCCCGGCGCGCTGGCGGCAGTTCGCCGCCGCGGCCGAGCGCCTGGTCGCCGCCGGCTACGAGTGGATCGGCCTGGATCACTTCGCCCGGCCGGACGACGCCCTGGCGGTGGCGGCGCGCGAGGGCCGGCTGCGCCGGAATTTCCAGGGCTACACCACGGACGACGCGCCGGCGCTGCTGGGCCTCGGCGCGTCGTCGATCGGCAGGCTGCCGCGCGGCTATGTACAGAACCACAAGCACGTGCGCGACTATGCCGGGGCCGTGGGGCAGGGGCGGCTGCCCGTGGCGCGCGGCGTGGCGCTGAGCGACGAGGACCGGCTGCGCGCCGACGTCATCGAGCGGCTGATGTGCTCCCTCGAGGTCGATCTGGGCGCGGTGGCCGAGGCGCACGACGCCGACCCGGCGGTCTTCGCGGATGCCCTGGCGCGCCTGGCGCCGATGGCGGCCGACGGCGTGGTGCGCCGCGAGGGGCTGCGCGTCAGCGTCCCCGAGGCCGCGCGGCCGCTGGTCCGCGCCGTGGCGGCGGTGTTCGACGCCTATCTGGGCAGCGGTCAGGCCCGCCACGCCCGCGCGGTCTAGGCCCTGGCGCCGCCGGTCCCCTCCGGCCTACCATCGCCGCGATGACCGGAGTCCCCTTCGAGATGCCGAGTCTGGAGCCTGGCTGGGTCTGGCTGGTCGGCGCCGGGCCGGGCGCGCCGGAGCTGCTGACCCTGCTGGGCTGGCATGCCCTGCGGCAGGCCGACGTGGTGGTCCACGACGCGCTGGTCGCCCCGGCCGTGCTGGCCCTGGCGCCGCCGGAGGCCGTGCGCGAGGACGTCGGCAAGCGCGGCGGCCGGCCCTCGCCGACGCAGGACGACATCTCGCGCCGGCTGGTCACGCTGGCGCGGGCGGGCAAGCGGGTGGTGCGGCTGAAGGGCGGCGATCCCTTCGTGTTCGGCCGAGGTCCGGAGGAGGCGCTGGCCCTGGTGGCGGCCGGCGTGCCCTTCCGCGTGGTGCCGGGCATCACGGCCGGGGCGGGCGGGCTCGCCTACGCCGGCATCCCGGCCACGCACGGCGCGACGAACAGCGCCGTTACCTTCGTCACCGGGCAGGGGCCGGGCGGCGGCCTGCCGGCCGATCTGGACTGGCAGGCGCTGGCGCGCGGGTCGCCGGTCCTCGTGGCCTACATGGCGCTGAAGGCCTTGCCGGAGATGGTCGAGAGGCTGCTGGCCGGCGGCCGTCCGCCCGACGAGCCTCTTGCCGTCGTTCGCCGCGCCACCGCCGCCGATCAGCAGGTGCTGGAGACCACGCTGTCGGAAGCGCCCGAGGCGGTGGCGACGGCCGGCCTGCGGCCGCCGGCGCTGGTGGTGCTCGGCGAGGTGGTGCGCCTGCGCGCCGGGCTGGACTGGCTGGGCGCGCTCTCGGGGCGGGAGCTTTCGGCCGGGCCGCTGCGTGGCAAGGACACATAGGCCGCGACGCACCCGTCAGCGAGCCAGGGGGCCGGTGGGACGAGCGCACCCCTCATGCTTCGACAAGCTCAGCATGAGGATGTTGTCATTTTCGACTTCCTCATCCTGAGCTTGTCGAAGGATGAGCTTGTCGAAGGATGAGCTTGTCGAAGGATGAGCTTGTCGACGGTCGAGCGTGCACAGGTCATCGCTCACCATCCCGCCGTGCCCGCTCGGCCTCGCCGATGAAGGCGTCGGCGTGGATGTCGGCGGCGGCCATGCCCCTGTCGCGGCACATCGCCCGGCCGGCCTCGACCATCGGCGGCGGGCCGGCCAGATAGGCGACCGTGCCCGCCAGGCTGTCGAAGTCGGCGGCGATGGCGTCGGTGACCAGGCCGGTGCGGCGCGTCGTGGGACCGTCGGGCTCCGACAGCACGGGGACGAAGCGCAGGTTGGGGTGGCGCGCGGCGAGGGCGGTGAAGTGGTCCTCCAGGTAGACGTCGCGCTCGCGCCGGCCGCCGTAGTAGAGGTGGACTGGCCGCGTCAGGCCGTGGGTCAGCAGCGCCTCCTCCACGATGGCCTTCAACGGCGCCAGGCCGGAGCCGCCGGCCACCGCGAGGATCGGGCCAGGCTTGTCCGGCCGCAGGAAGGTGTCCCCGAATGGCCCGCGCAGCCGCGCCGGGTCGCCCACGCGCAGGCGGTTCGCCACGAAGTTGCTGGGCCCGTCGCCACCCATGTCGCGGATGTGGAACTCCAGCAGCGGCGCGGCCGGGCGGCTGGCGATGGAGTAGTCGCGCTCCGGCTGCCCGGCGAAGGCGACGCGTGCGTACTGCCCGGCCGCGAAGGTGAAGCGGGTGTTGTCCGGCGGCGCCAGGCGCAGCACGCGGATTTCCGGCGTGGCGTCGACGATTTCCGCGACGCGGCAGCTCAGGGTTTGCCGGTCGGCGTTGTCCTCGGTCGCGGTGGCGCGGGCGTTGGCGGCCATGCTGGCAGGTCGATCCCTCACTGCGCGGATTGTCGCA
Organism: uncultured Rhodovibrionaceae bacterium; assembly: GCA_964561005.1. Classification (GTDB taxonomy): domain Bacteria; phylum Pseudomonadota; class Alphaproteobacteria; order Kiloniellales; family Rhodovibrionaceae; genus CAZLNO01. The sequence continues at coordinate 7,331 of CAZLNO010000024.1, read as the reverse complement.
CCTCCTTATGTATCCCGCGACGGCGCCGCAGCAACCTTGCGCGGGCAACCGGAGACAGGGGTCACACGAACGGCATGAATTTCCGATCCGTCATGCCGTGCCACCGGGCGGCCCGATCCCGGATCAGCGAAGCCGCACTTCGTGCCGCATCGCGTCCGGGATGACGAGTGGGACTCCACCGCCGCTGGTTTACGAATCCCTGTGTCCGGTTCGCCCCCGCTCGCGAAGCTCCGCGTTCGAGAGGCCTATCGCGCGTTGGGGAAGAAGGCCTGCTGGCCCTTGATCGCGTACTGGGCGATCGCGTCCTGGCCGCCGGCGGAGACCAGCCAGTCGACGAAGGCCTGGGCCATATGCTGCTTCACGTGCGGGTGCTTCTCCGGGTTCACCACCATCGCGCCGTACTGATTGAACAGCCGGGGATCGCCCTCGACCAGGATCTCGAAGTCGCCCTTGTTCCGGAAGTTCAGCCAGGTGGCCCGGTCGCTCAGCGTGTAGGCGCCCATCGACACCGCGGTGTTCAGCGTGGCGCCCATCCCTGAGCCCGTCTCGCGGTACCAGGTGCCGCTGGCCGCCTTCGGGTCGACGTCGGTCTCCGCCCAGAGGCCCAGTTCCTTCTTGTTGGTGCCGCTGTCGTCGCCGCGCGAGGCGAAGGGCAGCTCGGCTCCGGCGACTTTCGCGAGCGCCGCGGTGGCGTCCTGCATGCCCGAGATGCCGGCCGGGTCGTCGCCGGGGCCGACGAGGATGAAGTCGTTGTACATCACGTCGAAGCGGCGGATGCCGAAGCCCTCGGCGATGAACCGGAACTCCGAGGGCGTGTGATGGACGAAGAGCACGTCGCCGTCGCCGTTGCGGGCGTTGCGGATGGCCTGGCCGGTGCCGACGGCGACGACGCGCACGTCGATCCCGGTCATCTTCTCGAACCTGGGCAGCAGATGCTCGAACAGGCCCGAGGCCTCGGTCGAGGTCGTGGACTGCACCACGATGAACCTGTCGTCGTCGGCCGCCTGTGCCGGGGCGAGGGCGGCCAGCGTGAAGGCCAGGGCCGCGACCGACAGGCCGGCGGCGAGCCGCGTGAGGGTTGTCTTGATCATCTTCGTGCCCGACTCCCGGTCTGCTTGGGTTCACACCAGAAGTTGCCCGGCGAGGAAGGTCCGCGCCTCCCGGCTTTCCGGCTCGTCGAAGAAAGTCGCGGCCGGGGCGCGCTCGACCAGCCGGCCGCGGTGCAGGAACAGCACCTCGTCCGCCAGGCGGCGGGCCTGCCCCATGTCGTGGGTGGTCATGACGATCTTGGTGCCGGCGGCGTGGATCGCCGCGATCATGCGCTCGACGGCAAGCGTGGCCGCCGGGTCCAGGCTGGCGGTCGGCTCGTCCAGCAGCATCACCTCCGGCCGCACCGCCCAGGCGCGGGCGATCGCCAGGCGCTGCTGCTCGCCGCCGGACAGCACCCGCGCCGGCCGGCCCGCCAGCGAGGCCAGGCCGGCCTGGTCGAGCACCTCGCGGGCGCGCTCGCGCCGCTCTCCCCGCCGGATGCCCTGGACGCGCAGGGCATGGGTCACGTTGGCCAGGACCGAGCGGCGCAGCAGCACCGGCTTCTGGAACACCATCGCCTGGCGCATGCGCACGCGGCGGCCGGGCGGCGCGCCGGCCCAGCTTATGCTGCCGGCGCCGGGCCGCAGCAGGCCGTGCAGCAGCCGCAGCAGCAGGCTCTTGCCGGCGCCGTTCGGGCCGACGATGACGCTGCGCGGCCCGGCCTCCAGGTCCAGGTCGAGGCCGTCGATCAGCGTGCTGCCCCCGGCGGCGTAGCGCAGGCCGCGCACGCGCAGCGGCAGGATCGCGTCCGCCGCGCGCGGCGGGGCGTGGTCGCCGCCGGCGTCGAACTGCATGGGGGCGACGGCTCCGCTCATCCGCCCAGCCGGGCGGTCACGCCGCGCAGGCTCATCACCGCGGCGTTCACCATCACCGCCAGGGTCACCAGGATGATGCCCAGGCCCAGGGCCAGCTCCAGGTTGCCCTTGGAGGTCTCCAGCGCGATCGTCGTGGTCATCACCCGCGTGACGTGGGCGATGTTGCCACCGACGATGATGACCGCGCCGACCTCCGCGATGGCCCGGCCGAAGCCGGCCAGCAGCGCGGTCAACAGGCTGTAGCGCCCGTCCCACAGCAGCGTCGCCACCGCCTGCGCCCGGCTCAGCCCGAGCGAGCGGAGCTGTTCGTCGTATTCCTCGTGCAGGTCCTCGATGGTCTGGCGGGTCAGCGCGGCGACGATCGGGGTCACCAGAACGGTCTGCGCGATCACCATCGCGGTGGGGGTGAACAGCAGCCCCAGCTCGCCCAGCGGCCCGGCGCGCGAGAGCAGCAGGTAGATGACCAGCCCCGCCACGACCGGCGGCAGGCCCATCAGCGCGTTCAGCAGCACGATCACGCCCTGGCGCCCCGGAAAGCGGTGGACCGCGATGCCCGCGCCCAGCGGCAGACCGAGCACCGCCGCGCAGGCGACCGCCAACAGGCTGATCCGCAGCGACAGGGCGACGATCGCCACCAGCTCCGGGTCCAGGCCGAGGATGAGCTCGAAGGCGGCGGCGAAGGCGGCGCCGAAGTTGTCCATCGTCCAGCCGGCTCCCGACGGTGCCGTGTTCCGTGTGTCTCAGGAGTGTGCATGGATAAGCCAAATAATTCAATATATCCCCATGAGTGAAACATATGCACGCAGAAACCGGAATATGCGCTCCGAACGGGCGCGATCGGCTCTTTCTTGCAAGCGGTATGCTGCGCGCGGCGGCGGGCCGTGTCAGGCTGGTGGCGGGAAAACCAAAAGGGAGGGGGACCATGCCGGCCTACATCATCGCCGACATCAGCGTGACCGATTCGGAAGCCTACGAAACCTACAAGCAACAGGTGGGGGCGACGATCGCCGAATATGGCGGGCGCTACCTGGCGCGCGGCGGCGCGGCCGAGGTGCTGGAGGGCGACTGGACGCCCAGCCGCCTGGTCGTGCTGGAATTTCCGGATATGGACCGCCTGAAGGCGTGGTACGAGTCCGAGGCCTACGCCGGCCCCAAGGCGATCCGCCAGAGGGCCGCCATTTCGCGCGTGGTGGCGGTGGAGGGCGCGCCCTGACCCGGCTCGCGCCGCGTCCCCCATCCTAGCCTTTCCCCAAGGGGGAAGGGACTGGGCTGAGCAATCACGAATGTTGATGACAGCGTCCCCTCCCCGACGGGGAAGGGACTGGGAGCGAGTAGACACGGACGTAGATGACAGCGTCCCCTCCCCGTTTGCGGGAGGGACAGGGAGGGGGACGCGGCGCAGCCGCGTCAGGCCGCCGCCGTCGGCTCGACGGCGGCTATTCGCCGACAGCCGCGTCCAGCGGCGCGGTCTCCGCGTCCAGCCACGCGGCGGTCGTCGCGTCCAGCAGCGGCGTCAGGACCTCTCGCACCCGCGCGTGGTAGGCGTCGACCCAGGCGCGCTCGGCGGCGCTCAGCAGCGCGGGGTCGATCAGGGCGCGGCAATAGGGCGCCAGCGTCAGCGTCTCGAAGCTCAGCATCGGGCGCTCGTCGCCGGGCGCCTCCTCGGCCCGTTGCACGGCGATCAGGTTCTCGATGCGGATGCCGTAGGCGTCGGCCTTGTAGTAGCCGGGCTCGTTGGAGCAGACCATGCCTGGGGCCAGTGCCACCTTGTTCGGCAGCTTGGAGATTCGCTGCGGGCCTTCGTGCACGTTGAGATAGCTCCCCACGCCGTGGCCCGTGCCGTGGTCGTAGTCGCGCCCGACCCGCCACAGCGGTAGCCGCGCCAGGGCGTCGATCTGGCTGCCGGTGGTGCCCTCGGGAAAGCGGGCTGTCGCGAGCGCGATGTGGCCCTTCAGCACCCGCGTGTAGTTCTCGCGCATCTCGGCGTCCGGCGCGCCGATGACGACGGTGCGCGTGACGTCGGTCGTGCCGTCCAGGTACTGCCCGCCCGAATCGCAGAGGAACAGCTCGCCCGCGTTCAGCGGGCGGTTCGTCGCCTCGCTCACCCGGTAGTGTACGATGGCGCCGTGCTCGCCGGCGCCGGCAATGGTGTCGAAAGGATCGCCCCGCCACAGCGGGTCACCCCGGCGCAGCGCCGTCAGCGCGGCGGCCGCCTCCATCTCGGTGACCGGCTGGCCGCGATCGGCGCGCGCCGGTGCCTCGCGGTCGAGCCAGGCGAGGAAGCGGGCCACGGCGGCGCCGTCGCGGCGGTGCGCTGCCCGGCTGCCCGCCAGCTCGGCCCCGGTCTTGCAGGCCTTGGGAAGCTGCACGGGGTCCGGGCCGCGCTCCGCCGGCCGGCCCGCCGTGGCGAGGCGGTCGAACACCCAGGCGGGCGCGCTCGCCGGGTCGGCCAGCACCCGCTTGCCGGCCCGAGCCAGGGTATCGAGCCCCGGACCGAAGTCCGCCGGGTCCGCCACGGCCACCGCGTCGTCCAGGCTGGTCCGGACGGCGGGGGTCAGCTTGCGGTCGTCGACGAACCAGGTTACCTCGCCCGCGCTTGTGACGAGGGCGAAGGATAGCACGACCGGGGTGTGCGCGATATCGCCGCCGCGCACGTTCAGCAGCCAGGCGACGGAATCGGGCAGTGTCAGCACTGCCGCGTCGGCGCCCGCCTCGGCCAGCTTCGCGGCGATTTCCGCCCGCTTCTCCCCCGCGCCGCGCCCCGTGTAGGCGATGTCGTGCGGGACCACGGGGGCGATCGGCGGCGCCGGCTGATCGGCCCAGACGGCATCGAGCGGATTGGACTCGACCGGCTCCAGGCGCCCGCCCGCCTTGGCCGCGCCCGCTCGCAGCCGCGTCAGGCCGTCCGGCGTGTGCAGCCAGGGGTCGCAGGCCAGGCGGCCGTCAGGGCCAAGGTGCTCGGCGATCCAGTCGGCGGGCGGCTGCTCGGTGACGTGGCGGACCTCGAACAGCCCGGTGTCGACCTCCTGGCGCGCCTGCAGGGTGTAGCGGCCGTCGACGAAGATCGCCGCGCGCTCCCGCAGGACGATCGCCAGCCCCGCCGAGCCGGTGAAGCCGGTCAGCCAGGCCAGGCGCTGGGCGTGCGGCGGCACGTCCTCGCCCTGGTGCGCGTCGGCCCGCGGCACCACGAAGCCGTCCAGCCCGCGCCGCGCCAGCTCTCCGCGCAGCGTTTCGACCCGGGCCGCGCTGGCGGCCTTGCCGGCGGGCAGACCACCGTCGGCCGTCGGCGCCAGGGAGTCGCGGAGGCGCCGCAGCGCCGCCTTCAAGGCCTCCGAGGGCGCCGGCGCGACCAGCTCCATCCAGGCGTCGGGGGCGACGGGCGATACCGGCGCAGACACCACGCCGGCCACCAGGTCGCGCGCCGCCTCCGGACCGATCCCGGCGCCCGCCGCCGCCAGCAGGTCGGCAAGCTCCGTGTCCTCGCGGTCGGCCTCTCCGGCCATCGATTCCTCCCTGTTGACCCTTCAGGCGGGCAGGCTAAGCTCCGCGTTCGCGCGCGACAACCGACTTTCCCTGGTAAACGCGTGTCGAATGCGGCATGCTGCGGGGCTCTGGGCAAGGAGGGAAGCGGAACGATGTCTCTCGGGCAGGGGCTCGATCTGACCGGCCTGCACCGGCCTTCGTGGCGGCGGCTGCTGGTCGTCGCGAAGGCCGCCGTCGTTGGCGCGGCGCTGCCTGCCTGGCTCGGCGTCCATCTGGCGGTGCCGACGGCGGAAGCGCCCTCGCGGGCGTCCGCCGGTCCGGAGCACTGGACGGAAATCTCCCTCGGCCCGGCGCCCTTCGAGGACGTGCCGGTGGCCCCACGCAAGATCGACGCCATGACGCTGGCGCCCAAGCGGGTCGCCCAGTTGCGGCAGGTCTACGCCAGCCACCGCTACGATCTCGACGCGATCGCCGACGGGCACCGCGGCGTGCCGCCGATCTTCGTGCGCGCCCTGCCGTCGGACTGGAACAGCCTGGAGCAGGTGGCGGCGCGCAAGCGGGTCTTCGTGAAGACGGTGCTGCCGCTGATCCTCAAGGCCAACGCGGAGATTCGCGGCCGACGCCAGCGGCTGCGCGAACTGATCGCGCGGGCCGACGGCGGTCTTTCCGGATTGTCCCTGCAGTCCCGCTCCTGGCTGACCAAGCTGGCCCGGCAATACAAGCTCGAAGAGGTCGATTTCGAGGCCCTCCTGCGCCGGGTCGACGAGGTGCCCGTCTCGCTCGCGCTGGCACAGGCGGCGATCGAGTCGGGCTGGGGACGCTCCCGCTTCGCCCACCAGGGCAACGCGCTGTTCGGCCAGTGGACCTGGGATACCTCCAAGGGCCTGGAGCCGGCCGATCCGCAGGCGGACAAGCAGCCCTACGCGGTGCGCAGCTTCGACCGCCTCGGCCGTTCCGTCGCCGCGTACATGCGCAATCTCAACACGCACCCCGCCTACAAGTCGTTCCGCCAGCGGCGGGCGGCCCTGCGCAAGGCCGGCAAGCCGCTGGACGGCCTGGCGCTCGCCGGTACCCTCACGCGCTACTCCCAGCGGGGCGAGGCCTATGTGGCGGAGGTGCGCGGCACCATCCGGGCGAACGACTTCCAGCGCCTCGACCGTGCGGCCTTCGCCATGCCCACCATCGGCTGAGCAGGCTATGCACTGTTCTTGAAAATGCGCTAAAATCAGCGCGCTATGCTATGCGCGCCCGACATTGCTGCGGTGCACAAATTCAGGTGTTCCGACTGCGGACGCGGGCTTATCTCCTGGTCAGACGTTGTTGTCGACGCGTGCGCCGCGCTTGCGGCGGCCGTGTCGCGCCAAGCCGAATCAGGAGTATCCCCATGACCCGCGTTCGCAACCTCGAAACCTCGCCCCTCCGAACCGCCGAAACGGCCGAAACCGGTACGTTCCGCCCCGCGGACCTGAGCGAGATCCACATGCAGGCCCGCGCCATGCAGTCCGAAATGCTGACCCGCATGGTCGCGCAAGGGCTGAGCGGTGCCTGGCGTCTGGCCCACCGCCTGGCCGGCGGCCTGTCCCGCGCGCTGCGCCGCGGTCGCGCCCGGCGCGCCACGCTGGCCGAGCTGTCGCGCCTGGACGACCGCATGCTGCGCGATATCGGCGTCGATCCAAGCAATGTGGAGGGCGCCGTCGACCGTCTGATCACGCCCCGTCCGGCGGACAGCACGGGCCACCTCGGCGATGTCGTGCGGCATCTGGACAGCCTCATGGTGCCGCTGCGCCGCTGGGACCTGAGCCGCCGCGCCGCCGGCGAGATGGCGCGTCTGCCCGAGAGCGTGCTGGCCGACCTGGGCTACGTCCGTGGCGACATGGACTGGGTGCCGGAGGAGCTGGCGTCGCGCAGGCTGGCCCGCCGGCCCGCCAACGCCAACGCCAACGC
>CAZLNO010000023.1:22320-39121 GCA_964561005.1 uncultured Rhodovibrionaceae bacterium | reverse complement strand
GCGCGAAGGCGCGCAGGGAGTAGTGCCGCAGGATGACCTCGTGCGCGAAGACCAGACCCGCGATCGGCGCGTTGAACGCGGTGGCGATCGCCGCCGCCACGCCGCAGGCGATGCCGATCGCCTGCAGGTCGCGCACGCGCAGGTTCAGGCGCCCGGCCAGGCCGCCGATCAGCGTGCCCAGATAGACCAGCGGCCCGTACTGCCCCACCGAGGCGCCGCAGCCCAGCGACAGCAGCGCCGCCAGGGTGGAGCCCAGGCCGCTCTTCAGGCTCGGCGGCGGCTGGCGCGTCTGCACCGCCAGAATGGCGTCCGGCGGCCCCAGCGCCCGCCGCTCGGCGACCAGCCAGCGCACCAACAGGGCGACGACCAGGCCGCCCAGGGCCGGCACCAGCAGCGTCGCCGCCGTCACCAGCATCGGCCGCGGCGCATACTGCACGCGCGCATAGGGGCTGACCAACAGCGCCTCGTTCAGCCAGGCCACCGCGTCCACGAAGCCGATCGCCGCCAGCGAGGCAAGCGTCCCCACCGCGACCCCCAGCAGGGCCACGACCGCGATGCGATAGAGACTCAGCGGCGTCAGGACTGCCATCGCCGCGTGTTGTCACACGGATTTCCTCGCGGCACAACGGGGAAGTGCGGCCGCTCGGCCCGTCAACAGGCCGTGCGCCGCAGACGCGTTGCCGGGGCGCCGGCGCTCGGCGAACGCATCCGATTTGCAAAGAATTCGATCGGAAACTAACGCGAATATAAACAGATATTAAAGTCGTATTCAAAAGAAAGCCGCGGCGTTCGAAGGCGCCGCGGCAGGTTCGAGGGGGACTCTCAATGAGCGCACAGGCCGTTCACTTGCGCTCGTCGCTAGTGTCACACGAATCCGTTGCCGAGTTCTTAAAGCGGTCCGCCGCGCGCCCGGCCCGAAGCCAAGTCCTCACGCCGCGGTGCCGCCGACGGTGATGGCATCGACCTTCAGCGTGGGCTGGCCGACGCCGACGGGCACGCCCTGGCCTTCCTTGCCGCAGGTGCCGATGCCGGTGTCCAGCTTCATGTCGTTGCCGACCATCGACACGCGGGTCAGCACGTCGGGGCCGTTGCCGATCAGCGTGGCGCCCTTGACCGGCGCGCCGACCTTGCCGTTCTCCACCATGTAGGCCTCGGTGCAGGAGAACACGAACTTGCCCGAGGTGATGTCCACCTGGCCGCCGCCGAAGGACACGGCGTAGAGGCCCTTGTCGACGCTCTGGATGATCTCTCCGGGGTCCCGCTCGCCATTCAGCATCACGGTGTTGGTCATGCGCGGCATGGGGATGTGGGCATAGCTCTGGCGTCGGCCGTTGCCGGTGGGCTGCATGCCCATCAGCCGCGCGTTCTGGCGGTCCTGCATGTAGCCGACCAGGCGGCCGTCCTCGATCAGCACGGTGCGCTGGCCGGGCGTGCCCTCGTCGTCCACGGTCAGCGAGCCGCGGCGGTCGGCCAGCGTGCCGTCGTCCACCACGCTCACCCCCGGCGCGGCCACGCGCTCGCCCATCAGCCCGGCGAAGGCGGACGTCTTCTTGCGGTTGAAGTCGCCCTCCAGGCCGTGGCCGATGGCCTCGTGCAGCAGGATGCCGGGCCAGCCGGGACCCAGCACGACGGGCATCTCGCCCGCCGGCGCGTCGACCGATTCCAGATTGACCAGCGCCTGGCGCAGCGCCTCGTCCACGGCCGCCTGCCAGGTCTCCGGGCGCAGGTACATATCGAGGCCGGTGCGCCCGCCGCAGCCGTACATGCCGCTTTCCATGCGCTCGCCCTCGCCGCAGACGACCTGCACGTTCAGCCGCACCAGCGGGCGGACGTCGGCGACGTGCTGGCCGTCCGGGCGGACGATGCGCACCGCCTGCCACTCGCCGGAGACCGAGGCGCTGACCTGCTTCACCCGCGGGTCCTTCCGGCGGGCGTAGGCGTCGATGTCGGACAGCAGCTTCACCTTGGTCTCGAAGGGCACGGCGCTGAGCGGGTTGTCGTCGCCGTAGAGCAGGCGGTTGGTGCCGACCGGCGCCTGCGCCACCTGCCCCGCCTGTCCGCCGTGGACGGCCCGCACGGTCTCGCCGGCGCGGCGGATCGCCTCCTCGGACAGCTCGTTGGCGTGGGCGTAGCCCGCCGCCTCGCCGGCCACCGAGCGCAGGCCGAAGCCCTGGGCGGTGTCGAAGCTGGCGCTCTTCAGGCGGCCGTCGTCATAGGACAGCGCCTCGGATTGGGTATACTCCAGGAACAGCTCGCCGTCGTCCGCGCCGTGGAGCGTCTCCGCGACCAGGCGCTCGACACGGTCCTTGTCGAGCCCGGCGCGTTCGAAGAACAGGGTGTCGGTCGTGGCGATCTGCGACATGGCGCGTCTCCTGCAATGTTTCGCCGCGGTGACGGCGGGGTGTCCGGCTGGATAGCATATGGGGCCGCGAAGGCGACACGTCAGCGGGTGGGAATGGCAAGCATGGCGGACCACGACCAAGCCGAAACCGATGCCGCGGCGCTCTCGCGCCACGGCCTGCCGCCGGAGCACGAGGACCGCCGGAGCCTGAGCGCCGAGGTGCATGCCCGGCCTTTCGCGCGCCTGCAGGCGCCGCAGCGCGTCACGCATCTGGCCATGCTCACCGGCGAGGACACGGTGGAGCGGGACCACGCCCACCTGGTCGCGCTGTGCCGCCGCCACGGCGTGGCGCCGCCGGCCGCCGACGTCCGCCACGTGCTGCTCGACTTCGACGATTTCCGCCTGAAGTGGGAGCGGCACACGGAGTTCTGCAGCTACACCGTGTTCGTGGGCGGCGCGCTGCCGTCGGATCCCTTCGACGCGCCGGCGCTGGCGGCGGTGCCGGCGGACTGGGTGGCGGCCATTCCCGGACGCCTGCTGACGGCGGTCAACCTGGTGCTGGAGGCGCGCGACGCGCCGGAGCGTGCGACCGAGGAGATCGTGCGGGGCATGACCTCGCCGAACTTCGCCGCCTCCGCCGTCTCGGGCGGGGCGGCCGTGGCCTTCATGGACTTCGGCATGGACGTGGCCGGCTTCGGCCGCATCTACGTGCGCGACCGGCGACTGAGGCCCCGGCAGGCCGGCCGCCTCGTGCAGCGCCTGCTGGAAATCGAGACCTACCGCATGCTGGCCCTGCTGGCGCTGCCGCTGGCGCGAGCGCACGGCCGCGAGCTCAGCCAGATCGACGCGCGGCTGAGCGAGATCACCGGCCAGCTCGGCGAGATCCAGCGCCTGGAGGACGAGCGGCGGCTGCTGGAGGAGTTGACGCGGCTCGCCGCCGAGATCGAGGAGAGCGCCGCCGGCACCGCCTACCGCTTCGCCGCCGCGCGCGCCTACTGGACGCTGGTGCGAAAGCGCATCCGCGAGCTGCGCGAGGAACGCGTCGAGGGCTACCAGGTGTTCAGCGAGTTCATGGAGCGGCGCATGGCGCCGGCGATGCAGACCTGCGAGGCGGTGCGCGAGCGTCAGGAGACGCTGTCCGAGCGGGTCAGCCGCGCCACCGAGCTGCTGCGCACGCGCGTCGACATCGTGCTGGAGGAGCAGAACGCCAGCCTGCTGGCCTCGATGGACCGCCGCGCCAGGCTGCAGCTCCGCCTGCAGGAGACCGTGGAGGGGCTGTCCGTCGCGGCGATCACCTACTACGCCGTGGGCCTGGTCAACTACGCCGGCAAGGGCCTGACGGCCTCCGGCCTGCGCGTGCCGGTCGACATCGCGACCGGCGTCGCGGTGCCCCTGGTCGCCGGGCTGGTCTGGATCGGCGTGCGTCGCGCGCGGCGTATGATCGCGCGGCGGAACGATCCGGGCGATCGGAAGGGCGAGACGGACGCCTCGTAGCCGCCACCGCCACGGCTGCCGGCGAGGCGGCTAGCGGAACACCCAGATGCGGTGCAGAAGAAAGGTGTAGGGCGGCTTGGTCACCACCGCCGCGGCCAGGGCGACGGCCTCTGGCCAGCCGATGGCCATGGTGGCGGCCAGCACGAGCTGGCCGAGCAGCAGCGCGCTGAGCGAGGTGGCCAGGAAGCGCGGCAGGCGGCGGCCGTGCGCGGCGGCCTCGGGCTCGATGCGGAAGGTGAAGCGGCGGTGGCCGGTGTAGGAGACGCCGACCGCCGCGCAATAGCCGGCCAGGTTGCCGATGTAGGGGCTGGCGACCAGCGAGACCGCCAGCGCCACGGCGTAGTGCACGCCGGTGGCCAGGATGCCGACGCAGCCGAAGCGGAATATCTGGGACAGCGTCGCCGCCTCAGGCATGCGGCTAGCCTTCGACCTTGTCGGGCTCGCGCCGGCGTTCGTCGATGTCGCGCGAGTCGGCGTCGCCGGCCTCGAAATCGTAGACGCGGTCGACCAGATAGATCGGCCGCCGCTTCACCTCGTCGTAGGTGCGGCCCAGGTACTCGCCGAGGATGCCCAGGCTGACGAGCTGCACGCCGCCCAGGAACAGCATCACCACCATCAGCGAGGCATAGCCCGGCACGTCGATGCCGTAAATCAGCGTGCGCACCACGAGGTAGGCCGCATAGAGGAACGCCAGCAGCGCCACGATGCCGCCGAGGTAGGTCCACACGCGCAGCGGCACCGTGGAGAACGAGGTGAGGCCGTCCAGGGCGAAGTTCCACAGCCGCCAGTAGCTGAACTTCGTGTCGCCCTGCTCGCGCGGCCGGCGTTCGTAGGCGACCTCGGTCTGCCGGAAGCCCGGCCAGGCGAACAGCCCCTTCATGAAGCGGTTGCGCTCGGGCAGTTGCTTGATCGCCTCGACCACCCGCCGGTCCATCAGGCGGAAGTCGCCGGCGTTCGGCGGGATGGCCACCGTCGTCAGGCGGTTGTAGAGGCGGTAGAACAGCCGGGCGGTCAGCCGCTTCATGAAGGTGTCGCTGTCGCGCGCGATGCGCGTGGCGTAGACCACGTCGAAGCCCTCGCGCCACTTCGCCAGCATCTCGCCGATCAGCTCCGGCGGGTCCTGCAGGTCCACGTCGATCGGCACCACGGCCCGCCCGCGCGCCGTCTCCAGCCCGGCGGTCAGCGCCGCCTCCTTGCCGAAATTGCGCGTGAAGTCCACCACCTTGACCCGCGCGTCACGCCGCGCCTCGGCCACCAGCAGGGCAAGGGTGTCGTCCCGGCTGCCGTCGTTGACGCAGACGATCTCCCAGGCCACGCCGAGCTGGTCCAGCGTCTCCCGCATTCTGCCAAAAAACGTCCCGATCGCCGCCGCCTCGTTGTAGCAGGGCGCGACGATGGAGAGGGTGGGGATCTCGGAGTGCGTATGGGTCATGGTCTCGCGACAAGTTCGTAGTCAAGCGCCTATCATGTTGCCGTCGGGGCGGCAAGCGACCGTGATCGGCGTCGGCCTCGTCCGTCTTGGGAGGGCGCCTCGTGCAAGCAGTCGCGGCGGACTACGGTGGCCTCATCAAACGTCTGTGGATTTGCCGTGCACTCGCGTAAACGAGGATCGCGCCCTCCCGCGGGCAGGACAGCACCTGCGCCGGCGGGCCATAGCGGCGGCGCAGGGCTGACGGGTTGAGGCCTCCCGGGAAAATCAACGCGGGTCCGCTCAGATCGACGCGCGATTTCAGATAGGCGGGCGTGTAGTGGGCGGCGTTCGTCGTGTACGGGTTTCGCGTGCCGTCCCACCGGATCGCCAGGACGAAAAGCCGTCGACCCGTCTCGGCCGTAGCCCTCCGTGCCATGCCAGCGGGACCCAGGGCCAGTCGCGCCTTCTCACCGGACGGTGGCAGGAACTCGGACGGGAGGCAGCGCACGGGCGGGCGCACCGCCGCGTGGGGACTGATGATGAAATCGTGCAGGTCGCCGCCGCTCAAAACCAAGGCGTAGGCGGCCATCCCCCCGCCCAGTCCTGCGACCAGGGTCCGCGCGTGTCGCCGCGCGAACGCCGCAAGTCGGTCCAGCGCCGGCCCGGCGAGACCGGCGGCCAACAGGGCGGCGAGGAAGATCCAGGCCATGTCCGTGACCAAAAGATATCTGTTCGACCAGGCATTTCGATATAAACCGGCGGCGAATACGGCCAGGCCATTGACCCAATACCCCGCGACCCAAAAGCGGAACAGCGTCCAGGCCTGAGCGCTGGGGAATACGCATCGGAGCTTGGCCATCCAACCGGGCAGGATGCAGGCCGCGATCGCCATCGTGGCCAGCAGGACCGGAATTTTGATGAGAAGTTGCAAAGCCTGATACAACGGCGGTGTCGATGGATTGGTCAGGTCGAGCGCCAGGAATCGCAGGCCGCTTGCGATGTTCGCCGCGATTTCCGTCAGCGTGTCCCAGCGCTCGGCGCGCATGTTGGTTTCCAGCCCCAGGAGCTGCTCGCCCGAGAGCGCCAGACTCGCCGCGCCGATCAGGGCAGCGAGCGTCGCGAGGAAGCGGCGGGCGGGCATTTCGCCCGCAACATACTGCCAAAGTCGAACGCACGCCATTGGGGTCGCATAGAAAATTATCGTGAGTTTGTCCGAAATAATTGCTAGCGATAATATGCATACACGAATCACAAATAAAATGATGACACGCTTCCTGTCTTTTTCCTTGTCCAGAATCGTATCGATTATCAGAAGCAAGAAGGTCAGGGTAAGTGCGCCTGTATGGTACCATATTTTAAAAAAATACCGTAGGTCTGGATCATGCCTTTGAGTTGATTTTCGAGGCTAGCGCTGACGAGGAAGAAGCCGCCGAGCAAGGCAAGGCCGAGGCCGAAGGCGCTCACGCTTGAACTGCCGCCGTGGCGCCGAAGCATCTCCATGGCGAAGGCGATCACGACACCCGCTTGCAACAGGCCGAGGATCGCGGTGTGCAGCAAGGGAAACGCTGACAGCGGCGCCGTCGCCAAGGCGTAGACGAGGTCCGGGAAGAAGTATGGCGCGTCCGGAAACGACCACTGCAAAATCAGCGAGGGATTCCGCAGAAAGTCGTAAGAGACAAACGTCGGCTGGAGCGTGTCGCTCCCAATATAGCTCTGGTCGACACGCTTACCGCCATTGTCGAGCATGTAGGCGGCATACAGGAAGATCGTCGCCAGCGTGGCGGTTTCGACAAGGGAACGCCCGGCTGTCCGACCTCGAAAGCGGCGCCGGATGGTAATTTGAGTGCGAACTATGACCGAATGTAACATTCGTAGAAGGTCTGTAAAAATCACTCGCATACAGGCAACAGCAACGTCTTTTAATTAGATGATAGTTTACGCGATGTGATACCACCCGACGAATGAAACCGTACATTTGGGTGACCTCATGCTTCGACAAGCTCAGCATGAGGTCCTCGTCCTGAGCTTGTCGAAGGACGAGTTCGATCAAACGTCGAGCGGTATGATAGCGACCGAGCATAATATGGAAATAAAGTGAGTCAATGCATTAACTAATGTTTAGTTATTTGGCGCGAAAATTTAGGAGCCGGCCGGCCGGCGCGCACCGCACGCATCCATGACCCAGGTCAATCGCGCTTCGCGACATAACGTCGCATTTGTCCTTGACGCGCGCGCGTGTTTGCTAGGTTCCCGGAACGGACGCCGCCGTTCGGGCCGGGAAGGCTTGTGCCGTCGGGAGCCTTGGGCTAGCTTCCGCGGCGCTCATGCCTTGAGCGGGACGGGCGGTCTGCGGCGGTATCGCGCGGGGGCGCGGCAACACGCCACGCTGGCCGCGGCCGGACGAGCGGGCCAGGATGAATGAGCGGGGCGCCACGGGCGCGAGGGAGACCGGAGCAAGCGAGATGGGTAGAGAGATGCGCAAGGGTTTCGCGACGATCCTGGGCCTGGTGCGCCGCATCGCGAGGCCGGGCGGCCTGGCGGCGGGTCTGGCGCTCATGGCCGGACCGGCGATGGCGCAGGCCGGCAAGCCCGAGCCCTGGCAGATGGGCCTGCAGGAGGCGGCGACGCCGGTGATGCGGGAAATCCAGGACTTCCACAACCTCCTGCTCGTGATCATCACGGCCATTACGATCTTCGTCCTGGGCCTGCTGCTCTATGTGTGCTTCCGGTTCAACGAGCGCCGCAATCCGAAGCCGACGAAGACCACGCACAACACGCTGCTGGAGGTCGTCTGGACGGCGGTGCCGGTGATCATCCTGGTCGTGATCGCCATCCCCTCGTTCAAGCTGCTGTACTACGAGGACACCGTCGTGGACTCCGACATGACCATCAAGGCGGTCGGGCGGCAGTGGTACTGGAGCTACGAATACCCCGACCACGGCGGCTTCCAGTACGATTCCTTCATGATCCCCGACGAGGAGATCGACGAGTCGAAGGGCCAGATCCGCCAGCTCTCGGTCGACAATCCCATCGTGCTGCCGGTGGATACCAATGTGCGCATCCTGGTGACCGCCAGCGACGTGCTGCATTCCTTCGCCATGCCCTCGTTCGGCATCAAGACCGACGCCGTGCCGGGACAGCTCAACGAGACCTGGGCGCGCATCGAGGAGCCGGGCACCTACTACGGCCAGTGCTCCGAGCTCTGCGGCGTGGGCCACGCCGACATGCCGATCGTCGTGAAGGCGCTGCCGAAGGACGAGTTCCAGCAGTGGGTGGAGACCAAGCAGGCCCAGTACGGCATCGAGACCGACAAGAAGCGCCAGGTGGCCCGGGCCGAAGCCGAGGCCGAGGCGACCCAGTGACGGGCGTGCGAACGCAAGCGGGAGAGGACCATCATCATGGCTGAGGCCAAGCACGACGCCGCGCACGCGGCCCACCACGATCACAAGCCGGGCTTCTTCGTCCGCTGGTTCTGCTCGACCAACCACAAGGACATCGGGACGCTGTACCTGATCTTCGCGGTGGTGGCGGGCATCATCGGCGGTCTGTTCTCGCTGGTCATGCGCCTGGAGCTGCAGGAGCCGGGCGTGCAGTACCTGCTCAGCGGCATGGAGCCGGACGGCCAGCTCTGGAACGTCATCATCACGGCGCACGGCCTGATCATGGTGTTCTTCGTGGTGATGCCGGCCCTGATCGGCGGTTTCGGCAACTGGTTCGTGCCGCTGATGATCGGCGCGCCGGACATGGCCTTCCCGCGGATGAACAACATCTCGTTCTGGCTGATCGTGCCGGCCTTCCTGCTGCTGCTGGGCTCGGCCTTCGTCGGCCAGGGGGCGGGCACCGGCTGGACGATCTATCCGCCGCTGTCCAGCGCGCTGGGTCATTCCGGGCCGTCGGTCGACATGGCGATATTCGCGCTGCACCTGGCCGGCGCGTCCTCGATCCTGGGCGCGATCAATTTCATCACCACGATCTTCAACATGCGCGCGCCCGGCATGACGCTGCACAAGATGCCGCTGTTCGCCTGGTCGATCCTGGTGACGGCCTTCCTGCTGCTGCTGTCGCTGCCGGTGCTGGGCGGCGCGATCACCATGCTGCTGACCGACCGCAACTTCGGCACCACCTTCTTCGAGGCCGCGGGCGGCGGCGACCCGGTCCTGTTCCAGCACCTGTTCTGGTTCTTCGGGCACCCCGAGGTCTACATCATGATCCTGCCGGCCTTCGGCATCATCAGCCACGTGGTCTCGACCTTCAGCCGCAAGCCGATTTTCGGCTACCTGGGGATGGCCTACGCGATGGTGGCGATCGGCTTCATCGGGTTCGTGGTCTGGGCGCACCACATGTTCACGGTCGGGCTGGACGTGGACACCAAGGCCTACTTCACCGCGGCGACGATGGTCATCGCGGTGCCCACGGGCATCAAGATCTTCTCCTGGATCGCGACGATGTGGGGCGGCTCGATCCGCTTCACGACGCCGATGCTCTGGGCGCTGGGCTTCATCTTCCTGTTCACCCTGGGCGGTGTGACCGGCGTGGTGCTGGCGAACGCGGGCATGGATACCGTGCTGCACGACACCTACTACGTCGTGGCGCACTTCCACTACGTGCTGTCGATGGGCGCGCTGTTCGGCATCTTCGCCGGCTTCTACTACTGGTTCGGGAAGATGACCGGCCGCGAGATCCCGGAATGGGCGGGCAAGCTGCACTTCTGGCTGACCTTCGTCGGCGTGAACGTGCTGTTCTTCCCGATGCACTTCCTGGGCCTGGCCGGCATGCCGCGGCGCTACATCGACTACCCCGACGCTTTTTCGGGCTGGAACGAGGTGGCCTCCTACGGCGGTTATCTGACGATGATCGCGACCGGCTTCTTCCTGGTGATCGTGATCCACAGCATGCTCGCCGGGCGCCGGGCAGAGGCGAACCCCTGGGGCGAAGGGGCGACGACGCTGGAGTGGACGGTGTCCTCGCCGCCGCCGTTCCACACCTTCGAGGAGCTGCCGCGGATCCGCTGAGGCCGCGCGGAGCCCATCCTGGCGCCGTGCCCGGACCGACCCACCGGCCCGGGCGGGGCGCGACATTGACGAGAGGCTGACGTGTCCGACGCCACGTTCGGGATCGCACAGCAGGAATCCGCCGCCGGCACGGCCGGGCACGCCGTGACCGCCCAGGCCCTGGCCGGCGGGCAGGTGCGAGACTTCGTGGCGCTGCTCAAGCCGCGGGTGATGACCCTGGTGGTCTTCACCGGCTTTGCCGGCATGGTGGCGGCGCCCGGCAGCCTGCATCCGGTCCTGGCGGCGGTGGCGGTGCTGTGTATCGCCGTGGGCGCGGGCGCGGCCGGCGCCATCAACATGTGGTACGACCGCGACATCGACGCGGTGATGCGCCGCACCTCGGGCCGGCCGATCCCGGCGGGCCGCGTGGCGCCGGAGGAGGCGCTGGGCTTCGGCATCACGCTGTCGCTCTTTGCGGTCATGGTGATGGGGCTGGCGGTGAACTGGACCGCCGCCGGGCTGCTGGCCTTCGCCAATGTCTTCTACGTCGGCGTCTACACCGTCTGGCTGAAGCGCCGCACGCCGCAGAACATCGTCATCGGCGGCGCGGCCGGGGCCTTTCCGCCGATGATCGGCTGGGCCGCCGTCACCGGCGGCGTCGGCATCGAGTCGGCCGCGCTGTTCGCGCTGATCTTCCTGTGGACGCCGCCGCACTTCTGGGCGCTGTCACTCTACACCGACGGGGAGTACGGGCGCGCCGGGGTGCCCATGCTGCCGGTGGTGGCGGGTCGGCGGGCGACCAAGCGGCAGATGCTGGCCTACACCCTGCTGCTGCTGCCCCTGGCGCCGGCGCCCTATCTCCTGGGCGTGGCCGGGCCGCTGTTCGGCGCGGTGGCGGCGGCGCTGGGCGCGCTCTTCGTCATCGCGGCGGTGCGCGTCTGCCAGGACGACTCGCGCCGGCAGGCGGCGGCGCGGCGCATGTTCGGCTTCTCCATCCTTTACCTCTTCCTGATCTTCGCCATGCTGATCGTGGACGGCGCGGCGGGAAGGCTGGTCGTGCCGGCATGACGGAAGACAGGGACAGGCCGCGGATGGAGTGGACGAAGGAGACCCGCGAGGCGTTCCGGCGCCGACGGCGGGGCAAGAACCTGGCGCTGCTGGCCGTGCTGGTGGCCTTCGTGGTGCTGGTTTACATCGTGGCCGTCATCCGCATGGGCGGCGGCTGAGGATCATGACAGTCCGTGCGCGCCCGGCCATGCCGGCGCCGCGCGGGAGGCGAGGCGGTCCCGGTTCGCCGCGATCGGCCGGGGCGCGGGAACGACAGGGGCAAGAAGGGCAAGAGGACGATCATGGCCCAGGCACACGAGCAGAAGCATCCCTATCATCTGGTGGACCCCAGTCCCTGGCCGCTGATCGGCGCCATCTCGGCCGGCGTGCTGGCGACCGGGCTGGTGCTGTTCATGCACGAGGTCAACGCCTGGCTGATGT
Source organism: uncultured Rhodovibrionaceae bacterium (assembly GCA_964561005.1). Taxonomy (GTDB): domain Bacteria; phylum Pseudomonadota; class Alphaproteobacteria; order Kiloniellales; family Rhodovibrionaceae; genus CAZLNO01. The sequence goes on along the minus strand of CAZLNO010000023.1, from coordinate 27,396 downwards.
TCCTCGGCATCGTCATGGTGCTGGGCACCATGGCCGGCTGGTGGCGCCAGGTGATCCGCGAGGCCGAGGTCCAGAAGCATCACACCCCGGTCGTGCAGCTTGGCCTGCGCTACGGCATGATCCTGTTCATCGCCTCGGAGGTGATGTTCTTCGCCGCCTTCTTCTGGGCCTATTTCAACGGCGCCCTCTTCCCGACCGAGGAGATCCAGGGCACCTGGCCGCCGCCGCACATCGAGACCTTCGATCCCTTCGGCGTGCCCTTCCTGAACACCCTGATCCTGCTGCTCTCGGGCACCACGGTGACCTGGGCGCACCATGGCCTGCGCGAGGGCGACCGGCGGGCGCTGGTGCAGGGGCTGGCGCTGACCGTGGTGCTGGGCCTCATCTTCACCTCGCTGCAGGCCTACGAGTACGCGCACGCGGCCTTCGGCTTCGGCGGCGACATCTACTCCTCGGTGTTCTACATGGCGACCGGGTTCCACGGCGCGCACGTCATCATCGGCACGCTGTTCCTGATCGTCTGCCTGGTCCGGGCGATGGCCGGCCACTTCACGCCGGACCATCACTTCGGCTTCGAGGCGGCGGCCTGGTACTGGCACTTCGTGGACGTGGTGTGGATCTTCCTGTTTTCCTGCGTCTACTGGTGGGGCAGCTAGGGAACGTTTGGACGAGATCGCCGAAACCGGATGTCCTGGGACGACAGCCACCCCCATGTCTCGCCGTTCAGCGCGGGCCTGCGCTGCCGCTGCCCGCGCTGCGGCGAGGGCGCGCTGTTCGACGGCCTGCTGGAGGTCGCCGAGCGCTGTCCGGTCTGCGGCCTGGACCTGCGCAAGTCCGACCCCGGCGACGGCCCGGCGGTGTTCATCGTCCTCATCCTGGGCGCCGTGGTCGTCCTGCTGGCGCTGCTGCTGGAGTCGCTGGCCGGACCGCCCCTGTGGGTCCACGCGCTGGTCTGGCCGGTCGTCATCGTCGCCGGCGCGGTGGCCATGCTGCGCCCGGCCAAGGCCCTGCTGATCGCCCTCCAGTTCAAGCACAAGGCCGAGGACACCGGCAGCCTGCACGATGATCGCTAGCGCCGACATGGCGGAATACCCGGCGCGCGGTGGTCTGGCCCGCATGCTTCGACAGGCTCAGCATGAGGCGCTTCGTTGGGCTCGCCATGAGGGGTGTCGGCACCTTCAGCATGAGGGGTGTCGATACGTTCAGCATCAGGCCCTCACCCTGAGCCTGTCGAAGGGTGAGGTCCGGGCGGTGCCACGTTGAGCATCCGCCGCTTCCGCCCCACGCTCTGGGCCACCGTGGCCGTGCTGCCGGCGCTGGCGATTCTGGTGGGCCTGGGCGTCTGGCAGCTTCAGCGCCTGGAATGGAAGAACGACCTGATCGCGGAGATGCGCTCGCGCATGGCCGCGCCGGCCATCGACCTGCCGAAGCCGCTGACCGACCTGGACGGGCTGCGTTTCCGCCGAATCGAGCTAACCGGGGAATTCCTGCACGAGCGCGAGCTGTACCGGCGGGCGCAAGCGCTGCGCAACACCCGCGGCGCCTTCGTCATCACGCCGATGGCGCTGACGGACGGCCGGCGGATCCTGGTCAACCGGGGCTGGGTGCCGCTGGACAGGCTGGACCCGGCGACGCGCCCCGACAGCCTGGTGGAGGGGCGGGTCGCGATCGAGGGCGTGCTGCGCCTGGGCGGCTGGAAGGGCAGCGACTGGTTCCGCCCGGCCAACGACCCGGCGGCCAATAGCTGGCTGTGGATGGATTTGCCGCGCATGGCCGAGACGGCGGGGCTGTCCAACCCCGTCACCGAGGCCTATGTCGACGCGGCCAGGAACCAGACGCCGGGCGACTACCCGGTCGGCGGCCAGACCCGCGTGAACCTGCGCAACGAGCACCTGGAGTACGCGCTCACCTGGTTCGCGCTGGCCTTCGGGCTGCTGGCGGTCTACGTGCTCTATCACTGGCGGCCGGCGCGATCCGAGACGACGAGACCACGTGGAGACGAGACCACATGACCGAGGCCTACAGCGAGCTGGAACAGCGCTTCGGCCGGCTCTACGCCCTGCGCGAGGCGGCGGCGATGCTGCACTGGGACGGCGCGGTGATGATGCCCGACGGCGGCGCGGCCGGGCGCGGCGAGCAGCTTGCCGCGCTGGACGTCACCTGCCACCAGATGCTGAGCGACCCGCGCCTGGCGGAGCTGCTGGACGCGGCCGAGGCCGGGCGCGAGCGCCTGGACGCCTGGCAGCAGGCGAACCTGCGGGAGATGCGCCGCGAGTGGCGCCACGCCACCGCCGTGCCGGAGCGCCTGGTGGACGCCCAGGCCCGCGCCGCCAAGGCCTGCGAGATGGCCTGGCGGGCGGCGCGGCCGGCCTCCGACTTCGCGGCCGTGAAGCCGCGGCTGCAAGAGGTGCTCGACCTGGCGCGCGAGGCGGCGGCGGCCAAGGCCGAGGCGCTCGGCGTATCGCCCTACGACGCCCTGCTGGACCAGTTCGAGCCGGATGGAAGCTCGGCGGAGATCGACGCCGTTTTCGACGATCTGGCGGCCTTCCTGCCGGGGTTCCTGGAGCAGGTGCTGGCGCGGCAGGCGCGCGAGCCGGCGCCCCGCAGGCCCGAGGGGCCGTTTCCCACGGACATCCAGGCCAGGCTGGGGCGCCGGCTGATGGAGACGGTCGGCTTCGACTTCCGGCACGGCCGCCTGGACGTCTCGCTGCATCCCTTCTGCGGCGGCACCGCCGACGACCTGCGCGTCACCACGCGCTACGACGAAACCGACTTCGCCTCCGCCGTCATGGCGGTGCTGCACGAGACCGGCCACGCCCTCTATGAGCGCGGCCTGCCGGCGGGCTGGCGCCGCCAGCCGGTGGGCATGGCGCGCGGCATGGGGCTGCACGAAAGCCAGTCGCTGCTGGTCGAGATGCAGGCGTGCCGCGGCCCGGAGTTCGTGGGCTACCTGGCGCCCGTGCTGCGCGAGGCCTTCGGCGGCGCGGGGCCGGCCTGGGCGGCGGACAACCTGCGCCGGCTCTACACCCGCGTGGAGCCGGGCTACATTCGCGTGGACGCCGACGAGGTCACCTATCCGGCCCACGTCATCCTGCGCTATCGCCTGGAAAAGGCGCTGCTCGCCGGCGAGATGACGCTGGGCGACCTGCCGGCCGCCTGGAACGAGGGCATGCGGGAGCTGCTCGGCATCGCGCCGCCGGAGGACCGCCTGGGCTGTCTGCAGGACATCCACTGGTACGACGGCGCCTGGGGCTATTTCCCGACCTACACCGTCGGGGCGATCGCCGCCGCCCAGCTCTTCGACGCCGCGCGCGAGGCCGTGCCGGAGGTGCCCGACTGCCTGGCCGAGGGGAACTTCGCGCCGCTGCTGGCCTGGCTGCGCGAGAACGTGCACGGCGAGGGGTCGCGCTTCTCCACCGACGAGCTGCTGGAACGCGTCACGGGACGCCCGCTCGACCCCGAGGCCTTCAAGCGCCACCTGCGCCGGCGCTATCTGGGGGAGGCGGCGTAGGGCGGCTTCGCGCCGAAGGCGCAAGCCGCCAATCCGGTGGTGGCTTGCTTCGCGAAGCCACCCTACTTCACGGGCGACACCGTTTGCAGGAGCGCCATCATGCACCACGATTCCCGCGGCTTTCCCGTCACCACCGAGAGCGCCGAGGCGGCGGCGGCGCTGGACCGGGCGGTGCACAACTTCCTGCACTGGCGCGCGGCCGTCGTGCCGGAGATCAAGGCGGCGCTGAAGGCCGATCCGGGTTGCGCGCTGGCGCAGGCGATCGGCGGGCTGCTGCTGCACGGCGCGCGCGACAGCCGGCTGAAGCCGAAGATCGACCAGATGCTGCAGGCCGCGCAAGCCGCCGGCGACGGGCCGAGCGCGCGCGAACGGCTTTACGTGGCGGCGCTGGAGGCCTCGGCCGCGGGGCGCATCGCCGAGGCCGTGGCGATCTACGAGACCATCCTGGCGCAGCATCCCACCGACCTGCTGGCCCAGCGGCTGGCGCAATTGGAGCTGTTCTGGCTGGGCGAGATGGCCTGGTCGGTCGACATCTCCGCCCGCGTCGCGCCGGAGTGGACGCCCGAGGTGCCGGACTACGGTATCTTCCTTGCCTGCCGCGCCTTCGACCTGGAGGAAACGCAGCACTTCGACGCCGCCGAGCGGATCGGGCGCGAGGCCGTCGAGCGCGATCCCACCGACGTCTGGGGCGCGCATGCCGTGGCGCACGTGCTTTTCATGCAGGGCCGCCACGCCGACGGCGTGCAGTGGCTGGACGGGCTGAAGCAGCACTGGGCCGAGGCGAACCAGATGGCGCTGCACCTCTGGTGGCACCGCGCGCTGTTCCACCTGGAGCGCCGCGAGCCCGGGGCCGCGCTGGCCATCCACGACGACTACATCCGCAACCGCGACCTGCCGCTGCTGCAGTCGGTGCCGGACCTCTATATCGATCTGCAGAACGGCGCCTCGATGCTGCTGCGCCTGGAGATCCTGGGCGTCGACGTCGGCCACCGCTGGGACGAGATGGCCGAGCTGGCGCGACAGCGCCTGGACGACCACACGAGCCCCTTCACCAGCGCCCACTTCGCCGCCATCCTGGCCGCCGCCGGGCACTTCCTGGAGGCCGGGACGCTGGTGCGCAAGATGCGCGACTTCGCCGCCGAGGACAGCGGCACGCTGGGTCCGCGCTACGCCACGGCGGCCGTGCCGGCGGCGGAGGCGGCCATCGCCCACCGCAAGGCGGACTACCGGCGCGTCGTCGACCTGCTGTTCCCGGCGCGGCGGATGCTCTGGCAGATGGGCGGCAGCCATGCCCAGCGCGACCTCTTCTTCCTGCTGCTGGCCGACGCCGCGCGGCGGGTGGGGCGCCACGACATCCTGCCCATCGTGCGCCAGGACCTGGCCTCCGCCGGCTTCGCCGAGCCGCGGGCGCGGGTGGGCTACGAGGAGGCGCGGCAGGTGGGGTAGGCCGTGAGGGCGCGCAGATGACGCGGCTGGCGCCGCGTCCCCCACCCTGGTCCTCCCCCGAAGTGACGCGCTGGCGCGCGTCCCCCATCCTAACCTTCCCCCATCCTAACCTTCCCCCA
>CAZLNO010000023.1:0-22220 GCA_964561005.1 uncultured Rhodovibrionaceae bacterium | reverse complement strand
TCCCCCATCCTAACCTTCCCCCATCCTAACCTTCCCCCAAGGGGGAAGGGACAAATTCGAGGCCTTCATGACAGCGTCCCCTCCCCCTTGGGGGAGGGCCAGGGTGGGGGACGCGCCGGCAGGCGCGTCACTTCCAGATCGGCTTGCCGCTGCCAGGCAGGCCGTAGTCCCCCCACTTGCGGGTGACGGTCTCGATGGTCGCCTCGTCCATGCGGATCTGGCGGCCCCACTCGCGGTGCGTCTCCGGCGGCCACTTGTCGGTGGCGTCCAGGCCGATCTTGCTGCCCAGGCCGCTCTCGGGGCTGGCGAAGTCCAGGTAGTCGATCGGCGTGTTCTCGATCAGCGTCACGTCGCGCGCGGGGTCCATGCGCGTCGAGATGGCCCAGATCACGTCCTTCCAGTCGCGGGCGTCGATGTCCGCGTCCACCACGATGACCCACTTGGTGTACATGAACTGCCGCAGATAGCTCCACACCGCCATCATGATGCGCTTGGCGTGGCCGGGGTAGGCTTTGCGGATCGACGCCACGGCGACGCGGTAGCTGCAACCCTCCGGCGGCAGCCAGAAGTCGACGATCTCGGGGAACTGCTGCTGGAGCAGCGGGATGAACACCTCGTTCAGCGCCTCGCCCAGGACGCTGGGCTCGTCCGGCGGACGGCCGGTGAAGGTGGTGAGATAGATCGGATCGCGCCGGCGCGTGATGGCCGTGACGTGGAAGCGCGGAAAGGGCTCCACGGCGTTGTAGTAGCCGGTGTGGTCGCCGTAGGGCCCCTCGTCTCCGTAATCGTCCAGGCTGACATGGCCCTCCAGCACGATCTCCGCCTCGGCCGGCACCTTCAGCGGCACCGTCTTGCAGTCCACGAGTTCCACGCGCTTGCCGCGCAGCAGCCCCGCGAACTGGTACTCCGACAGCGTGTCCGGCACCGGCGTCACCGCCGCCAGGATGGTGCCGGGATCGGCGCCGATGACCGCCGCGGCCGGCAACGGCCCGGTCTTGCCGGCGCGCTTCCAGCGGGCGTGGTGCTGGGCGCCGCCGCGGTGCTTCAGCCAGCGCATCAGCGTCTGGTCGCGACCGGTCACCTGCATGCGATAGATGCCGAGGTTGAAGCTGTCCTCGCGCCGGCCCTTGTCCGGTCCCCGCGTCACCACCAGCGGCCAGGTGATCAGCGGCGCGGGCTCGCCCGGCCAGCAGGTCTGGACCGGCAGTTGCGACAGGTCGATGTCGCCGCCTTGCAGCACCACCTCCTGGCAGGGCGCGCGGGACACGCCGCGCGGGCGCATCGCCATCACGGTGCGCAGCAGCGGCAGCTTGTCCCAGGCCTCGCGCAGGCCGCCGGGCGGCTCCGGCTGGCGCAGGAAGGCCAGGGTCTCGCCCACCTCGCGGAGTTGCGCCGGCGTGCGGTCCATGCCCAGCGCCACCCGCTCGACCGTGCCGAAGAGGTTGGCCAGGGCGGGCATCTCCCAGGCGCGGCCGTCGGCGGCGCGGACGTTCTCGAACAGCACCGCCGGCCCGCCCTCGGCCAGCAGGCGGGTCTGGATCTCGGTCATCTCCAGCTCGGGCGAGACCGGCGCGCGCACCCGGCTGAGCGCGCCGCGCCGCGCCAGCAGGTCGAGGAAGTCGCGCAGGGAGGAAAACGGCATCGGCGCTATCCATGCAGTGAGAGTAAGGCTGGCATGCGACCATGTGACAGGGCGTGCCGGGCCGCAAGGGCGCATACAGGCGGAAATCCGACGATTTCAGGGCATATTCCGGCGCGCGGGTTTAAGAACACTGTAAGAAAGGGCATGCCACGATTCGTTGAAGCAAGTTGGGATATGCCCTAGGTGCATAAGGGGAAGCACCGCGAAGACGCAAGGACGGGGTTTCGACTATGCAGCAGTTCTGGGTCGTCGGCGGCGAGTACAACGACACCACCTTCCACGACGTCATTCATGGTGACGAGGAGTGGTACGGCCCCTTCGACACCTACGAGGACGCCCGGAAGGAATGGGCCAAGCACGCCTGGCAGTCGGTCGACGACGCGCACACCCGCTATCGCATCGAGCGGATGGACCCGGACGAGCCGCCGCGCTGCACCGACTGAGCCCGTTCCGGACATGACGCACCCTCCCGGCCAGGGCTGGGCCCTGCCCGCCGATACGGCGGCGCGCCTGGCGCTCGCGAAAGGCTATCCCTATCCGGCGCCCGCGGAATCCTACCTTTTCCGCGACGGCGCGGTGCACGCCATCGACGACGCGGATTTCCGCGGCCGCACGCCGGTGATCGCGCACGGCTCCAACCGCTCGCCGGAACAGCTCGCGCGCAAGTTCGGGCACCTGAGCGGCAAGCACAGCGAGATTCCCGTCACCTTCGTCTGGCTGCACGACTATGACGTCGTCTACTCCGCGCACATCGCCGGCTACGGCGCCGTGACCTCGACGCTGCACGCCGCGGCCGGCTGCCGGGTGCGCGTGGCGGTCAACTGGCTGGACGACGCCCAGCTCGAACGCATGCACGAGACCGAGGGCAACTACGGCTTCGGCCACCTCAAGGGCGTCGAGGCCGCCGCGGAGGCGGGGCCGCGCGGGCTGCGCGAGCGCATCACGATGTACCTCTCGAACCACGGCTGCCTGGCCGACGCCGGCCGGCCGCTGGCGCTGGCCGCGGTGCCGGCGGAGGCGCGTCCGCACCGGGCGCACAGCCAGGAGCAGACGCTGGAGCTGCTGCGCCGGCGGCTGGCGCCCGAGGCGCCGCTCGACGCCTTCATCCTGAAGAGCATCGCCTGCGGGGAGACGCGCGGGGAGCGGGTCGCCCGCATGAAGGCCACGGCTGTCCCCTCGAACGTGCCGCACTTCGAGCCGTTCTAGACCCGCCGACCGGCTAGGAGGCCCGCTGGCCGCCCGGTCCGGCCGGCTCGCCCGTGCCGTTGCCGTCGTGAATCCGGGTGCCGGGCTTGAAGGCGGCCCAGCTGAACCAGAACAGCTTGTTGAAATGCGGCAGTTCGCGCAGCTGGCGGCCGGCCAGGGCGCCCTCGCGGCAGGCGCCGTGCACGTCCCAGAGGGAGCCGGTCTCTTCGTCCCGCGCCACCACGCCGTCCGTGCGCCCGCCCTCCGGCGCGAAGTCGAGCGTCCGGTCGTCCAGCCGCCGCGAGAACATCGAGCCCAGGTCGTGCGCGGCGTCGTAAAGCACGACCACCGGCTCGCCGCCCAGTTCGTCCTGCAACACCCCGGACCGACCCAGGGCGTCGAGCGGGTAGGCGCAGCGCTCGCCGCCGTGCTCGGCGCCGAAGACGAAGGACATCGCGGGCAGGCGGGTGTCCAGCTCGCCCTCCTGCAGCCGGTGCCAGGGGGTGCTGCGGCGGGCCAGCTTGTCGACCGGGATCATCCACTGCAGCATGGCGTCCACCATGCGGTCGCGCAGGCCCCGTGGCGGCGCGAAGAGCACCCTGGTATCCGGATGCAGGGCCTTCCACTCGGCCCAGGTGGTGATCAGCAGCGGCCGGGCCTCCAGTTCCGCGCCGGCGTCCGGTCCGTCGATCACCTTGCCGTCGAGCTGCTGGATGAAGTTTCCGCGCTCCGGCTCGTGGTAGATGATGTTGTTGTTGAACGCCGTCAGCGAGCGCAGGTTCAGCGGACGTCCGCCGATCTCCGCCTTCAGCGCCACCGCGCTGTTGCACAGGATGCAGTAGGAGATGGTGAACGGCGTGCCGCCGACCTGGTCGTTCAGGTAGTGCGGGCGGGCGATCAGGTCGCGGGGATAGGCCCGCGCCTCGCCCTCGTGGACCAGCCCCAGCACGCTGGACTCCGGGCGCAGCAGGCGGTCGGCCTCGGCGGCGGCCAGCACCTCCCGGTCCCTCGGCGGCGTCATGATGTAGGGCACGTAGCCGCTCCAGAACATCACCGCCATCAGCGCCCCGCTCGCCACGGTCAGCCAGAACCAGGCCGGGCCGGCCGTCCCGACGATCGCTCCCGCCCCGGCCGCGGCTCCAAAGGTCCCGGCGGCGCCGCGCAGCAGCAGCACGCCCAGGCAGACGCCCGCCAGGCTCCACAGCCAGCGGCGCCGGCGATAGATCGCCAGCATCGCCGCGCGCGAGAGCGGCAGCAGGTCGATCGTCATTGGCGAGAACGGCAGGAAGATGAGCAGCAGCGCGCCCATCCCGGCCACATAAAGGAGGATGTTCACCACGATTGTCATCGCCGTCCCCGTTCCGCCGTCCGCGACTGTCGGGGCCGCGCCCTGGCCGCCCGGCAGTCGCCCGCCGACCGGCTCCGCGGCAATGCAGCGTCCGCGCCGGACTGCTTGCAGTCAACACCTCCGCAGACTTCGCGAATACGACTACATGCAAGGGAATTAACGTCCATTTAATAACCAAAATGCAATGGTTCGCCGGGTAACCGCGGCGTGGGGCGCCGTGGCACGGGGGAAGCGAACGGGGGCATTGAAATGCGAGCAGTCATCGGCGCCACCAACCGCCTTGCGACGGGCACTCTGGCCGCCTTTCTGGCGTTGGCTCTGGCGCCGGCCGGCGGCGAGGCGGCGCCGCGGGGCAGCGAGTTCGACACCACGCTCGGCCCGGCCTCGGGCGGCATGGAGGGCGTCGCCGTCGCGCGGCCGCAGGACGCCATCGGCATGCTGTTCGCCAATCCGGCGACGCTGACGCAGCTCGGGGCGCGCAACGAGTTCCTGCTGGGGGCGGCCTTCGTCTCCCCGGACCTCGACGCCAGCGGCCCGCCCACCGATCTCTTCGGCGGGCCGCCCGACCAGGCGCCGCTGACCGGGGCGTTCGACGACGATTCCCGCCTGGACGCCGCGCTGGCGCCGAACGCGGCCGCGCTGCACCGCTTCGGCGACGACCTCGTGGCCGGGTTCGGCTTCACGGCGGTCTCGGGGCTGGGCGGCGACTTCCGCAACGTGGAGGGGCTGCCCAACCTGATTTCCGACCTCAAGATCTTCGGCGCCAACTTCGGCGCGGCCTATCAGGTGACCGACGCCTGGAGCGTCGGCGCCGTCGGGACGCTGGGCATCGGCAGCCTGCAGATCGGGCTCACCAACAGCGGCGGTGCGGTCAACAACTTCGGCGTGAGCGGCGCGGTCGGTACCACCTACGACCTGGGGCCGGTCGTGCTGGGCGCGGCCTACAAGGCGCCGCTGTCGATCACCTACGACCAGGTGATCGAGCGGGCGCCGGACGACTTCACCGATCTGGAGCTGGAGCAGCCCCAGGAGGTCCAGCTCGGCATCGCCACCACGCCGGCGATCCTGCCCGACAGCCTGATCGCCCTGGAATTCCGCTGGAAGGACTGGTCGAGCGCGGAGACCTATTCCTCGTTCTGGGACGACCAGTTCCTGGGCGCCGTCGGGGTGCAGCACCGCTTCGGCGAGGGGATCGGCGCGGTGACGCTGCGCGGCGGCTACAGCTACTCCTCCAACATCCTCAAGGACGAGGACGACCTCGGCTCCAGCTTCGGCGACCTGGAGACCGTCGCCGCGCCGGACCAGTCGGGCAGCCTGCCGGTCACGCCCACCTTCCTGCAGCTTGCCCAGGCGACGGTCGCCGACGGCTACTGGCGCCAGAGCATCTCGGTGGGCGTGGGCGTGCAGGTGCTGGACGCGCTGCGCTTCGACGTGAACGGCGGCTACGGCTTCGACGGCGAGGAGACGGCGGGCCGCTTCGAATCCGAAGGCTCGATATGGCAGATCGGCGGCGGCTTGACGTGGGCGTTCTGAGGCCGGGCGCCGGTCCGGGACGCCGCGACGGCGGGGGCGGTGAGGCGTTATGCCATCTCACGGAGAAATGATTGGGCTATTTTCCCGCAACTTGTGAGGTTAATGCCGAACCCGCCCGCGTTTGCCAACGCGGCCGAAACAGGGAGACCCCGCGATGTCCGCGAACCGGCCCGACAGCGCCCGCCTCTACGATGCCTTGAGCCGTCCGCCGGTGCGCGCCGCCGGCAACGACGTCGACCCCACGATCTATCGCGACGCCGGCCCCACCACTTACGGCCGCTTCGCCTTCAAGGCGCCGGCGGAGGGGCTGGTGCAGGGCGGCTGGCCGGACGACCCGCAAACGCGCTGGACCGACGACTTCGAGATCGCCTGGACCAAGGTCGGCGACAAGGGGCCGCTGGTGCTGCTGATCCACGGCGTGCCCTGCAACCGCGCGCAGTGGGAGGAGGTGCAGCGCCACCTCGGCCGCTTCTGCGAGACCATCTCGATCGACATGCTGGGCATGGGGGAGAGCACCAAGCCTCGCATGTACGGCCGCCGGCAGGACGACCGGCCCAACGACCTCTGGCACTGGGACAAGGACGTCGACTACATCGAGAAGCTGATGCAGCACGAGTATCCCGGGCGGAAGTTCGTGCTGATCGCCGACGACTGGGGCAGCGGCATCGCCTCGCACTACGCCGCGCGGCACAACGACCGCCTGCACGCCCTGGTGCAGCTCGACGCCGTGGCCTTCGACGGCTATCCCGTGAACGAGATCCAGGCCATCGGCCGGGCCTCGCAGATCCCGAACACGCCGGAGGGGGACGCGATGTTCGCCCAGGCTTTCGGGGCCTTCGACCAGACGATGGTGCAGATCCTGAAGTCGATGGTCCGCGACCCCGGCGTCTACAACCAGTACAAGCTGCGGCTGCTGACCTTCCCCTATGTCGAGACCGACTACGAGCGCAACCGCGCTGGCGACGGGGTGAGCGACGTGGCCAAGTCGGTCACGATGCGGCTCAACTTCCACAACATCCGGGTGCTGGCCGACCGCGCCGCGGTGTTGAGCCCGCACCTGCTGCTGCCCTATCACCCGAGGAAGTGCCCCAACGGCGTCGACTATGCGCGCATCACCGTGCCCTGCCTGATCGCCTGGGGCGAGTCGGACAACATGATGCCGGCCGCGCAGACCCAGCGCTTCGCCCACGTCCTCGGCACCGACGACGTCCAGGTCGCGGAGATCCCGCGCGCGGGGCACTTCGCGCACACCGACCAGCCGCTGCTGACGGCGGACCTCATCGTGAACTTCATCCGGCGCGTGCTGGGCCGCGACGCCCTGGCCGACATCTACCTGGGCAACCACGGCATCTGGAAGGGTGACGAGCGCGAGATGATCGAGGACCTCCGGCGGATCTACGGTATCGACGCGCGCTCGCGGCTCTGACGGCGCGGCGCCGGCGGGTGGCTGCGGAGGGGGTGGCGCGAATGAGTGTTGTGGAAGACACGGGCGACAAGCTGGCGCGGCCGCTGGCCAACATCTCGGTCATCGTGCTGGGGGTCGGCTGCGGCCTCGTCGTCTGGCTCGTCAGCGCGGCCTACGACCACTACGTCCTGGGCCTCGGCACGTTCATCGAGTGCCTGTTCAATTCGACCGACAGCAGCATGACGGTCCGCTACGCCTCCATCGCGATCGGGGTCGCGGCGGGAGTGACCGGACAGGTGATGGTCGGCCGCATGGTCGGCAAGCGCCGCCTGCAGGTGCTGTTCGAGCAGGCCAACGACGGCCTGATTCTGATCGATCGGAGCAGCGGGCGCATCCTGGAAGCGAACCGCAGGGCCTCGGACCTCCTCGGCTACACCCAGGAGGAGTTGAAGAACCTGACGATGGCGGCGCTGCATCCGCACGACTATCCGGTCGCCAGGGCCTTCATCGAGCGCGTGCTGTCGCACGGCAGCGGCATCTCGGACGAGGTGTCCTGCTACACCAAGGACGGCACCGTCATGCCGGCCGAGCTCTCGGCGAGCGTGGTGCAGGTCGGCCAGCGCTTCCACATCCTGGTCAGCGTCCGCGACATCTCGGACCGCCGCCGCGCCGAGGCGGCGATGCAGCGCGCGCTGGAGGAGCTTCGCGTCGCCAACCGGACGAAGACCGAGTTCCTCGCCAACGTCAGCCACGAGCTGCGCACGCCGTTGAACGCCATCCTCGGCTTCTCGGAGATTATCGCCAGCGGGCAGCTCGGGCCGTCGGGCAACCCGACCTACCGGCAGTACGCCGCCGACATTCACGCCTCCGGACGCCATTTGCTCGATATCGTGAACGATCTGCTGGACCTCACGAAGGTGGAGCGAGGCACCGAGGAACTGCACGAGGAGCCGGTCGACCCCACGGCCATCTGCCGCGGCATGGCCCGCATGGTGGAGGAGCGTGCGCGCCGTGCCGGCGTCAAGCTGACGCTCGACCTGCCGGCCTCGCTGCCGGGCTTGCGCGCCGATCCGCGCAAGCTCAAGCAGATCCTGGGCAACCTGCTGTCGAACGCCATCAAGTTCACGCCCGGAGGTGGCCAGGTAATGTTGAGTTGCGGCTACGCGGCGGGGCGCGGCCACTGGATGGCGGTGCAGGACACCGGCATCGGCATCGCCGAGGCGGACATCGAACGCGCGCTGGCCCCCTTCCAGCAGGTCGACGGCCGACTGGCGCGCAATTACGAGGGCCTGGGCATCGGACTGGCGCTGACCAAGTCCTTCGTGGAGCTGCACGAGGGCAAATTGGAAATCCGCAGCGAACTTGGTCAGGGCACTCAGGTCATCGCCAGCTTCCCCGAGGCACGCGCGCTGGCGCCAACGCAGTCCGTCGCCGCCGCGCCCGCGGCGGCCGAGGTGCCAGGCGTCCGGGCGGTGGGATCGGGCCGGCCGGACCTGTGATTCGAACGGCAATAATGGCGCGTCAAAATCAATTGCCGCTGGTATGACGGTGCCGGATACCGGACTGCCTCGAGCGGCCAGGGGCGGCCGATGCGCCTTTGAAGGCGTGCATCCGAATGGCCCGGATGCTCGTCCCGGCGGTCCCGATCTGGCGTGACATCACGACGGGCCGGGCTGGCGGCCGAAGCCCCCGGCGCCGTCGCTCGATCGAAAGTGCGGCAGACTCCGGACACGACCTGGTTCGGAGCAGGTGCCGTGCCGCCGATTGCTCCAGAACAAAGACGCCGCGCCGACGGCTCGTTACCTCTATTCGCGGGTGCTCCGCCGGTCAAAGCGCTCTTTATCTGGTGATACGCCCTTCGCCGCTCGCGGCGAAGGATGGCCGCGTGCTCCAGCTCCTCGGCGGCAAGGTCCTCGGCAAGGCGCCGGGTGTCGACGTCCGCCGCGCTGGCCGCCTTCACCATGTCGCGGCCTCGCGCACCAGTTCGGGATCGTAGCCCTGGGCGGCGCGGAACAGGCGCTGGGTGTAGGGATGCTGCGGCGATCCCTGGCGCAGGCGGTCGACCGGCATGGCCTCCACCACCTCGCCCAGGCGCATCACCGCCAGATGCTCGCAGAGGTGGCTGACCACCGCGAGGTCGTGGCTGACCAGGATGTAGGTCAGGCCGTGCTCGCGCCGCAGCCGGCTCAGCAGGTTCAGCACCTCGGCCTGGATGGAGACGTCCAGCGCCGAGGTGGGCTCGTCCAGCAGCACCACCGACGGCTCGATGATGAGCGCGCGCGCCACGGCCACCCGCTGGCGCTGCCCGCCGGAGAGCTGGTGGGGAAAGCGAAAGCGGAACGAGCGGTCCAGGCCGACCTCCTCCAGCGCCGCCGCGACGCGGGCATCGTCGGCCGGCAGGCGGTGGATGCGCAGCGGCTCCTTCAGAATGCGGTCGACGGTATGGCGCGGATGCAGCGAGCCGTAGGGATCCTGGAAGACCATCTGCACCTGGCGGCGGAAGGCCCGCGAGCGCCGGCGGCCCTGCGCCTCGCCGGCGACGCGTATGGTGCCCCGCCAGCCGTCGATCAGCCCGGCGATGGCGCGCAGCACGGTCGACTTGCCCGAGCCCGATTCCCCCACCAGCCCGAAGCTCGCGCCCTCCGCGACGGTGAAGTCGACGCCGCGCACGGCGTGCACCCGGTCGGCGCCGCGACCGAACACCACCTCGAGCCCGGCGACCTCGATCATGGCGAGTCTTCCTGCGCCGCCCAGGCCGGGTCGCGCTTCAGCGTGGGCAGCGTCCGGGCCGGCCGATCGACGCGCGGCAGGCAGTTCAGCAGGCCGCGGGTGTAGGGGTGTTGCGCCGCCTCCAGCTCGCGCGCGCGGCAGGTCTCGACGATACGCCCGCCGTACATCACCAGCACGCGGTCGCAGAACGAGGCGACGAGGTTGAGGTCGTGGCTGATGAAGATCAGCCCGGTGCCGCGCCGGGTCACCATCTCGTCCAGGATGCCCAGCACCTGCAGCGAGACCGTGACGTCCAGCGCCGAGGTGGGCTCGTCGGCGATCAGCAGGTCCGGCTCGGGCACCATCATCATGGCGATCATCACCCGCTGCCCCATGCCGCCGGAGAGCTGGTGCGGGTAGGCGCGGTAGACGCGCTCGGGGTCGTGGATGTGCACCGCCTCCAGCATCGCCAGCGCGCGCCGCCGCGCTTCCGCCCGCGAGCCGCGGCGGTGGATGCGGTAGGCCTCGGCGATCTGCCGGCCGACCGTCATGACCGGGTTCAGGCTGTACTTCGGGTCCTGCAGGATCATCGACATGCGCGCCCCGCGCAGCCGGCGCAGCGTGCGCGGACCGGCCTGCAGCAATTCGGTGCCGGCGAAGCGCAGGCGCCGCGCCGTCACCGAGGCGCGGCGGTCGGTGACGCCCAGGATCGCGCGGCCGGTCTGCGACTTGCCGGAGCCCGACTCGCCCACCAGCCCCAGGCGCTCGCGCCCCAGGGCGAAGCTGACGCCGCGCACGGCCTCGACCGGGCCCTTGGCGGTGCGGAAGGTGACGTTGAGGTCCTCCACCTCCAACAGCGGTTCGTCCATCGCCATCTCAGCTCCCGCTCCGGGGGTCGAGCACGTCGCGCAGCCCGTCGCCCAGCAGGTTGAACCCCAGGCTGACCGTCAGGATGGCCAGGCCGGGCATGGTCGGCACCCACCACTGGTCCAATAGGTACTGCCGGCCGGTGGAGATCATCGCGCCCCATTCCGGGCTGGGCGGCTGCGCCCCCAGGCCCAGGAATCCCAGGCCGGCGGCGGTCAGGATGATCCCGGCCATGTCCAGGGTCAGCCGCACGATCACCGAGGACAGACACAGCGGCACCACGTGGCTGCGCAGGATGCGCAGCGTGGAGGCGCCCTGCACCCGCGCGGCCAGGATGAACTCGCTGTTGCGGATGGTCAGCGCCTCCGCCCGCGCGATGCGGGCATAGGGCGCCCAGGTGGTCAGCGCGATCGCCAGCACCGCGTTCTCGATCCCCGGCCCCAGCGCCGAGACGAAGGCCAGGGCCAGGATCAGCCGCGGGAAGGCCAGGAAGATGTCCGTGATGCGCATCAGCGTGCGCTCCAGCAGGCCGCCGACATAGCCGGCCACGGTGCCCACCGCCAGGCCGATGGGCACCACGATCACCGCGACCAGCCCGACGATGTAGAGCGTGATGCGCGAGCCCCAGACGATGCGGTCGAAGATGTCGCGGCCGAGCTGGTCGGTGCCCAGCCAGTGCGTGGCGCCGGGCGGTTGCAGGCGCTGGCCCAGGTTCTGCGTGATGCCGTTGCTGGCGGTCAGCCAGGGGGCGAAGAGCGCCATGCCCACCAGCGCGGCGATGATCAGCAGCCCGGCCATCGCGATGGGATTGCCGCGAAAGGCCAGCCAGGCCAGGTACGTCCGCTGGCAGCGCGCCTGAAAGGCCGTCCTCGGCGCGTCGGCCAGAAGCCAGGCGCGGAGGCCCGAGAGGATGCCTAAAGGAGAGGCCTTCGGAAGGGTCGCGGTCATGGCGTGTCCGCCCCGCCTACGACCGCGTCCGGGGATCGACCAGGCGGTACAGCAGGTCCGAGATCATGTTGACTCCCACGAAACAGATGCCGACCACGATGGTGCCGCCGATCACCGCGTTCATGTCCGACTTGAACAGCGCGGTGGTGATGTACTGGCCGATCCCGGGCCAGGCGAAGACCGTCTCCGTGAGCACCGAGCCCTCCAGCAGCGAGGCGTAGGTGAGCCCGATGATGGTGATGAGCTGCACCAGCACGTTGCCGAAGACGTGGCGCCAGATGACGGCGCGCTCGGGGACGCCCTTCACCCGCGAGGTCAGCACGTACTCCTGGCGAAGCTGGTCGAGCATGAAGCTGCGCGTCATGCGGGCGATGTAGGCCAGGGCGAAGGTGCCCAGCACCGCCGTGGGCAGCGCCAGATGGCTCAGCGCGTTGCGGAACACCGTCCAGTCCCCGGCCAGCGCGGAGTCCACCAGCAGCACTCCCGTCACCCGTGGGACCAGCCCTTCGTAGAACACGTCCAGCCGCCCCGGCCCCGGCGTCCAGCCCAGGTTGGCGTAGAACACCAGCAGCGCGATCATGCCCAGCCAGAACACCGGCGCCGAATAGCCGATCAGCCCGACCACCCGGATCACGTGGTCGACCGGGCGCCCTTGGTTCACGGCGGCGAACACCCCCATCGGCACGCCCAGCAGCGTGCCCACCAGCGTGGCCGCGGTCGCCAGCTCCAGCGTCGCCGGGAAGAACCGCAGCAGGTCTTGCAGCACCGGCCGCGAGGTCTGGATCGAGGTGCCGAAGTCGCCGCGCACGACGTCGGACATGAACAGCAGGTACTGGACGTGCAGCGGCTTGTCGAGGCCGAGCTGGCGGTAGACCTGGTCGTAGACGTCCTGCGGCGCGCGGTCCCCGACGATCGCCAGCACCGGGTCCGTCGGCATCACCCGCCCGATGAAAAAGGTGATCGCCGTCAGCCCGATGAAGGTCAGCGCCAGCGCCACCAGGACGCTGCCGACCTCGCGCAGGGCGCGCCAGGGGCCGGTTCCCGGTTCCGGCCCCTGGCGTCCGCGGCGCAGCCACAGGCGGGCTGTGATGGCCATGCGGCGATACGGTCCTACTGCTTGGTCACGGTGTCATAGAACACGAGGTCGAAGCTGGGACCGGAGACGAAGCCCTCCACGTTGTCGCGCCGCGCGACCACCTCGTTCTGCTGGAACATGATCATGAACGGCGAGACGCGCTGGTGCAGCCGCTGCAAGGCGGCATAGAGGTGCTCGCGCCGCGCCAGGTCGGTCTCCTGGCTGGCCGTGACCGTCAGGGCGTTGACGGCCTCGTCGGCCCAGGCGTTGCGCCAGGCCAGCTTGCCGGTCAGCTTGGCTTCCGCGCGGTTGTCGGGGTTGTGGGCGAAGGAGTCGGCGTTGGAGTGCGGGTCCAGATAGTCCGGGCCCCAGCGCGCCAGGATCAGCTCGTGCCGGCGGGCGCGGTATTTCGGCCAGAGGGCGGAGCCGTCCTGTGGGATGATCTCCGCCTCGATCCCCGCCTTGCCCAGGGTCTGCTGAAGCGACTGGGCGATGTCCATGTAGGGCGAGCTGTTCAGCGTGTCGATCGTCACCGAGAAGCCGTCGCCGTGCCCGGCCTCCTCAAGGAGCGCCTTCGCGCGGTCCACGTTCAGGCTGTAGAGCCGGTCGTCGGCCGAGGCCCACAGCCCGGAGGGCCAGAACGACTGGTGGATGTTCGCCTGGCCCTTCAGGAAGGACCCTTCCATGCCCTCGTAGTCGATCAGATAGCGCAGCGCCTGCTGCACCTTGGGCTTGCCCAGGATCTCGTGGCTGTCGTTCGCGGCCATGTAGAGCAGCGTCGACTTCGGCTTGGGCTCGATGACGATGCCCTCGGTGCCCTCCAGGCCGGCGATCTGGTCGGGGGTCAGGGTGCGCGCGATGTCGATGTCGCCTTCCTCCAGAAGCAGGCGCTGGGCGGCGGGCTCGGGGACGTGGCGCACGATGACGCGCCGCATCGCCGGCGTGCCCTTGTAGTAGTCGTCGAAGCGGTTCAGCAGCACGTTCTCGTTGGCGTTCCAGGCCTGCAGCTTATACGGGCCGGAGCCGGCGCTGTTGTTCTTCAGCCAGTCATAGCCCAGGTCGCCGTCGACCTCGTGCGCCATGACGACTTTCTTGTCGACCACGGAGCCCACCGTCGCCGAGAGCGCGTTGAGGACCAGGCCGGGCGACAGGTCCTCGGGGATCGTGATGGCGAAGCGGCGGTCGTCCACCACCCGCACGTGCTCGTCGACGTTGTCGGCCGTCCAGCCGAACTGGGTGAAGATGAAGGCCGGGGTCTTGTTCAGCTTCACCACCCGCCGCAGCGAGAACACCGCGTCCTCCGGCCGGACCGGGTTGCCGGAATGGAAGGTCATGCCCTCGCGCACGGTGAAGGTGATGGTGCTGCCGTCGTCCGAGATCTCCCAGCTTTCGGCGACGCCGCCGGTCAGCTCGCCGAAGTTCCCCGGCTCGTAGGTCATGATCCGGTCGTAGATGTTGTTGCACACCTCCGCGCCGGAAAACTCGAACACCTCCGCCGGGTCCAGCGTGATGATGTCGTCGATGCGCGTGCCCATCACCAGCATGTTGGGCGGCGTCTCCGCCTGTGCCGGCTGCGGGGCCGGCGCCGCGACCAGGGCCGCGGCCCACACGGCGGCCGCCGCCGTGGTTTTCGTCCATGAGAATCGCATCAGCCTTCCCTTTCCAGTTTTACGCGCCGCCGCCTTGGCGGTCGGCTTCCGTGTTCGTGCGGGGCCGGATCGGTCCCGCCCGTGCCGCCGGAGATGGGCGGTCCTGCCCTGGCGTCTGGGTTTTCTTAACCAGGCAGCACGGCGACAGGGTATGTCGAAAGAGGCGGATTGAGAAGGCGCCGCGGACAGGCCGGCATCGACCACCGCCCGGCACCCGGTTCGTTATGCCGTCGACTCCAGCCGTGCGGCCAGGGCGAACAGCTTGTGCGTCGCCGGCCCGAAGGCGGCGAGCTGCACCCCGATCGGCAGGCCGCCCCGGCACTCTCCAAAGGGCAGCGAGAGGGCGGCCAGGTCCAGATAGTTGGCGAAGCGGGTCAGGCGCGACATGGGGATCCGGTCTTCATCCACCTCGGCCAGGGGGATCGCCGTGTCGGGCGTGGTCGGCAGCAGAAACGCCGCATAGCCCTGGTAGTCCCGCCGGAACGCGGCAATGGCCTGCTCGCGGGCGCGCCGGGCCTCGGCCAGCGCCGTCGCCCCGATATCCCGCCCGGCCAGGATGCGGCGGCGCACGTTCTCGTCCATCGGGGCGCCGGGGTCCTCCACGATGTCGCGCAGATGGCCGTAGGCTTCCGCCGCCATGATGGTGCCGTTCAGCGCCTGATAGCGCGCCAGCGTCTCCGGCAGCGGGACCTCCTCCACGACAAGGCCCTGCTCGCGCAGTCGCACGGCGGCGCGGAAGACGGCCGTGGCGACATCGGGGGCGACCTCGCCCCACTGCTCCGGCGCCACGAGGGCGATGCGCTCGCCGGCCAATTCCGGCGCGGCCGAGGCCGCGGGCGGCGCCGGCAGTTCGGCCATCGCGGCGTACAGCGTGGCGGCGTCGGCCACGGTAGCGGTCAGCGGCCCCAGGGTGTCCAGCGTCGGGCTGAGCGGCAGCACGCCCTGCATCGGCACCACGCCGACCGTTGGCTTGAAGCCCACGACGCCGCACAGCGCGGCGGGAATGCGCACCGAGCCGCCGGTGTCGCTGCCGAGCGCGGCCGGCACCATGCCACCGGCGACCGCCACCGCCGATCCGCTGGACGAGCCGCCGGGCACCCGGCGGCACCGCATGTCCCGGGGATTGCGCGGCGTGCCCATGACGGCGTTGGTGCCCCAGCTACCGAAGGCGAACTCGACCAGTTGGGTGGTGCCGATCACCACCGCGCCGGCGGCTTCCAGACGGCGCACCACCGGCGCGTCCCGCGTCGCCGGAGTCCGCGGCCACGCTTTCGAACCGAAGGAGTTCGGCTGTTCGGCGAACTGGGTCAGGTCCTTCAGGCCGAGTGGCACGCCGTGCAGCGGCCCCGGCGGGGCGCCGGCGGCCGTGCTGATGTCGCGCCGCGCCGCGGTGCCTTCCGCCCGCGTGCGGTCGAGGGCGACCCAGGCGCCGAGTTGTCCGTCCCGCTCGGCGATGCGCGCGAGGCTGGCGTCCAGCACGGCCCGCGCGCCGTTCGCCTTCGCCAGGGCGGCGGCGCGGGCGGCGGCCACCGTGCGGATCGGATCGTCCGTGGGGTTCGGCGGGGATGACTTCGCCAAGGCTTTTGCTCCGGGGGCGTGCCGTTGCGCTTCGGTTCGGATCGGGCCGTGCCAGTCTATCGCCGCCGTCCCTGGCACCCCCAGCGGGAAAGGTGGGTCGAAACGACGCGGGTTGCAGCGCGCGGCGCATCGTTTTGCGTCTTCGGACCGTCGAAAAGGCATTGCGCCGGCGCCCCGGCCTCCGCAATCCTTGCCAACGCCCCGGACAGCACAAAAGGAAAGGTGACGCGGGATGAGCCTGGTGGCCCTGGGCGAGCAAGTTCTCAACGGGCTGATCATCAGCATTTTCTACGC
Source organism: uncultured Rhodovibrionaceae bacterium (assembly GCA_964561005.1). Taxonomy (GTDB): domain Bacteria; phylum Pseudomonadota; class Alphaproteobacteria; order Kiloniellales; family Rhodovibrionaceae; genus CAZLNO01. The sequence goes on along the minus strand of CAZLNO010000023.1, from coordinate 5,987 downwards.
GCTGACGGCGCTCGGCCTGTCGATCATCTTCGGCGTGCTGCGGATCGTGAACTTCGCGCACGGCGAGTTGTACATGCTGGGCGGCTACGCCTATTACCTCCTGCTGGCGTCGCTGGGCCTGCCGCCGGTGCTCGGGGTGGCGGGCGCGGTGGTGGTGCTGTTCTGCGTCGGCGCGGCGCTGGAGACCTCGCTGGTCAAGCCGGTCTACCAGGGCAAGGTCGACCGGCCGGACGAATACGCCATCATGATCACCTTCGCCCTGGCCATTTTCCTGCAGAACCTGGCGCTGAGCGTGTTCGGGCCGTGGCCGCAGCGCCCGCCGCCGATTTCGCGCGGCAGCATCGAGGTCGGGGCGCTCATCGTCAGCGGCGACCGCCTGACGGCCGCGGTGGTCGGCGTGCTGCTGATCGCGCTGGTGCTGGTCGTGCTACGCTACACCTGGGCCGGCAAGGCCGTGCGCGCGGTCAGCCAGGACCGCGCGGCGGCCGAGGTCATGGGCGTCCATGTCGACCGGGTCTCGATGTTCGCCTTCGGCGTCGGGGCGGCGCTGGCCGGGGCGGCGGGCGCGCTGATCGGCCCGGTGTTCAACGTGACGCCGACGATGGGCGTGATCCCGGTGGTCAAGGCCTACGTCGTCGTCGTGCTGGGCGGGCTGGGATCGATCCCCGGCGCCATCATCGGCGCGCTGCTGCTTGGCCAGGTCGAGAACCTGGCGACCGTGCTGATCCCCGACACCACGCGCGCGCTGGCCTACAAGGACGCCTACGGGCTTGTCCTGCTGGTCCTGGTGCTGCTGCTGCGTCCGCAGGGCCTGTTCGGCGCCCGGGAGCGCCGGGCATGAGCCAGCGGCCCGAAGCCCTGCTGGCCGGCGTGGCGGCCATCGTGCTGCTGGTCCTGCCGCTCCTGCGACCGGACGAGTACTGGCTGCATACCATGACCGTCGCCTTCTACTATGCGCTGCTGGCGGCGAGCTGGTCGCTGCTGGTCGGCTATGTCGGCCGGATCAGCTTCGCGCAGGCGGCGATGAGCGGCCTGGGCGCCTACAGCTCGACCCTGGCGGTGCTGCACCTGGACCTGCCGGTCGTGCTGGGGCTGGTGCTGGCCATGCTGGTGGCCGGCGCCATGGGGGTTTTCATCGGCTGGCTGTCGCTGCGCATGCACGGCCCCTACCTGGGCCTCACCACGATCGCGTTCGGCGAGATCCTGCGCATCGCCATTACGGCCGAGCACCGGGTCACCAAGGGCAGCCTGGGCCTCGACGCGGCCCCCTTGCTGCCCGGCGGCGGCACCTGGGCCTATTACTACGCTTTCCTGGGCTTCCTCGCGGTCAGCCTCGGCGCCATGTGGCTGCTGCTGCGCTCGCGCATCGGGCTGTTCTTCCAGGCGATCCGCGAGGACGAGGACGGCGCCGCCAGCCTGGGCGTGGCGGTGACCGCCTGGAAGGTCGGCGCCTTTGCCATCTCCACCGCCTTCGCCGGCCTGGCCGGCGCGCTCTACGCGCATTTCATCCAGCTCATCGCGCCGTCGATGATGACGCTCCAGGAGATGGGCTTCGTCCTGGCGATGGCCGTGGTGGGCGGCTTCACCAACATCCTGCACGCGGCGCTGGGCGGCGTGGTCCTGCACCTCGTCCTGGAGACCCTGCGCGAGATGGGCGAGTGGCGCCTGGCGCTCTTCGGGCTCATTGCCATGCTGATGCTGCGCTTCGCGCCGAACGGGGTCTTCGGGTTATTGACCCAGCAGCTCGCGAAGTGGTGGGGGCGGCGATGACGGCCCTGCTGTCGCTGCAAGAGGTCACCAAGCACTTCGGCGGCATCGCGGCGCTGGACGGGGTCAGCCTGGACATCGCCGCCGGCGACCTGCTGGGCCTGATCGGCCCGAACGGCTCGGGCAAGACCACCCTGCTGAATATCGTCGGCGGCTATTACCGCGCCGACGGGGGCCGCGTCCTGCTGTCCGGCGAGCGCATCGACGGCCGCTCGCCCGCCTGGCTGGCGCGCCGGGGCCTGGGGCGGTCCTTCCAGGTGACCAAGGTGTTCAGGCGGCTGACGGTGCTGGAGAACCTGCTGGTGCCGGCGCTCACCGCCGCCACCGTCCGACGCGACACCGCCGAGGCCAAGGCGCGCCAGGTGCTGGCCGACCTGAACCTGGCGCGCCTGGCGGACGCGCGCGCCGACACGCTGTCGGGCGGCCAGGGCAAGCTGCTGGAGTTCGGCCGCATCATGATGCTGGACCCGCGGATCGTGCTGCTGGACGAGCCCTTCGGCGGCGTGCACCCGGAATTGAAGAGCTTCATGCACGAGCGCATCCGCGCCTGGAACGCCGAGGGCGTGACGATCGTCCTGATCAGCCACGACATGACCTCGATCTTCGGCCTGTGCGACCGCGTGGCGGTGCTCAGCTACGGGGCGCTGATCGCCGACGGCGCGCCGGAGGCCGTGCGCAACGACCCGCAGGTGCTGGACGCCTATCTGGGGACGCACCATGAGTCTTGAGGTCGACGACATCCACGCCGGCTACACGCGGGACATCGACATCCTGCAGGGGGTCTCGGTGCGGGCGCGGGACGGCCAGCTCACGACGATCATCGGCGCCAACGGCGTCGGCAAGTCGACCCTGCTGAAGGCGATCATCGGCCAGTTGCGTCCCCATGCCGGCAGCATCCGCTACAACGACGCGGACCTGACGCGAGTGGCCACGCGCGATCTGGTGCGTCACGGCATCGCCTATATCGCCCAGCGGCATGCCATCTTTCCCCAGATGACGGTGCTGGAGAACCTGGAGATGGGCACCTGGAGCTTTCACCGGGACCGCCCGCGCCGGCAGCGCGCCATCGAGGCCTGCATGGACCGCGCGCCCTATCTGCGCGAGTTCCGCGACCGCAAGGCGGGGCTGCTGTCCGGCGGCCAGCAGCGCCTCATGGAGATCGAGCGGGCGCTGATGAGCGAGCCGGAGCTGATCCTGATCGACGAGCCCACGGTGGGCCTGGACCCCAAGCGGGCGGACGCGGTCTATGCCCGGCTGCGCGAGCTGGTGAGCCAGGCGGGCAAGACCATCCTGATGGTCGACCAGAACATCCTCGCCGGCATCGACGCGGCCGACTACGTCTATGTCCTCGAACTGGGCCGCAACAAGCTGGAGGGCACCCGCGCCGAGTTCGACGCCGAGCACCGCGCGCGGATGGCGGAGTGGCTGCTTTGAGGATCTGATACCACCCGACGTTTGATTGGACTCGTCCTTGACGCCCAAGGGCGTCGCCTTCGTGTCCGACAGGCTCAGCATGAGGGCCTCGTCCTGAGGTTGTCGAAGGACGAGGCCCTTGAGTCGATTCATTTGCCTGGTGATATCAGGGCTTCAGCAGCAGCTCGTCCGTCGTCGCCAGCTTGCGCGGCCAGAGGATGGCGGCGTTGCTGGGCGACTGGTTCGGCTCGGTGTACTGGATGACGAAGATCGGGACCTCGGGCCACTGCTGATAGGCCCAGGCCGGCTCCTTCGTTTGCGGGAAATAGATGGTGCCGCGGGTGCCGTCCCAGCGCAGCTCGCGCAGGGCCTCCTGGATGGCCTCGCGGTCTGTCGAGCCCGCCTTCTCGATGGCCTCGGCGATCACCATCACGCCGTCGTAGCCCTCCATCGCCACCGCGTTGGCGGGACGGCCGGTCAGCTCCTTGTAGGCCTTGCCGAACTGGCGCCCGATTTCGGTGTCCGGCTTGCCGGGCAGGCCGGCCGGGTTGCCGATCACATGAACCCCGTTGTCGCCCATGACGTTCCAGAACTCCGGCTCCAGCACGTCGGCGCCCGCCGCGAACACCGCCGTTTCCGCCGTCGGCGCCAGATCGAGGTCATACGCCTGGCGCAGCATCAGCAGCAGGCCGGACCCCGTGAAGCCCGCCACCAGCAGGTCCGGGCGCGGGTCCATCCGCTTCAACTGCAGCAGTTGCGGGGTGAAGTCGTTGACGGTGCGCTCGGCGCTGAAGGAGGTGACCTTGATGCCCGCCTCCTTCAGGTTGTTGGTGAAGATGTCGATGACGCCGAAGCCCCAGTCGGAGTTCTCCGCGATGATCGCCACATGCTCGAAGCCGACCTCCTTCACCCAGTCGGAGGCCACGGTGTAGACGAGCGAGTTGGCCACCGTGATGCGGAAGACCTCCGGGATCTGCGCGGCCGTCACGTTGTCCGCCCAGCACTCGCCGGCCACGAAGGCCGTGTTGTGCTTCTCGGCGACCGGCCCGACGGCGGCGCAGACGGCGCTGTGCGCGCTGCCGGTGACCGCCACCACGTCCTCCTTGGTGGCCAGGCGCTCGAAGGCCGCCACGCCCTTCTCGGGCACGCCGGAGGTGTCCTCCACGATCAGCTCCACGGACTTGCCCAGGACGCCGCCGTTGTCGTTCAGCTCCTGCGCGGCGACCCGCATGCCGTCGCGCAGCGATTCGCCGGTCTGCACGCCGCCCGGCGGCGACAGCGGCGCGATGCCGCCGATCTTGATGCTGTCCTGCGCCGCCGCGCCGCCGGCGGCGACGCCCAGCGCCAGGGCCATGGCCCCCGCCATCAATCGCGTGTTACGCATCTCCCTGCTCCTCTCTGTTTCGTTCCATGTCGCGATAACGAAAAGGTGGACAGTGCCGGCAAGAATGATGACACGTTCCACCTTGCGGCGGCAGGTTCTTCTTGCCGCATTCCCGAGGACAGTTTGACGGCGCCGCGCGGGCGCCAGCAATCCTCCTGTTTCGGCGAACCAGGCGCGGCCTGCAGTTCGACTCGCGTCTGTTCGCGTCTTCATTTATGCTCGCCCGCATGAGTCCGGATTTCGCCGAAAACCTGCGCCTGCTGTGCAGCTATCACGGCCCCATCGCCGACGTGTGCCGGCGGCTGAACATCAACCGGCAGCAGTTCACGAAATACCTGTCCGGGCAGAGCCGGCCGGCCCAGCACAACTTGCAGAAGATCTGCGATTTCTTTGGCGTCGAACCGCACGAGCTGCTGCTGCCGGCCGACCGCTTCGCCGCGCTGATCCGTCTGCGCCCGGCCGCCAATCCGACGCGCGATCCGGTGCTGCGGACCATCGAGCGCTACGTCGACCGGGGCAAGCGGCGGCAGTCGGAGCTGAGCAAGTACTGCGGCTATTATTTCAAGTACTTCTACTCGTTCTCGACGCCCGGCTACGTGCTGCGCTCCCTCGTATCGGTGTATCCCTTTCAGGGGCGGACGTTGTACAAGACTGTCGAGAAGCTGCGCCGCGGCGACGGGCAGCGGCCCTTCACCTTCAAGTACACCGGCCTCGTCCTGCCCATCGGCGAGCGCATCCATATGATCGACTTCGAGACGATCATGGGCAACGAGATTTCCCAGACCATCCTCTATCCAAGCTATTTGAACCGTGTCTCGACGCTATCGGGCCTGCTGCTCGGGGTCTCGGGCAGCGAGGCCCACCAGCCCGCCAGCGCGCGCGTCGTCATGGAATTCCTCGGCCGCGCGGTGGACCTGCGCGCCGCCCTGCGCGCTTGCGGGCTGTTCCCGCCCGGCTCCGGCGCGATCCAGCCCGACATCCTGGAAGGCATCGAGAACAGGATTTCCGCCGCCCACTCGGTGCTGCGCGCCGAGCCGCGCGCCAACCCGGCAACCTCGCTCTAGCCCGGCCGCGGCCCGGCGCGCTCGGATGGATGCCGAGGCCGGAGCACCCGTCGGCCGTCGTGAAGTCCCGGCCGCGGGCCGCCGCCGGCGAGCTTTGGCGCCGCTCGCCGGAACGGGCGCATTCACGTCGAGGAGTCCTGAAATCCGGCCTCGAACCAGGCTTGCAGGGCGGGCGCCAGTCGGCGGGCCGGCTCGCGGTCGGGCCAGACCAGGTAATAGCCCATGTCAGCCGCCTCCACCCGCGGACCCACGGGAATCAGCGCGCCCTGGCTCACCAGGCCGTCGACGAGCGGACGCCAGCCCGGGGCCACGCCCTTGCCGGCCAGGGCTTCCTGAAGCACCAGGGGATAGTTGTTGTA
>CAZLNO010000022.1:12146-39703 GCA_964561005.1 uncultured Rhodovibrionaceae bacterium | reverse complement strand
GCTGGCGCGACCGGCGGGGGCTGACGCGCTGCCGCGCGTCCCCCATCCTAACCTTTCCCCCAAGGGGGAAGGGACTGGGCCGTGCCGTTCCGTCCCAACTTCTCCCAGGGGGAAGGGACTGGGCCGTGCCGTTCCGTCCTAACTTCTCCCAGGGGGGAAGGGACTGGGCCGTGCCGGTTATGAAGGGCTCAGTCTTATCCCCTCCCCTTTGGGGGAGGGCCAGGGAGGGGGACGCGCGGCAGCGCGTCAGGGGGCATCCCCACTTAACCGAATCGGCCTTGACAAAGATACAGGATACTGAACCAGAATACGGGAAAGTGAAATTCACAGGGAGGCGACCATGTCCTCCGCGCTGTTCGACACGGCGGCCCAGGCGCTGGCCGACATCGAGGCCGCCGGGCTGCGCAAGCACGAACGTCCCATCCTCACGCCGCAGGGCGGGGAGGTGACCATCGCCGAGGAGGCCGGCGCGGCCGACGGCGGCCGGCGGGAGGTGCTGAACTTCTGCGCCAACAACTACCTCGGCCTGGCCGATCATCCGCGGCTGATCCAGGCGGCCCACGAGGCCCTGGACAGCCACGGCCTGGGCATGGCCTCGGTGCGCTTCATCTGCGGCACCGGCGACCTGCATCGCGAGCTGGAGCGGCGCATGTCCGCCTGGCTGGGGATGGAGGACTGCATCCTGTTCTCCTCCTGCTTCGACGCCAACACCGGGCTGTTCGAGGCGCTGCTGGGGCCGGAGGACGCGATCATCTCCGACAGCCTGAACCACGCCTCGATCATCGACGGCGTGCGGCTGTGCAAGGCGCGGCGCCACCGCTACGCCAACAACGACATGGCCGAGCTGGCGCGGTGCCTGCAGGCCGCGCGCGACGCCCGCCACCGCCTGATCGCCACCGACGGCGTGTTCTCCATGGACGGCATCATCGCCGACCTGCCGGCGATCTGCGACCTGGCGGAACGTTACGACGCGGCGGTGATGGTGGACGACAGCCACGCCGTCGGCTTCATGGGGCCGAGCGGCGCCGGCACGCCGGAGGCGCTGGGCGTCCAGGGCCGCGTGCATCTCTTGACCGGCACCTTCGGCAAGGCGCTGGGCGGCGCCTCGGGCGGCTATGTCGCCGGGCCCGCGGCGGCGGTGGAGCTGCTGCGGCAGAAGGCGCGGCCCTACCTCTTCTCCAACGCCCTGGCGCCGGCGATCTGCGCGGCCACGCTGGCGGCGCTGGACCTGATCGCGGAGTCGCCGGAGCTGATCGCACGGGCGCACGAAAACGCGGCCTATTTCCGCGAGCGCATGGCGGCCGAGGGCTTCGCCCTGGCCGGCGCCGGGCATCCCATCGTGCCGGTGATGCTGGGCGACGCCCGCCTGGCCGCCGGGATGGCGCGGCGCCTGGGCGAGGAAGGGATCTACGTGACGGCGTTCTCCTATCCCGTGGTGCCGCACGGCCAGGCGCGCATCCGCGTGCAACTCTCCGCCGCGCACACGCGCGCGCAGATCGACCGCGCCGTCGCCGCCTTCGCGCGCGTCGGCCGCGAGCTGGGCATCATCGGCCAGACCCGATCCGCCGCGAGGGAGCCGTGACATGAAGGCACTGGTGAAGGCCCGGCCGGAGCCGGGGCTGGAGATGACGGAGGTGCCGGCGCCGGCGCCGGGCTCCGACGACGTCCTGATCCGCGTGCGCAAGTCGGCCATCTGCGGCACCGACATGCACATCTGGAACTGGGACGCCTGGGCGGCGAAGACGGTGCCGGTGCCGCTGGTGGTGGGTCACGAGTACGTCGGCACCGTGGCCGGGGTCGGCGCCAACGTGCGCGGGATCCGGCCCGGCCAGCGCGTCACCTCCGAGGGACACATCGTCTGCGGGCGCTGCCGCAACTGCCGCGCCGGGCGGGAGCACCTCTGCCGCGAGACCCTGGGGGTCGGCGTGAACCGCCCCGGCAGCTTCGCGGAATACGTCTGCGTCCCGGCGCACAACGTCTACCCCGTGCCCGAGGGCATCCCGGACGACATCGCCGCCATCCTCGACCCCTACGGCAACGCCGTGCACACCGCGCTGTCCTTCGACCTGGTGGGCGAGGACGTGCTGATCACCGGCGCCGGGCCGATCGGGCTGATGGCGATCGCGCTGGCGCGGCGCGCGGGGGCGCGCCACGTCGTCATCACGGACATCAATCCGGAGCGTCTGCGCCTGGCGGACCGGATGGGCGCCAGCCGCGCCGTGAATGCCGCCGCCACGGACCTGCGCGAGGTCATGCGCGAACTTGGCATGTCCGAAGGCTTCGATGTCGGATTTGAGATGTCCGGGGCCGAGGCGGCCATGCAACAACTCTTGGCGGCGATGAATCACGGCGGCAAGATCGCCATGCTCGGGATTCCTCCGGGCCAGATGGCGATCGACTGGAACCAGGTCATCTTCAAGGGCCTGGTCATCAAGGGCATCTACGGCCGCGAGATGTTCGAGACCTGGTACAAGGGGCTCGCTCTTCTGGAGTCCGGGCTCGACATCGCGCCCGTGGTGACCCACCGCTTCCCGATCGCGCGCTTTGCCGAGGGCTTCGCGGCAATGCGTTCGGGCGACTGCGGCAAGGTCATCCTCGACTGGGAGTCAGCGCCATGACGGTGGATGTCAGCGGACAGCAGCAGGGCGAGGACGGCGGCGGCCGTCGCGCCCGCCGGGGCCGGCGCGGCGGCGGCGCGGGGCCGCGCGCCATCGAGCAGCCGCCCTTCCGCCAGGCACGGCTGGTTTATCCGCCGACACCGGCGGTCACCGAGGAGGCGCTGGAGCGCATCCACGAGGCCTCGCTGACCATCCTGGAAGAGATCGGCATCGACTTCCTGAACGACGAGGCGCTGCAAATCCTGCGGGACGGCGGGGCCGACGTGGCCCCCGACGGCAACCGCGTGCGCATCGACCGCGGCCTGGTGGACTGGGCGATCGCGCAAGCGCCGTCCGGCTTCACCTTGCACGCCCGCGATCCGGCGAAGTCGCTGCGCTTCGAGGCGGGCTGGATCGCCTTCGGCTCGGTCGCCTCGACGCCCAACTGCTCGGACATGGAGGGCGGGCGGCGGCCGGGGACGCGGCACGACTTCCAGAACTTCATCCGCCTGGGGCAGATGCTGAACGCGGTGCAGCTCTGGCCCGGCTATCCGGTGGAGCCGGCGGACATCCACGCCGGGGTGCGCCACCTGGACGCGATCTTCGACCTGCTGACGCTGTCGGACAAGGCGATCCACGCCTATTCCCTGGGCAGGGAGCGCAACCTCGACGCCTTGGAGATGGCGCGCATCGCCCGCGGGATCGACGCGGCCACGCTGGATCGCGAGCCCTCGATCTTCACCATCATCAACTCCAGCTCGCCGCTGCGCCTGGACGGCCCCATGCTGCAGGGCGTGATCGAGTACGCGCGGCGCAACCAGCCGGTCTTCGTCACCCCGTTCACCCTGGCCGGGGCGATGGCGCCGGTCACCGTGACGGGAGCGGTGGCGCAGCAGAACGCCGAGGCCCTGGCCGGCCTGGTGTTCACCCAGCTCGTCCGGCCCGGCGCCCCCTTCGGTTACGGCGGCTTCACCTCGAACGTCGACATGAAGTCCGGCGCCCCCGCCTTCGGCACGCCGGAGGCGATGAAGGCGGCGCTGCTGGGCGGCCAGCTCGCGCGGCGCTACGGCGTGCCCTACCGCTCCTCCAACGTCAACGCGGCCAACACCGTCGACGCCCAGGCGGCCTACGAGTCGGTGTTCTCGCTCTGGGGCGCCGTGCAGGGGGGCGCGAACCTGATCATGCACGGCGCCGGCTGGCTGGAGGGCGGGCTGCAGGCCTCCTTCGAGAAGATGGTGCTGGACGCCGACCTGATCGGCATGGTCATGGAGTTCCTGACGCCGCTGGAGACCAACGCCGAGACCCTGGCATTGGACGCGGTGCGCGAGGTGGGGCCGGGCGGCCACTTCTTCGGCTGCGCCCACACGCAGGAACGCTACAAGTCGGCCTTCTTCAGCCCGATGATCTCCGACTGGCGCAACTACGAAAGCTGGCAGGAAGCCGGCCGGCCCGAGGCCTATGCCAAGGCCAACCGCCTCTACAAGCAGCTCCTGGAAAGCTACGAGCCGCCGGCCATGGATTCGGCGATCCGCGAGGAGTTGGAGGCCTTCGTGGCGAAGCGCAAGGAAGAGGGCGGGGCGCCGACGGATTTCTGACGCTGACGCGGCTTCGCCGCGTCCCCCATCCTAACCTTCCCCCTCCTTCGACAGGCTCAGGATGAGGGGGGAAAGGGACTGTTGCTGAGCAGGCACGAATGTTCATGGCAGCGTCCCCTCCCCTTTGGGTGAGGGCCAGGGAGGGGGACGCGCCGCCAGGCGCGTCACGACGGCCCTGACCGACAAGAAACCGGCGGAATCGGTCTCGCGGCGCCGGCCGGTCCGTGATCGGATGCGGGGACGCGACAACCCGCAAGCGAGCAGGACACGAAGAGGGGCGAGATGAAGTCACACGTGCGCGTCGCCGTGATCGGCGGCGGTGTCGTCGGTTGCAGCGTTCTTTATCACCTGGCCAAGGCGGGCTGGGACGAGGTGGTGCTGATCGAGCGCTCGGAGCTGACCTCCGGCTCCACCTGGCACGCCGCCGGCGGCATGCACACGCTGAACGGCGACACCAACGTCGCCAAGCTGCAGCAGTACACCATCGAACTCTACAAGGAGATCGAGGAGATTTCCGGCCAGTCCTGCGGCCTGCACGTCACCGGCGGCGTGCTGCTGGCGGAGAACGCGGAGCGCCTGGACTTCCTGCGCACGATGCGCGCCAAGGACCGCTACATGGGCCTGGACAGCGAGATCATCGGCGTCGACGAGGCGGCGGAGCTGTTCCCGCTGATGGACAAGAGCAAGTTCGTCGGCGCGCTCCACGAAAAGACCGCCGGCCACGTCGACCCCTCGGGCGTCACCAACGCCTACGCCAAGGCCGCCCGCGTCAAGGGCGCCGAGATCTATCGCCACACCATGGTCAAGGAGCTGACCCAGGCGCCGGACGGCACCTGGTCGGTGGTCACCGACAAGGGCACCATCCAGGCCGAGCATGTGGTCAACGCCGGCGGCCTCTGGGCGCGCGAGGTCGGCCGCATGGTCGGGCTGGAGCTGCCGGTGCAGGCGATGGAGCACATGTACCTGCTCACCGAGGACATGCCCGAGGTCGCCGAGTACAACGCGCGCACCGGCCACGAGATCATCCACGCCACCGACTTCGCCGGCGAGATCTACATGCGCCAGGAGCGCGGCGGCATGCTGATGGGCACCTACGAGCAGGCCTGCGTGCCCTGGCAGACCGAGAGCACGCCCTGGGACTTCGACACCGAGCTGCTGCCGCCCGACCTGGACCGCATCGCGCCCTCGCTGGAGGTCGGTTTCGACCACTTCCCCGCCTTCCAGCGCGCCGGCATCAAGCAGGTCATCAACGGCCCCTTCACCTTCGCGCCCGACGGCAACCCGCTGGTGGGGCCGGTGCGCGGGCTCACCAACTACTGGTGCGCCTGCGGCGTCATGGCCGGGTTCAGCCAGGGCGGCGGCGTCGGCCTGGCGTTGGCGAACTGGATGACCGACGGCGATCCGGGCTTCGACATCTGGGGCATGGACGTCGCGCGCTTCGGCGACTGGGCGCGGCCGCGCTACACCCAGGCCAAGGTGCGGGAGAACTACTCCCGGCGCTTTACCATCGCCTATCCCAACGAGGAGCTGCCGGTCGGCCGGCCGCTGCGCACCACGCCGATCCACGACAAGCTGAAGGCACGCAACGCCGTCTTTGGCGCCGGCTATGGGCTGGAGCACGCGCTGTATTTCGCGCCCGCGGGCGAGGAGCCCTACGAGACGCCGACCTTCCGCCGCTCCAACGCCTTCGGCCCGACGGGCGAGGAGTGCCGCGCCGTGCGCGAGGCCGTGGGCCTGCTGGAAATCTCCAACTTCGCCAAGTACGAGGTGACCGGGCCGGACGCCGAGGCCTGGCTCAACTGGCTGCTGACCAACAAGACGCCGCGCGAAGGGCGGATGACGCTGAGCCCCATGCTGAACCGCGACGGCAAGCTGATCGGCGACTTCACGGTCTCCCGGCTGGGGCCGGAGCGCTTTCTGATCCTGGGATCGGGCGTGGCCGAGGACTACCACATGCGCTGGTTCCTCCAGAACCGCCCGGCCAACGGCGGCGTCGCCGTGACGGCGCACGGCCAGCAGTGGACCGGACTCTCTGTCGCGGGACCGAAGGCGCGCGACCTCCTGCAGGAGCTGACCGGCAGCGACGTTTCGGCCCAGGCCTTTCGCTTCCTGGACATCCGGCGCCTGGACATCGGCATGGTGCCGGCCCTGGTCGGGCGGATCTCCTTCACCGGCGAGCTGGGCTACGAGATCTATTGCCGCCCCGACTTCCTGAACTGCCTGTTCGACACCCTGATGGACGCGGGCGCGAAGCACGGCATCCGGCCGTTCGGTGCGCGGGCGCTGAACTCGCTGCGCCTGGAGAAGGGCTTCGGCGCCTGGGCCACGGAGTACCGTCCGATCTACGGCCCCTACGAGGCCGGCATGGGCCGCTTCGTCAAGCTGGACAAGAACGACTTCGTCGGCCGCGCGCCGGCGGCGGAGGAGCGGGCGGCCGGGCCGAAGCGCCGGCTGGTCGCCTTCGCCGTGGCCGAGGGCGACGCCGACGCCGCCGGGGACGAGCCGGTGTGGCACGGCGATGAAGTCGTCGGCTGGGTCACCTCGGGCGGCTACGGCCACACCGTCGGCCGCTCGATCGCGCTGGGCTACGTGCCGGCCGCCTCGGCCGAGGATACCAGCGAGGAGGCTTTCGCCATCGAGATCCTGGGCGAGCGCCGGGCGGCGACGCTGCTGGCCGAGCCCCTGGTCGACCCGAAGGGTGAGCGCATGCGCGGCTGACCCCGCTGCCCGCCGAGATCGACGGGCGCCCCTTGGGGGTGCCTGTCCTTTGTCCCGCCCGGTTCGGTCCGTGCGGCGATCACGTTAGTGTCGGCTAAAAACTTTTTTCTTGTTAGATAAGGAACTCGCGCGCGCCAACGCGCAACTGGATTTCGCCGTTCGGGAGGCGAAGTCCCTCGCCGATGCGGCGGAAGCCGCGAGCCGGGCGAAGAGCCGCCTCCTCGCGACGATGAGCCACGAGCTGCGCACGCCGCTCAACGCGATCATCGGTTTCGCCGACATCTTTCGCCAGGAGCTGCTGGGGCCGCTGGGCAGCGCGACCTACCGCGACTATGCGGAGGAGATCCACAAGGGCGGCCAGAGACTGCTGCGCGTGTTGAACGACGTGCTGGAGCTGTCCAACCTCACCTCGGGCAGCGTGAGATTGCGGCGCGAAAGCGTGGACGTCCCGGCTTTCCTGGCCGAGTGCGAGAGCGCGCTGGCCGCGCAGGCCGAGGCGGCCGGGCTGTCCTGCGACGTGCGGGCCGAGCCGGAGCTGCCGAGGCTGCAGGCGGATCCGGAGCGGCTGTTCCGCATGCTGGAGGCGGTGATCAGGAACAGCATCACCTTCACGCCGGCACCCGGTCGGATCACGCTTTCGGCCGCCACGACCGAGGACGGCGGCGTCACGATCGCCGTCAGCGACACCGGGATCGGCATGGACGAGGACGACATCGAGCGGGCGCTGGAGCCGTTCACGCAGCTTGCCGGCTCGCATGCCCGCACGGCCGAGGGGATCGGGCTGGGCCTGACGCTCGCGCAGGCGCTGGCCGAGCTTCAGGGGGCGCGGTTGAACCTGGCAAGCAGCCCCGGATGCGGTACCACGGTCACCTTCCGGTTCCCGGGCCAGAGCCCCGGCAAGCCGGCGCCGGCGCGGGGCGAGGCGTCGTCGACGATCCCCTGCGCCCCGGCGCCGGGACGGTCGGCGGGATTTTGGACGGGCACGGCGTAAGGCGCGACGCCCGACCGTCCGACGCGCCAGGGCCAAGAGGATCGCGGCGAGAAAATAGGCGACCGGTCCGTGCGACCGGCCGCCCAGTTCGTCTGCGGATGGGGATATCGGAGTCGTCGTCCCACGGCTCCGGATCTGGCAACGCCAGAGCCCGACGATGGCGCATTAAGGTTAAAAAAGCGTTAATTTCTTGTGCCGGCAGTGAAGGAACCGGGTGCCGAGGCTTGATGTGCGGACCCGCAGGGATCACAAGGAACTCACACCATTGCCCGAACCGAAAGGTTGCAATCCGCTGGCGCCGTTTCGCGACAGCGGCGCGGCTCGCGACCGGTGGGCGAGCGGGTGCGGCAGCTCGCGCCGCTCGCCGCGCGATCGGGCCGGATGCGGGCCTTGGGAGATATGCAAAGAGGGAAGAACCATGCTGAAACGTTGCATTGCCACGGCCGCGGGCGCCCTGCTGGCCCTCGGCCTGCTCGGCGGCCCCGCGGCGGCCGGAAACGACGCGGAGGTCGGCGGCATCGTGGTCGAGAACGCCTGGGCGCGCGCCACGATGAAAGCGGTCAAGAACGGCGCGGCCTACTTCGTGCTGCATAACACGGGCGACGCCAAGGACTTCCTGGTGGACGCCGAGTCTCCGGCGGCCAAGAAGGCCGGCTTGCACACCCACACCATGAAGGACGGCGTCATGGAAATGGGCCCGGTGGATCGGATCGCGGTCGAGCCGGGCTCGCCGACGGTGCTGGAGCCGGGCGGCCTGCATGTCATGCTGATGGGCTTGAACGCGCCCCTGAAGGAGGGAGACAGCTTCCCCCTGACGCTGACCTTCGAGGACGCCGGCACCACGACGGTCGACGTCGGGGTCAAGGCGATGGGCGCCATGGGCAGCGGCCACGGTCATGGGGAAAGCCACGGCCACGACGACTGATCGGCCGTCCGCGCGGCGACGGCGGGGCGCGGCCCTGGCGCCGGCGTCAGCGTCGGCCAGGGAACGAGTCGGGGCCCGCCGTCGCCGTCGCCTTGGCCCGGCCGTCGGGCGGCATTCGGAGCTGCCGCCCGGCGACAGCGCCTCAGGGCCGGATCTCGATCGGGGTGCCGTCGGGGACGCGGTTCCAGATGAGGTCCATCTCCGCGTTGGTCACGGCGATGCAGCCTTCGGTCCAGTCCTCGCGGGTATGCCGAGCGCCCATCCAGGCGAAGTCCTCGGGCAGGCCGTGGATCATGATGCTGTCTCCCGGATCCACCCCGGCCTGGCGGGCGCGGCGGATGTCCCGCGCGGCCGGATAGGAGACATGCATCGAGCGGTAGTACTGGCTGTCGGGATTGCGCCAGTCCAGGTGGTAGAGGCCCTCGGGCGTCCGCCCGTCGCCCTCCTGGCGCTTGGGACCGACCGGCTCGCGGCCCAGGGCCACCTCGAAGGTGGCGAAGGGCTCGCCGTTGTCGAGCAGCAACAGCCGGCGCGCCGACTTCAGCACCAGCACCTTGTCGGCCAGGCGCGGGGCGGGCGCCGTTGCCATCCGCCGGTTCGGGGTCGGTGACCGCAACTCGGACATCCGCCCGGCCGAATCGGTCGCCGCCGGACTGCCGCCGGGCTCGGCCGCGGGCTCGGGCCGTTGGGACAGAACCGGTTCGGCGGCGCAGCCCACCAGGCCGAGTGCCGCGAATCCCACAAGCAGCATCAGAAAGACGGCGATCCTTTGCCGTCGTCCAAAGTCCGCGTAAAGCATCCGGTCATCCCCCTGATGCCGATGCGACAAAACAACTATAGAATAAGTTTTTCCGGAGACATCTGAAAACTTCGTGAAGCCGCCTGTTCACGCCTCGCCGCGATAACGGCATCCTTCGCCGCAGGTGCCGCGCCGCACGGTGACTTCGTGGAGACCCGGCACGTCGGGCTCCAGTCGGTCCCAGATCCAGGCGCAGATGGTCTCCAGCGTCGGCCGCTCCAGGCCCTCGATGCTGTTCAGGTAACTATGGTCGAGTTGCGCGCGCACGCCTTCGACGGTCGCGCTCAGCTCGGCGAAGTCGACGATCCAGCCGGTTTGCGGATCGGGCCGTCCGCGCGCGACGATCTGCACGTGAAAGGAATGACCGTGCAGGTTCGCATAGGCGTGCCCGGCCGGGACGTTGGCGGCAAGCTGGTGCGCCGCCTCGAAGGTGAATTCCTTGAAGACCTCCATCATGGCCTGGCTGTCCGCCTATTTCAGTCCGATCATCTTGTGGGTCTGCAGGCTGAGGCGCCAGCGCGGGTGCCGCATGCAGTAGGCGACGGCCGCGGCGGTGTTGGCCTCGCGCTCGGGGCCGTCCATCGGCTGCAGGAAGAAGTGGGCGAAGGCCAGCTCCTCGAAGCGCTCCGGCTCGGCGCCCGGCTGCGGGTAGACCAGCTTCAGCTCGTCGCCGGTCTCCAGGTGCAGCGGCGCGCCGGCCTTGGGGCTGACGCAGATCCAGTCGAGTCCCGTCGGGGGCGAAATCGTGCCGTTGGTTTCCACGGCGACCTGAAAGCCGCGCTCGTGCAGCTCGGCGATCAGCGCGCCGTCGAGTTGCAGCAAGGGTTCGCCGCCGGTGCACACGACGAACCGCCGTCCCGAGCCGTCGCCCTCCCAGATCGCCTCCACCGCGCCGGCCAGGGCCTCGGCGTTGGCGAAGCGGCCGCCGCCCGGTCCGTCCGTGCCCAGGAAGTCGGTGTCGCAGAAACGGCAGATTGCCGCGGCGCGGTCCTTCTCGCGCCCGGACCACAGGTTGCAGCCGGCGAAGCGCAGGAAGACCGCCGGCCGACCGGCGTTCGCGCCCTCGCCCTGCAGGGTGTAGAAGATCTCCTTGATGCTGTAGGTCATGACTACTTGGCTTCTGGTCCACCCCGTCGCGGGGGCGCGCGTTTATCGCGCACACCGTCCGGGGATGCAACGCCGCGGGACCGGCCAAGCGACCTCACGGGGTTGGCCCTGCCTGGAAATCCAGTCCGGCCTCCGCCGCGATCTGGCGCAGCCGGGACAGGTCCTTCAGCTCGATCCGCGAGCCGGCCCGCTGCACCGCACCTTCCGCGACGAACTCGCGGAACACGCGGCTGACATGCACGGGCGTCAGGCCCAGGGTGTCGGCGATCTCCCGCTGACGCAAGGGAAACGGCAGATCGCCGCCGGCGGCGAGGCCGTGCGCGCCCAGGCGGTCGTACAGGTCCAGCAGCAGGCCTGCCAGGCGCTGGTGGGCCGTGGCGCGCCCCAGGGCGGTCAGCAGGCGATAGGCGCGATAGTTGTGGTGGGCGTGCAGCTCCAGATAGGCGCAGGCCAGGGTGGGGTGCCCGGCCACCCAGGCGCGCGTCTCCTCCGGGTCGAAGGCGCAGAGTTCCAGCTCGGTGAGCGATCCGATCGCATAGGGGTGACACCCGCTCACCAGGCCTTCGATCACCAGCGGCTCGCCGGGCAAGGCAAAGGACAGGATCTGGCGGCGGCCGTCGGGCAGGACGTGGTAACGCGCCGCCCAGCCACGACTGATCACCGCGAATTCCCGCAAGGGCCGATCGGCCACGCCAAGGACTTCGCGCGCGCCGACGCGGCGGGTTTCCAGCCGCCGGGCGGCCAGCGGCGCACCGGCATCCGCCGGCTGCCGGCCGCAGATCGCGGCCTCGCGCACCGGGCAGGATCGGCACCAAGAAGAGTCTTCCATCGGTTTGGCGTCACGCCCGCTGGTCATCCGGTCGCCACAAGCGCCCCATAAAGTGGTCAAAGGTCCTAGATGGAGCAGCCTTGCACGCGATCAAGACAATGAGACAAGGGGAAAGGCCAAAAAATCAGGTTCTTTGACCTCCAGGTTTATTTATCCATGTTAATAACACAGATGCAATTGGCGCTATACGCACAAAACAACTCTGCACAATTAACGCGTTTTTACCAAATTTTAATTTCGACCATGCACCTTCGCGCCTCCGGTTGGCGTACCGGATGGGGCGGCCCCGCGACCGCTTTGGACAAGAGGAGGCGATCGTTGAGCATAACGGTTGTGGCAACGTCCAATATGCCCGCGACCTGGATAAAGTTTCTTTTGAAAGCTCGCAAGCAGTTTCTTCATGCTGCCCGACAACCCTGACTCCCGTGCAGGGAGGTTCGACTGGGCGGAGGTCCGCGAGCTACTGGACATCGTGGACAACGCCGTCGAGGCCATCGTGACGGTGGATTCCGCGCAACGCATCGTCCGCTTCAACAAGAGCGCGGGGGCCTTGTTCGGCTGGACGGCGGAGGAGGTTCTCGGGCAGCCTCTGGACATCCTGCTTCCGCCGGAGAGCCGGGCCCGCCACCGCGATCTGGTGCGCCGCTTCGCGCGGGAGGGCGCCGGCGCCCGCTTCATGGGCGAGCGTCAGCGGGTCGTCGCGCGTCGCCGTGACGGCAGCCACGTCCCCGTCGAGGCTTCGATCCTCAAGCGTGAGCGTCGTGGCCGCGTGTTCATGACGGCGGTGCTGCGCGACGCGCGAGAGCGGGTGGCCCACGAAACGGCCCTGCTGCAGGCCAAGCGGGACGCCGAACGGGCGGACCGCGCCAAGTCCCAATTCCTGGCCACGATGAGCCACGAGCTGCGCACGCCGCTCAACGCCATCATCGGCTTCGCCGACGCCATGCGCCAGGAATGGTTCGGGCCGCTGGGCAGCCAGCGATATGCCAGCTATGCGCGCGACATCGTGACCAGCGGCGAGCACCTGCTCTCCCTGGTCGATAGTATCCTTCAGATTGCAAGCGGCGAGGCCAAGGGTGTAGAACTCCGTGAGCAGCCGGTGTGCATGGCGGAAATCGTGGGGACTTGTTGCCGCCTTGTCGGGGAGCGGGCGGCCAGGCAGGGCCTGCGCCTGACGCGGTCGATCGCGCCGGACCTGCCGCGGCTCCGGGCCGACGCGGGTCTGTTGAAGCAGATCCTGACGAACCTCCTGGTCAACGCCGTGAAGTTCACGCCGCCCGGCGGCGAGGTTGTCGTGGCCGCCGAACACGACGACGACGGGACCCTGACCGTGACGGTTCGCGATACCGGGGAGGGAATTGCCGAGTCGGAAATCGATCGCGTGCTGCGGCCCTTCGAGCAGGGCGCGGCGCGCTCGCGGCGCTCGCCGAACGACGGGGTCGGCCTCGGGCTGCCGCTTTCCAAGATGCTTGTCGAGCGGCACGGCGGTCTTTTCCGCCTGGAAAGCCAGCCGGGTCGGGGAACGACGGTGACCATGGTTTTCCCGGCCTCGCGCGTGCTGGACCGTCGCGACGAAGCGGTGCCGGCAACCGACGACGCGCAATAAGGGCGCCACCGCCACGGCGGGGAACAGGAAGGGAGCGAGCCTTGCCGGAACGACACAAGGATCTGACGGTCAAGCGCGCCTTCGTGAAGGTCGACGACATCGACGCGCGCGCGATGGCGGACGCCCGACGGCTCGTCTCCGAGAACATCGGACGGGTCCTCGATGGCTTCTACAAGCACGTCACCGCCTATCCCGAGCTGCGCGAGATGCTGGGCGACGCCCAGCGGATCGCGTCGGTGCGCCAGGCCCAGAGCCGGCACTGGACCACGCTGTTCGAGGGCCGCTTCGACGAGGCCTATCGCGACAAGGCGAAGGCCATCGGCACCGCGCACCACCGGGTCGGGCTGTCGCAGACCTGGTACATGGGGGGCTACGCCTACATCCTGAACGAACTGACGGCGGCGGCGGTCAGGAAGTTCCGGCGCCGGCCCGAGCGGCTGGCGGCCGTGCTGGCGGCGCTCAACAAGTCGGTCTTCCTCGACATGGATCTGGCGATCGAGGTCTATTTCGACGCCATCCTGGAGGAGCGCGCGCAACGACAGCGCCGGCGCGAGGAGCTGATCCGGCACTTCGACGGCGAGGCCAAGGGGGCTTGCCAGGCCACCGAGGCCGCGGTGAGCCAGGTGGAGGCGATTTGCGCCCGGCTGGACGAGACGGCCCGGCACATGAGCCGCGAGGCCGCCTCGGCGGCCAGCGCCTCGGAGCAGACCTCCGGCAACGTCCACACCGTGGCCGCCTCGGCCGAGGAGCTGTCGAGCTCGATCGGCGAGATCTCGCAGCAGGTCTCGCACTCCAGCGAGATTGCCGCCAAGGCGGTGCAAGGCGTCGAGAGCACCAACGCGACGATGCAGAGCCTCTCCACCGCCGCCGACCGGATCGGCGAGGTGGTGAAGCTGATCAAGGACATCGCCGAGCAGACCAACCTGCTGGCCCTCAACGCGACGATCGAGGCGGCCCGCGCCGGCGAGGCGGGCAAGGGCTTCGCCGTGGTGGCCAACGAGGTGAAGTCCCTGGCCAACCAGACCGCCAAGGCCACCGAGGAGATCGGCCAGCAGGTCGCGGAGGTGCAGTCGGTCTCGCGCAGCGCCGTCGAGGCCATCGAGGGGATCGGCGACACCATCCGCAAGATGGACGAGATCGCCGCCGGCATCGCCTCGGCCATGGAGGAGCAGCAGGCCGCCACCAGCGAGATCGCCCGCAACATCCAGGAAGCCACGAAGGCGACCGAGGAAACCTCGCGGAACACGGTCGAGGTCAATCAGTCGGCGGCGACGACAAGCGACAGCGTCGGCGAGGCCAAGCAGGCGGTTGCCGAGCTGTCCACGCGGATGCACGCGCTGGCCGGGGAAATCGACAGCTTCCTGACACGGGTGAACGAGTAGCCGCGACGGCCGCTCACCCGCCCTGTGACGCCGTTTCCTGCAGGGCCCGGGGCGCCACGCCCGGCAGCGTGACGGTCACGCGGGTGCCCTCTCCGGGCGTGCTTTCCAGCTCCAGATCGCCGCCGTGCAGCTCGGCGAGCTGCTTGCTCAGCGCAAGGCCCAGGCCGCTCCCCTCGTACCTGCGCGCGTGGGAGTTGTCCGCCTGGACGAAGGGTTCCAGGACGCGCGCCTGGTCTTGCGCGGCGATGCCGACGCCGGTGTCGCGCACCGTGACGGCGAGGTCGCCGGCCTCGCGCTGGCGCAGTTCGAGCGTGACCGAACCGTCCTCGGGCGTGAACTTGATCGCGTTTGCGGCCAGATTGATCAGGATCTGCCGCAGACCCCGCTCGTCGGCGCGGGCCACCATTGGTTCCGAGGGGATGTCAACGATCAGGTGCACCCCGGCCTCCTCGGCGGTCGGCCCGAAGGCGCGGGCGATGCCGCGGACGATGTCGGCCGCGTCCACCCATTCCGGGCGGTAGGGGTATTCGCCGGCTTCGATGCGCGAGAGATCGAGCACGTCATTGATGAGGGAGAGCAGATGTTCGCCGCTTTCCCGGATCGAGCGCGCGCTCTCGACATAGCGCTCGTTGCCGAGTGGACCGTAGGCGGCCTTTTCGATCGCCTGCGCGAAGCCCAGGATCACGTTCAAGGGCGTGCGCAGTTCGTGGCTCATCGTGGCGAGGAAGCGGCCCTTGATGCGGTCGGATTCCAGCGCGCGGTCGCGGGCCTCCTCCAGGTCGCGGATCAGCCCCTGATTGGCCTCGCGCGTGACGAAAACCTCCCGCGTCTGCCGGTTCAGCGTGCGCGCCATCGCGATCATCAGGATGGTGAACAGGACCGAGGCAAGTGCGACAAACAGATGCAATGGCGTGAAATGGCCGACGAGAAACAGCACCAGCGGGCCGTTGAGACCCACAATGAACACGACATAGGCCGCCAGGACGGGGCTGGAGGACGCCAGCGCGCCGGCGCTGAGCCCGGCGGCGAAGGCGCAGGCCACCATGTGCAGGGCGAAGTCCGGCCAGGGCAGGATGATGAACAGTCCGACGCCCCAGACCAGTCCCCCCAGCCCCGTCAACTCCAGTTGCAGGCGACGCGCCACGGCATGGCCCACGGGCGCCAGCGCCTGATCGCGATAGCGCTGCAAGACGGCGTAGCGCAGCAGATTGACGGCGATCACGCCGGCGATCCACGCGGGCGCCGCCAGGCCGCTGCCCTCCCACCACAGCAGGCCGCCGAACAGTACGGCGCAGCCGACGTTGCCGATCAGCGCCTTGGGCAGGTTCGCCAGGAACAGCCGCCACAAGGCGTCGTCCGCCCGTCCCGCGTCGTCCGTCATGGCGCGCTGGCTCTGTCCGCTACGGGCCGCCGCTTCGGTCACGATCCTCGTCCGCTTGTATGGGTCGCTCGCCGACCGGGACGCGGCGACGGCAACCGACCATGGTTCAAATGCAAAAGATCGGCGAAGCATCGCGACGCAATGGTGAAGATATCGTTGAGCATTTTATCGCTCCGCGCGAGCGGTCGGCTTGACACCCCGGTGCTCCGATGTGCGCTATGATGGGGCTGAACGATCAGTTTCGGGGAGGAGAGGGACATGCGTATCCGCGCCGCCGTTCTGAACGAAATCGGCAAGCCGCGCCCCTACGCCGACAGCAAGCCGCTGAGCGTCGAGGCGCTGGAGCTGGACCCGCCGCGCGAAGGCGAGGTCCTGGTCCGCATCGCCGCCGCCGGGCTGTGCCATTCCGACCTCTCGGTGATCAACGGCGACCGGCCGCGGCCAGTGCCGATGGCGCTGGGCCACGAAGCCTCGGGCGTGGTCGAGGCGCTCGGGCCGGGCGTCGACGATCTGGCCGAGGGCGACCATGTCGTGCTCGTCTTCGTGCCGAGCTGCGGCCACTGCCGGCCCTGCGCGGAAGGCCGCCCGGCGCTCTGCGAGCCGGCGGCGAAGGCGGGGGCGGCGGGCGAGCTGCTGGGCGGCGGGCGGCGCCTGCGCCGGCCGGACGGCGGCGAGGTGAACCATATGCTGGGCGTCTCCTGCTTCGCCGATCACGCGGTGGTCTCGCGGCGCTCGCTGGTGAAGGTGGACAAGGCGGTGCCGCTGGAGCAGGCGGCACTGTTCGGCTGCGCGGTGCAGACCGGCGTGGGCGCCGTGGTCAACACGGCGCACATCCCGGCGGGCAGCAGCGTGGCGGTGATCGGCCTGGGCGGCGTCGGGCTGAACTCACTGCTGGCCGCCAAGCTGTCGGGCGCGGCCCGGATCATCGCCGTGGACCTGCTGGAGGACAAGCTGGCGCTGGCCCGCCAGCTCGGCGCCACGCACACGGTCAACGCCGGCGATTCCGACGCGGTGGAGCAGGCTCGCGCGGCCAGCGACGGCGGCGTCGACTATGCCTTCGAGATGGCCGGCGTGGTGCCCGCCCTCGACCTGGCCTACAAGGTGACGCGGCGCGGCGGCACCACGGTGACCGCCGGCCTCGCCCGCCCCGACAAGCGGCTGGAGATCCCGCCGGTGACCCTGGTGGCCGAGGAGCGCACGCTGAAGGGCAGCTACATCGGAAGCTGCGTGCCGATCCGCGACGTGCCGCGCTATCTGGAACTGTTCAAGCAGGGCCGGCTGCCCGTCGACCGCCTGCTCGGCGAGCGCCTGCGCCTGGACGAGATCAACGAGGGCTTCGACCGCCTGGCCGCCGGCGAGGCCGTGCGGCAGGTGGTGGTGTTCGAGTAATACCGCCCGGCTTTTGGGCGGCCTCGTCCTTGACGCCCAAGGGCGTCGACTGCGTGTCCGACAAGCTCAGGACGAGGACCCCATGCTGAGCCTGTCGGACACGAAGTCGGCGGGACGCCAAGCATGCGGCCATCCTAAATGTACGATTTCATTCGCCGGGCGGTATAACACGAACGGCAATAACACTCGGCGGGACGTAGCCTTGGCCGCGCCCCGGACGTTTTCTTGCACGCAGCCGTATTGAAAACATTCCGGTCGCGGCCAGAGACCGCGACCGGCGCGGCACGCTACCTGTCCTCGCCCCGCACCCGCTCGGCGGTCTGGCCGAACATCACCTGGCGCTCGGCCTCCGACGGCGGGCCTTGCCGGCGCAGATCCTTGCCCAGGTCGACGGCGCGCTGCACGGCCGGGCGTTCCTTGATGGCCTGGCGCCAGCGGGCGACGTTGGGGAAGTCGTCCAGCGGCTGGCCCAATGGCTTGGCGATCAGCACCCAGGGCCAGGCGGCCATGTCGGCGATGCCGTACGCCTCGCCCAGGATGTACGTCCGATCTTCCAGCCGGCGCTCCAGCACGCCCAGGCAGCGGTTGTACTCCTCGGCGTAGCGTTTGTGCGCGTACGGCACGGACTCCGGCGCGTAGTTCACGAAGTGGCTGAGCTGCCCGGCCATCGGGCCCAGGTTGCCGACCTGCCAGAACAGCCATTCCCAGGTCTCCTTGCGCCCCCGGCGGTCGCTCGGAATGAAGCGGCCCGTCCGCTCGGCCAGGTGCAGCAGGATGGCGCCGGATTCGAACACCGGCATCGGCCCGTCGGGGTCGTCGTGGTCGACGATGGCGGGCATGCGGTTGTTCGGGCTGATCGCCAGGAACTCCGGCGCGAACTGCTCGCCGCGGCGGATGTCCACCGGGATCATGCGGTAGGGCAGGCCGCACTCCTCCAGCATGATGGCGACCTTCCAGCCGTTCGGCGTCGGCCAGTAGTGGAAGTCGATCATCTCGTACCAAAGGCCATTAAAGTTGACTCGCAGGCCTCACCCTTCGACAAGCTCAGGGTGAGGAGAGTTTTTTCGTTTTTTCCTCATGCTGAGCTTGTCGAAGCATGAGGGCCTCGCATGGGTCAAGCTCTACGTCCCTTGGTATCACGCCTCCGCGCCGCCCAGGCGGATCGTGCCGGCCTCGGCCAGGGCGCCGATCTCCGCCGCCGAATAGCCCGCCTGCTCCAGCACCGCGCGGGTGTCCTGGCCCAGCGCCGGCGCGCCGTGGCGGATCTCCGCCGGCGTCCGCGAGAACCGCGCCGGCGGCGCGGCCTGGCGCAGCCGCCCGGCCGCCGCGTGGTCGTATTCCAGCACGATCTCGTTCTCCAGCACCTGCGGGTGGCGAATCACCTCGTTGCGGGTCAGCACCGGCGCGCAGGGCACGCCCTCGACCTCCAGCTTCGCCAGCCAGTTGGCGGCGCTGTCGGTGGCCAGCACCTCCTGGGTCAGGCTCAGCCGGGCGTCGATGTTGCGGTGGCGCAGCTCCGGCGTCTGGAAGCGCGGGTCCTCCAGCCATTCGGGCCGGTCCAGCGCGCGGGTCAGCGCGGCCCACTCCTTGTCGCTCTGCACCGCCACCGAGATGTAGCCGTCGGCCGTCTCGTAGATCAGGTCGATGAAGCTGGCGGCGTCCTGCTGCGGCAGCTCGTCGCCGACGAAGGTCTGGCTGCCCATGTCGCTGCTCCACAGGAAGGCGACGACGCTGCCCAGCATCGACAGCTTGACGTGCTGGCCGGGCTGGCCGCGCTCTCGCCCCAGCAGCGCGGCGGTGACCGCCTGGGCGGCGGTCATGCCGGTCAGCTTGTCGGGCAGGATGGTGCGCACCAGCCGCGGCCGTGCGTGGTCCGAGCCCGCCTGCACCGTGGTCAGCCCCGACACGGACTGCACCAGCGGGTCGTAGACCGGCTTGCCGGCATAGGGGCCATGCTCGCCGAAGCCGCTGATGGAGACGTAGACGATGTCGGGCGCGACGGCGCGGATGGCGTCCTCGCCGATGCCCATGCGCTCGGCCACGCCGGGGCGGAAGTTCTGCACGAAGACGTCCGCGCCTTCGCAGATCCGCTTCAGCGCCGCCAAGCCCTCGGCGTGCTTCAGGTTCAGCGCCACCGAACGCTTGTTGCGGTTGTTGTTCACGAAGCTGGCCGAAAAGCCGCCGCGCCGGTTGGCGACGGCGCGGGTGTGGTCGCCGCCGCCGGGGTTCTCGATCTTGATCACCTCGGCGCCCTGGTCGGCCAGCACCATCGTGGCCAGCGGTCCGGAAATCATCGCCGTGGCGTCCACGACGCGAAAGCCGGAGAGCGGTCCTGGCATCGGCATCCTCCTTGTCCGGCCCGCCGTTGTAGCAAGTCGGCCGGGAAGGCGGAAGTCACGGAAGCGCGCGCGGATCAGCCCCGCGCCGGGGTCTCCAAGCGGTCGCGACCGCCCGCGGTCCACACGCCGTCCTCGGTCACGATCGCGTCCATGGGGATGTCGTGGGGCTGCGGATGGATGGTCTCCAGGCGCCCGATCTCCAGCCCGACGCCGATGCAAAACGGCTTGGGGTCGAGGGCGGCCAGGGTCCGGTCGTAGTAGCCGGCGCCGTAGCCCAGCCGGTAGAAGCCGCCGAAGCCGACCAGCGGCACGAGCAACGCTGTCGGCCGCTCCAGGTGTCGTTCCCTGGGCTGCGGGATGTTCCAGTCGCCGGGCTCCATGCGCATGCGCGGATGCCAGGCCCAGAACTCCACCGGCCGGCGCTTCTCGACGACCACGGGCAGGCAGGCGCGCGCGCCCTCGCCGATGAGGTCGCCCATCAGGTGGCGCAGGTCCGGCTCGCCCTGGATCGGCCAGTAGAAGCCGACGGTGTGCCGGGCCAGCTCCGGGAAGTTTGTGCTGATATGGGCGATGAGCGCATCGCGCAGTCGCTCGCGCTCCTCGCGGCCCATCGCCTGGCGGCGCGCGATCAGCGCCTTGCGGCGCTCGCGGCGGCAGGCCTTGACGTCTTCCCAGGCCGGGCTGGCGGCCGAGGGGTCGGGGCTGGCGGGCACGGCGAATCTCCTGACGGGCGGGAATGATCGTGGCGGCCAAGGCGGCGAGGCTGAAAGGCGCGGCAGGCGGCGTCTTGTCCGTTTCCGTCGCGCCGGGTCGCCGGCGGACTTCCAGCCGCGCCGCCAGCGCATATCAGAGGTCGCTCACGTTGCAGTGCGACAATAGACCGCGTGGCGTCGGGGCGTGCGGCGCGCTCCATTGACCTACCGCAATGGCGGCGGTTCCCTAGGTGTGTAGCGTGCCCGCCGACACGGCCGTTGCCGCCGGCCGCCGCCGCATGTCATGGCGAGTTGCCCGATCGGCGGGCGGCCGAGCCTGGAAGAGACGGTACGAGATGGCCGAGACGACGACCACCCAGGAAAACTTCGACGCGCCGTCGCGCAAGCAGCAGAAGGAGCAGAAGCTCTACGCCGGCCGGGTCAAGGTCTACCCGATGCGGGTGCAGGGCTTCTTCCGCAAGCTGAAGTGGTACGTCGTGGGCGTGCTGCTGGGTATCTACTACCTGGTGCCCTTCATCCGCTGGGACCGCGGCCCGAACGCGCCGGACCAGGCGGTGCTGATCGACATGCCCAGCCGCCGGGCGTACTTCTTCTTCATCGAGATCTGGCCGCAGGAGATATACTACCTTGCGGGACTGTTGATCCTGGGCGCCATCGGGCTGTTCT
The DNA here is from genome assembly GCA_964561005.1 of uncultured Rhodovibrionaceae bacterium. Taxonomy (GTDB): domain Bacteria; phylum Pseudomonadota; class Alphaproteobacteria; order Kiloniellales; family Rhodovibrionaceae; genus CAZLNO01. The sequence goes on along the minus strand of CAZLNO010000022.1, from coordinate 18,666 downwards.
GGGTGACCAGCCTGCTGGGCCGCGTGTGGTGCGGCTTCGCCTGTCCGCAGACCGTCTGGACCGATCTCTATGTGCTGGTGGAGCGCTGGATCGAGGGCGACCGCAACGCGCGGATGAAGCTGGACCGCCAGCCGATCAACCGCGAGAAGGCGATCAAGAAGACGGCCAAGCACGCCGTCTGGCTGCTCATCGCGCTGGCCACCGGCGGCGCCTGGATCATGTACTTCAAGGACGCGCCCACCGCCATTTACGAGTTCTTCACGCTGCAGGGCTCGGCCTCGCTCTACGGCTTCGTCGGGCTGTTCACGGCGACCACCTACCTGCTGGCCGGCTGGGCGCGGGAGCAGGTCTGCACCTACATGTGCCCCTGGCCGCGCTTTCAGGCCGCGATGCTCGACGAGGACTCGATGATCATCACCTACGAGGCCTGGCGCGGCGAGCCCCGGGGCAAGCCGAGGAAGCGCCACGAGCACGTCTCACCGGCGAACCTGCCGCGCAGCCCGGAGGGGGCGCCCCTGAGCGGGGCGGGCCTGGCGAACATCGACTGGGAAAAGGCGAACGAGACCTACGACACCGGCAAGCTGGACGGCCTGGGCGACTGCATCGACTGCAACAAGTGCGTTGCCGTCTGTCCCACCGGCATCGACATCCGCGACGGGGTGCAGCTCGAATGCATCGGCTGCGGCCTGTGCATCGACGCCTGCAATTCCGTGATGGACAAGCTGGGCCGGCCGCGCGAGCTGATCACCTACGACACCCTGCGCAACCAGGAGCGCCGGGCGCGGGGCGAGAAGGCGACGATTCGCCTGATCCGCCCGCGCACGGTGCTGTACTCCCTGCTGTTCCTGGTGGTCGCCGGCGTGATGCTGTGGTCGCTGGCCTTCCGGGCGACGCTGGACATCAACGTGCTGCACGACCGCAACCCGCTGTTCGTCACGCTGTCCGACGGCAGCATCAAGAACGGCTACACCGTCAAGATCCTGAACAAGACCCGCGAGGCGCGCAGCTTCACCCTGGACCTGCGGGGCCTGGAGGCGGCCAGCATCTCGGTGGTCGGTCAGGAGGGGAACGGGGACGATACCGCCAGGCTCTCGGCCGAGCCGGACAGCGTGGCGACCTACAAGGTCTACGTCACCGCCCCGCGCTCCAGCCTGGATGGCGAGCAGGAAGACCTCCGCTTCGCCCTGACCGATCCCGGCGGCGAGTCGGTGGTCCATGAGACAGTGTTCCGGGGACCGGCACGATGAACTTCCGACGCAGGATCAAGGACCCCAACGTCTACATCCCCGCGATCTTCGTGGGCTTCTTCGTCGTCATCATCGCCGCGAACGGGGCGATGATCTGGGCGGCGCTGGGCTCCTGGCGGGGGCTGCAGACGGAAAGCCCCTGGGAGAAGAGCGCCAAGTACAACGCCACCCTGGCGGCGGCCGAGGCGCAGGCCGCGCTGGGCTGGCAGGTGGGGCTGGACGTCGTGGATCGCGGCGATGGCCAGGCCCGGATCACCGTCGCGCTCGACGACGCCGAGGGCCGGCCGCTGCGCGCCGATCGCGTGCGCGTCGGCTTCGTCCGCCCGACGCAGGAGGGCTACGACACCGTGACAGAGCTGAGCGCGCGGCAGGCGGGCCGCTATGCCGCCGAGGTCAGCCTGCCGCTGGCCGGCGTCTGGGACCTTCGCATTGCCGCCGAGCGCGGCGGGGACGCCTTGCACACCACGCGCCGGATCACGTTGAAGCCATGAGTTGCTGCACCACCGGCGCCGGCGACCTGGCGGCCGCAACCGCGGCGGCGGGCCGGGATGCGGCGGCGGAGACACCGGCACCGGCGGGCGACATCGCAGCTTATGTCCGCCAGGACCCGGACGGTTTGAACCGCCTCGCCCTGATGGTCGAGGGCATCCACTGCGGCGGCTGCATCAAGACCATCGAGGGGACGCTGGGCGCCATGCCGGACGTGCGGGAGGCGCGGGTCAACATGACCACGCGCCGCCTGCAACTCGCCTGGGAAGGCGCGGCCGAGCGGGCGGGGGACTTCGTGCGGTGCCTGGACGATCTGGGTTACCGCGCGGTGCCCTACGACCCGCAACGCCTCTCCGGCGACGACGCGCGGCAGGAGCGGGAGCTGCTGCGGTCGATGGCGGTGGCGGGTTTCGCGGCGGCCAACGTCATGCTGCTGTCGATCTCCGTCTGGGCCGGCCATGCCTCGGGGATGGAGCAGGCGACCCGCGACCTGCTGCACTGGTTCTCGGCACTGGTGGCGCTGCCGGCCATCGTCTACGCCGGCCGGCCGTTCTACCGCTCGGCGCTCCAGGCCCTGGCGGGCGGGCGCATGAACATGGACGTGCCGATCTCCCTGGCCGTCGTCCTGGCCGGCGGCATGAGCCTGTTCGAGACCATCAATAGCGGCGAGCACGCCTATTTCGACTCCGCCGTGGCGCTGCTGTTCTTTCTGCTGCTCGGGCGCTACCTCGACCGGCGGGCGCGGGGCAAGGCGCGCTCGGCCGCCGAGCGGCTGCTGGCGCTGCGCGGCGGCGCGGTCACCGTGCTGGACGCCGACGGCGGCCGCCGCGTGCTGCCGGCCGAGCAGGCGCGGCCCGGCATGCGCGTCCTGGTCGCCGCCGGCGAGCGCGTGGCCGCGGACGGGCGGGTCGTGGCCGGCGCGTCGGAGCTGGACACCAGCCTGATCACCGGCGAGACCCTGCCGCGCGCCGCGCAGCCCGGCACGCGGGTGTTTTCCGGCACGCTGAACCTGGCCGCGCCGCTGACGGTCGAGGTCGCGGCGGTGGGCGAGGACACCCTGCTGGCCGAGATCGTGCGCCTGATGGAGGCGGCGGAACAGCGCCGGGCGAAGTACGTGGCGCTGGCCGACCGCGTGGCGCGGCACTACGCGCCGGTCGTGCACCTGCTGGCGCTGGGCACCTTCCTGGGCTGGGTGTTGCTGGGCGGGCTGTCGTGGCAGCCGGCGCTGCTGATCGCGGTGGCGGTGCTGATCGTCACCTGCCCCTGCGCGCTGGGCCTGGCCGTTCCGGCGGTGCAGGTGATCGCCAGCGGGCGCCTGATGAAGCGCGGCATCCTGCTGAAGAGCGGCACCGCCCTGGAGCGCCTGGCCGAGGTGGACACCGTGGTCTTCGACAAGACCGGCACGCTGAGCGAGGGCCGGCCGGAGCTGCGCCGCGCGGATGCGGGCGACGACGACCTGCGGGCGGCGGCGCGGCTGGCCGGTGCCTCGCGCCATCCCCTGGCGCGCGCCCTGTGTCGCGCGGCGCCGGACGCGCCGGTGGCCGAAGGCGTGCAAGAGGCGCCGGGCTGCGGCCTTTCGCTGGCCACCGAGGCCGGGGAGATCCGCCTGGGCAAGCGCGAGTGGGTCGGCGTGGACGACGCGCCGCCGGCCGACGGGCCGGAGCTGTGGCTGCGCCGGCCGGGGCGGGCGCCGGTGCGTTTCGCCTTCGACGACCCGCTGCGCGGCGACGCGGGCGCGGTGGTGCGCCGCCTGCGCGACCAGGGCAAGCGGGTGCTGCTGCTCTCCGGCGACCGCCGCGAGACCGTGGCGCGCGTGGCGCGGAGCCTGGGCGTGGAGGACTGGGCCGCCGAGTGTACGCCGGCGGAGAAGGTGGCGCGCCTGGAGGACCTTGTCGCGTCGGGACGCAAGGTGCTGATGGTGGGCGACGGCCTGAACGACGCGCCGGCGCTCGCGGCGGCGACGGTCTCGCTCTCGCCGGCCAGCGCGGTCGACATCAGCCAGACCGCGGCCGACGCCGTCTTCCAGGGCGACCGTCTGGCGCCGGTGCTGGAAGTTCTCGAGGTGGCGCGGCGGTCCGGGCGGCTGGTGCGGCAGAACTTCGCGCTGTCGCTGGGCTATAACGCGGTTGCCGTGCCGCTGGCCGTGGCCGGGTTGGTCACGCCGCTGATCGCCGCGCTGTGCATGTCCGGCTCCTCGCTGGCGGTGACCGGCAACGCCCTGCGCCTGGGGGCTCGGCGACGGGCGCCGGCTCAGTGATCGGGACGGGCTATGCCGGGGGGTCGGCGACCACGACGCGGCCCTTGCCGGCCTGCTTGGCCCTGTACATCGCCGCGTCGGCGCGCGCCAGGAGGTCCTCCACGCTTTCCGGCCGGGCGGGATCGGTCGTCGCCACGCCGATCGAGACGCCCAGCGGATGCGCGGGATCGCCGCTTTCGCCGGACAGGGCCTCGCCGGCCGTGCGCACCAGGGCCTCGGCGCGGCGCACGACGGATTCCTTCATGATGTCGTCGAGATAAAGGACGAATTCGTCGCCGCCGATCCGGGCCGCGATGTCGTCGTGGCGGGTCTGCGCCTGCAACAAGCGCGCGAAGGCGGTCAGGATCTGGTCGCCGTCGGCATGCCCACGGAGGTCGTTGGCGATTTCCAGGTGGTCCAGGTCCAGGTACAGCAGCGCGCCCGGATGGCGCAGGGATGACAGGCGCTGCCGCAGCGCCTCGAAAAACGCCCGGCGGTTGGCCAGCCCGGTCAGGGGATCGGTCTCCGATATCCGCATGAGTTCGCGCTCGCGCACGATCTGTTGGATGGCGCCGCCGAGCTGGGCGGCCAGCTCGGCGGCCAGCTCGCGGTTGTCCGCCAGCCGCTCCGCGTGGCCGTCGTGGTGCCACAGGCAGAAAGCGCCGTTGACCGCGCGGCGAGAGGTGGTCGCCATCGCCATTACCTGGGCGTCGGTGTCCGCGATCTCGACTGCATGGTCGCCCGCCTCCAGCCGTTCCAGAACCCGTGTAACGGCTCCCTCGGGGGGCGGCGCCCCGGCGCTGGCCAGCCGCTCGTGGCCGTCCTCCGCAAGGCGATAGACGGCCGCCCCGTCCGCCCCCAGCGCCGGCAACAGGCCGGCGGCCGCGCAGTCGAGCGTGGCCTGCGGCGCCGAATTCTCGCGCGTGATGCGCAGGATGTCGGTCAGCAGCTTTTCCCGATGCCGGGCGCGCTCCAGGGCGTGGGCCTGGGCGACGGCGCGCGTGATGTCGCGGCAGATCCCGCGCGCGCCGCGCCAGCGGCCCTCCTCGTCGCGCACGGGCACGGCGTGCAGGCAGACCTGGGCCGTGCCGCCGTCGGCCGTGCGCAAGGTCGTCGCCAGGTCGCGCTGGGCCTCGACGGCCAGAAAGGCGTGCCGGGCCGTCGTCCAGTCCTCGGCAAGCTCCTCGGCCGCCATGCCCTGCAGGTCATGGGCGGCGTATCCGAGCCCTCCCTGGGCCGAGACGAAGACGAAGCGGCCCTCCGCGTCGGTCTCCCAGGCGAACTCGTCCGGCGCCAGGGCGATCAGAACCCGGTAGCGCCGATGACCCTCGGACAGCTCCTTCCAGCGCTCGCGCTCGACGGTGATGTCGCGGGCCAGCAGCAGCACGACCTCCCCGCTTCGCCACGGCAACAGGGTCACGTCGAAGGCCCGGTTGTCCAGACCGTCGCCGTGCCCCGGACTGACGTGAAGCGGATTGACCTTTGCGGTGTTGCCGCTGCGCGCCGTCTCGATCCCGGTGTGAAGCTCCGACGGCGCGCCGCCATTGAACAGCCGGGCGAACTCCTGGCCCGGCTCGTTGGCGGCCAGCACGTCGTCGTTGGCGCCGAGCAGAAGCACCGGGCTGACGGTGCGGGCGAAGGGACCACCAGAAGCGAACAGGCTGGTGTCGTACGATGGGTCGAGAGGCTGCCAGTTCGGCTCTGTCACGGGACGCTGCGCCATCCTTGAGAATCCGCCAGCTCAGGCGAATATTGAGGGATAGGTCCTGTTAAAGACCGCTTAAAACTTCGCCCCGCGAAGCCCCTGTCGCCGGCTCCGCCTGCTTGCGGTCGCGCGGGTGGGCCGATGAAGGCTTGGCATTTCAGCCGCGCGCCCACATCTTGAGCGGCGATGGCACACAGCGAACGACACGACAGGGAGCCGGTCTGGCTCTTCGACCTCGACAACACGCTCTACCCGGCCTCCTGCCGGCTGTTCGACCAGGTCGACCGCCGGATGGGGGAGTTCGTGCGCGAATTCCTGGGTCTGGGCGATCCGGCCGAGGCGCGGCGAATCCAGAAGCAATACCTGCGCGACTACGGCACCACGCTGCGCGGGCTGATGGAGGTGCATGGCCTGCACCCCGACGCGTATCTGGACTACGTCCACGCCATCGACCTCTCGCCGGTACGGCCGGACCCCGCGCTGGACGCGGCGATCGCGGCGCTGCCGGGGCGCAAGCTGATCTACACCAACGGCTCGGAGAAGCACGCGGTCGGCATCCTCGACCGCCTGGGCCTCGGGGCGCACTTCGAGGCCGTCTTCGACATCGCCGCCGCCGACTTCCTGCCCAAGCCCGACCGGCGGAGCTATGACGCGCTGTGCCGCCGCCACGCGCTGGACCCCGCCGCCACGGTGTTCTTCGACGACATGCCGCGCAACCTGGCCCCGGCGGCCGCCATGGGCATGACCACGGTCTGGGTCGTCACCGACAGCGAATGGGCCAGGCTGGGCCACACCGGCGAGGAGCCCTTCATCCACCACCGCACCGAGGACCTGGCGGGGTGG
>CAZLNO010000022.1:5351-12046 GCA_964561005.1 uncultured Rhodovibrionaceae bacterium | reverse complement strand
GCGGGATGGCGGATCGAACCCAGCCAGGGGCATGCCTGGGGCAAGGCGAAATGCCCCCGGTATGACCGCACCGGCTGTGTGGTCTCGATCTGGAGCACGCCGCGCAATCCGGAAAGCCATGCCAGACATCTCCGCAACATCCGCGCCAAGTGTCCCCACGGTGGCGACTGATTCGCCGCCGAGAGAAGATCGGCCTTCGTTCTCGTTCACCGTCATCGCCCGCGATCCCGCCGGCCGTGGCGGCGAGGCGATCGACGCGATCGCCGACGCGCTGTTCGAGGCGGGCTGTGACGACGCCACCGTGGCCATTCAGAACAACGTCGTGGTTATCGAGTTCGACCGGGAGGCGCGCAACTTCCTGCATGCCCTCGCGGCGGCCGTTCACGATGTGCGGAACGCCCGCCTCCAGGTCCTGCGCGTGGAACCGGACGAGTACGCGAGCGCGGCGGAGATCGCCCGCCGCTGCGCCGTCAGCCGGGAGGCCGTGCGAAAGTGGTTCCAGGTGCATGCGCGCACGGCGCCGGCGCCGGTCATCGCGGCCAGCACGGCCTCGCCGCTGTACGACTGGCCGAGCGTCCTGCGCTGGCTGCGCCGTCATCACCCGCCGAAGGTGACGCCCGCGCGCATCGTCGAGGGCCGGATCGTCAAGTGCGTCAACCAGGCGCTCCGGCAAGGGCGGGACATCTCGCGGGATGCGTTGCTGAGCGGAGACTGCGGGGCCCGACGACCTTGACTCCGACCGGCACCGCTCCCGGAGCGAATTCGGGGATGGCCCCGCGCGCCGGACGGACTCTGGGACGCGTCCGAGCGATTGGCGACTACGGCAGGCGTACGTCTCGTACGCCGATCCGCTTGAGTTCGCTGCGCGCGCTTTCGATGTCCGGGAACTGGCGAAGGCCAACGCATACTTCCTCGCCCTCCAGCACCCGGCCCGTCAGCCGGGTGGCATCTTGCAGGCCAACGCCGCCGGCACGGAATGTCTTGGTCAACACGACCTTGTTCAGACCCTTGCGCCAGCCCTTCAGGCAAAGATCAACGCCGGGCGAAGCGGAGGACCCTGGGTCTACGGCCTGGGTTGGCGCCGGTCGTTCGACGAAAGCCGTGAATTTCAAGCTGCGCGACATTGTAGATTTCCGTTGTGCCCACGACCGCGAGTTCGCACGTGCGATGTCAAACATCGCGAAGGCATGTTCGACAAAACCTTATCTCACCACTCCTAATTTTCCGTTTCGTGAGCGCAAGTGCTTCATGCGGCGTCGGAAGGTCTCCTAATTTTACCCACGTACCGTTATCTCCGCGAGTGCCACCTGCGAGTCCTTTGCCATGGTTGCAGAAGACGCAATCTTGGCGATGGACCTTGGTAACGTGTCCATGGGCTCGCCAATTCTCATAGGCATAGTACATCATTGGATGTGCTCCTCTTTTTGGTTTCTTTGGATTATGAAAAGATGTCGTCAAGTCCGATAGTTAGAAAATGCGAATGCCACGAAATTGCCTTGATCGCCTGTGCGAACTCGCACTCGTAGGTCTGTGGCCGAAAAGGTGTGCGTATCCCCACCTCTCAGCCTTGACGCCCCGCCCGCCCTGACGCATCGTCCGATCCGTTTTTCAGGCGGGCGAAGCGATGGCGGGGGACGATGCACACGGAAGATCTGCAGCGGATCATCGACGAAGCCTTCGAGGCGCGCGGCGAGGTGTCGCCGGAGACCACCGGCGTGGTCCGCGACGCGGTGGAGCTGGCGCTGGAAGGGCTGGACAACGGCAGCTATCGCGTCGCCGAGAAGGCCGGCGGCGCGTGGCGCGTGAACCAGTGGCTGAAGAAGGCGGTGCTGCTGTCCTTCCGCCTGTACCCCACGCACACCATCCTGGGCGGCCCCAGCGACGAGCAGCGCGGCGAGGCGGCCTGGTTCGACAAGGTGCCCTCCAAGTTCGCCGACTGGACGGACAAGCACTTCGAGGAGGCCGGCTTCCGCGCCGTGCCGGACTGCGTGGTGCGGCGCTCGGCCTACATCGCGCCCAACGTGGTGCTGATGCCCAGCTTCGTGAACGTCGGCGCCTACGTCGATTCCGGGACCATGGTGGACACCTGGGCGACCGTCGGCTCCTGCGCGCAGATCGGCCGGAACTGCCACATCTCCGGCGGCGCGGGCATCGGCGGCGTGCTGGAGCCGCTGCAGGCCAACCCCGTTATCATCGAGGACAACGTCTTCATCGGCGCGCGCAGCGAGGTGGCCGAGGGCGTCATCGTCGAGGAGGGCGCCGTGCTGTCGATGGGCGTCTACCTCGGCGCCTCCACCAGGATCATCGACCGCGAGACCGGCGAGGTCCACCGCGGCCGCGTGCCGTCCTACGCCGTGGTGGTGCCGGGCACCATGCCGGGCAAGCCGCTGCCCGACGGCAGCCCCGGCCCCGGCCTCTACTGCGCCGTCATCGTCAAGCGGGTGGACGAGCGCACCCGCGAGAAGGTCTCCATCAACGAGCTGCTGCGCACATGAGCGAGGCCCTCGACCCCGTCGCGCTGCTGCAGCGCCTGATCCGCTGCCCCAGCCTCACGCCGGAGGAGGGCGGCGCGCTCACCCTGCTGGAGGAGGTGCTGACGCCGCTCGGCTTCCACTGCGAGCGCGTCACCTTTTCCGAGCCCGGCACGCCGGACGTGGAGAACCTTTACGCCCGCGTCGGCGGCGGCTCGCCGCACGTGGCCTTCGCCGGGCACACCGACGTGGTGCCGGTGGGCGACCCGGGCGACTGGTCGGTCGACCCCTTCGCCGGCGAGATCGTCGACGACGAGCTGATCGGCCGCGGCGTGGTGGACATGAAAGGCGGGATCGCCTGCTTCGTGGCCGCGGCCTCGCAGGTGCTGGCGGCGCGCGGCGGCGCGATCGCAGGCTCGATCAGCCTGATTGTCACCGGCGACGAGGAGGGCCCGGCGATCAACGGCACGCGCAAGCTGCTGGACTGGATGCGGGCGCGCGGCGAGGTGCCCGACATGTGCATCGTCGGCGAGCCGAGCAGCGGCGGCGCGCTGGGCGACACCATCAAGATCGGCCGGCGCGGCAGCGTCAGCGGGTCGCTCACGGTATACGGCACGCAGGGCCACACGGCCTATCCGCAGCACGCCGACAACCCGCTGCACCGCTTGACGCGCGCGCTGCACCGCCTGATCGACGAGCCGCTGGACCACGGCAGCGAACACTTCGAGCCATCGCGCCTGCAAGTCACCTCGGTCGACGTCGGCAACCCGGCGCACAACGTCATCCCCGCCAAGGCGACGGCGCGGCTGAACGTGCGCTTCAACGACAAGCACGACGGCGCCGGCATCGAGCGCTGGATCGCCGCCCGCGTCGCCCGCGAGGTCGAGCATTACGAACTGGACCTGCGGGTCTCCGGCGAGTCCTTCCTCTGCCCGCCCGGTCCGCTCAGCGACGCGCTGAGCCAGGCGGTCGCGCGGGTCCTGGACCGCAAGGCGGTGCTCGGCACCGGCGGCGGCACCTCCGACGCGCGCTTCATCAAGGATGTCTGCCCGGTGGCCGAGCTGGGCCTGCGCAACGCGACGGCGCACCAGGTGGACGAGCGCGCGCCTCTTGCGGACATCCGAAATCTGACCGAGGTTTACCGGGTCGCCCTGACCCGTCTGCTGGAGCCCTGATGCTGCCGAGCGCGACCGAGACCGCCTACGCGCTCTACGGCGCGTGGCGTCTGCTGCGCGGTGACCGTGGCGGCCATCAGTACTTCGAGCTCAGCGAGCGCGCGTTCTGGCAGTCCTTCTTCGCCGCCGTCATCGTGGCGCCGGGGCATGCCGTGCTGGTGCTCCTGCACCTCCGCGCGGCGGAACTGGGCGCCGACATCCTCTCGATCTTCCTGATCCATGCCCTGGCCTACGCGATGAGCTGGACCGCCTTTCCGCTGGCGGCCTTCTACCTGTCCCAGGGGCTGGACCGGGAGGAGCGCTGGCTGGGCTTCGTCGTGGCGCTGAACTGGTCCAAGGTCCTCCAGATGGCCATCTACCTGCCGATGGCCCTGCTGGCGGCCAGCGGTCTGGCGGGACCGGGCGGCGGTGCGGTGTTCAGCCTGGTCGGGCTGGGCGCGGTGCTGGTCTACCAGTGGTGGGTCACCCGCACCGCCTTCGACATCGCCGGCATGCCGGCCGCCGGCCTGACCGGCGTGGACGTGGTGCTCGGCATCCTGATCACCGTCTTCGCCGACGCGGCGCTGGCGGGGTAGGAGGCGTTCCGCGCCCGCCGCCCTCAGAACGCGTTCCGCTTTTCCCGCACCGCCGCGAAGACCTCCACGGGCTCGGCGCCGGCCATGCCCATCGCCGCCGCCAGGGCCGGGTCGTCGGCGCGCAGGAAGGGGTTGGCGGCCTTCTCCAACCCCATCTCCGCCGGGATGGTGGGCTTGTTCTCGGCGCGCAGGGCGTCGATGCGGCGGGCGTACTCCTGCAGCCTCGCGTTGTCCGGGTCGACGGTCAGGGCGCAGCGGGCGTTGGTCCGGGTGTACTCGTGCCCGCAGTAGATGCGCGTCGCGTCCGGCAGCTTGCGCAGCTTCTGCAGCGAGCTCCACATCTGCTCGGCCGTCCCCTCGAACAGCCGGCCGCAGCCCAGCGCGAAGAGGGTGTCGCCGCTGAACAGCACGCCGGCGTCCTGGAACCAGAAACAGATGTGCCCGCGCGTGTGGCCGGGGGTGAAGAACACCTGCGCCTCGGCGCCGCCGACCTTGTAGGTGTCGCCCTCCGCCAGCGCGATCTGGATGCCGGGGATGCGCGCCTCGTCGTACTTCGGCCCGACGATGGGGGCGCCGGTGGCCTGCTGGACCTCCAGGTTGCCGCCGGTGTGGTCGCCGTGGTGGTGGGTGTTGAGGATGTGGGTGATCCGCCACCCCTTGCGCTCGGCCGCGTCCAGCACCGGCTTGGCGACGGCGGGATCGACCACGGCCGTCTCGCCGCTGTCGGGCTCGTGCGCCAGATAGATGTAGTTGTCGGAGAGGGCGGGGACGAGTTCGACGTCGAGCCGTGCCATGTCGCGGATCTCCCTGTCTTGCGTCGGTGGGGGCCGTTGCCTGCCGTCACGGTAGTGGCTCGCCGGCCGGCGGAAAAGGGGCCGGCTCTGGCGTGAGCCGGCGAGCGTGCTAAAATAGGCAACATGCACGCGGATGTCATCGAGCTGCGGGACTTCTACACCGGGCGGACCGGGCAGGTGGCGCGCCATCTGGTGCGCCGGCAGCTCCGCGCGATCTGGCCGGATCTGCGCGGCCAGCGGGTGCTCGGCGTCGGCTACGCCACACCCTACCTGCGCCAGTTCCGCGAGGAGGCGGAGCGCGTGCTGGCCTTCATGCCGGCGCGCCAGGGGGTGCTGCGCTGGCCGCCGGAGGGGCCGAACTGTGTCGGTTTGGTCGACGAGGGGGCCTGGCCGCTGCCCGACTATTCGGTGGACCGCATCCTCCTGGTCCACGCGCTGGAGCACAGCGAGCAGCTTCGCACCCTGCTGCACGAGGCCTGGCGGGTGCTGATGGGCGACGGCCGGCTGCTGGTGGTGGTGCCGAACAGGCGCGGCGTCTGGTCGCGGCTGGAGCGCACGCCCTTCGGCCACGGCCACCCCTACAGCGCCAGCCAGCTCGGCCAGCTTCTGCGGGAGGAGATGTTCCTGCCGATGCGCACCTTCCACGCGCTCTTCGTCCCGCCGAGCCGCGCGCGCACCTTGCTGGGCGCCGCGCCGGCCTGGGAGCGCATCGGCCAGCGCTGGTTCACCCGCTTCGGCGGCGTGGTGATGATCGAGGCGAGCAAGCAGATCTACGCCCTCAACAAGCCGATCAAGGCTTTCGAGCGCAGCCGCGTCGTCGTCCCCTTCCCGCAGGTGGCGCCCCGGCCCAAGGGCGTGGCGCGGCGACGGGAGGAGTAGGGGGTGTCGTCGGCACGCCGTTGCACCCGTCCATCAACCTCGGCGTCCACCAGTGTGTACATTTTCAAATCGCGGTTTTCCGCGCGGTTCGGCGTCGCGATGCGGACGGATGTTGACGTTTGCACACGGCCTTCCGCCGGTCGGGGGCTCCCGTCCCCGACCGGAACGTTTTTTGCCGAACGGGCCCGGAAACGTCCGGGGCGCGGACGGGAGCCCGCGCCCCGCGCGCCACATTTGCCTCTTCACGCGAACCGAATGAGCCCATCAGGCTGACACACGCCTCACCCGTCAGCACGGGCGTCCACCCGCGTCCACATCCAGGAACCGCGGTTTTCCGCGCCGTTCGGCGCCGCGATGCGGACGGATGTTGACGCTTGCGGACGGTCTTCCGCCGGTCGGGGGCTCCCGTCCCCGACCGGAAAGTTTTTGCCGAAGGGGCCGGGATACGTTCGGGGCGCGGACGGGCGCCCGCGCCCCGCGAGCCACATGCGCCCCTTAACGCGGGCCGAATGTGCACATCAGGATGACGCACGCCTCACCCGTCAACAAGGTGCACACCTGCGTTTACATCAGAGAACCGCGGTTTTCCGCGCCGTTCGGCGCCGCGATGCGGACGGATGTTGACGCTTGCGGACGGTCTTCCGCCGGTCGGGGGCTCCCGTCCCCGACCGGAACGTTTTTTGCCGAACGGGCCCGGAAACGTCCGGGGCGCGGACGGGCGCCCGCGCCCCGCAAGTGATAACGGATGTTGACGCTTGCACACGGCCGCGTCCGTCCCGACCGCCATCCGGGGTACCGCCT
>CAZLNO010000022.1:0-5251 GCA_964561005.1 uncultured Rhodovibrionaceae bacterium | reverse complement strand
TGTTGACGCTTGCACACGGCCGCGTCCGTCCCGACCGCCATCCGGGGTACCGCCTTCCACAATGTCCAAGAGCAACAAGGAAACATAGCACACCGAATAGAACATAGCAAGAATATCTTGCCGATGGTGTTGGGCACCTGGCGGCGCGGCATCAGGGGTCCGCAAGCCAAAGCCCGACTTTGCGCACCAAGGGTGCAGGCGTTGGAACATAACCTCCCCCACTTGTGGGGGAGGTCGGCGCGAAGCGCCGGGTGGGGGCCACGGCGTCGGCGCCGGGCACGCGGCCAGCCGTTCTTGCGCGAACACCTCCACCCCAACCCTCCCTCACAAGTGGAAGAGGGGGCGATCACCCGCCGCCGTGGTCACCTCCCCGGCACGTCGCCGGTCGGGGGCTCCTGTCCCCGACCGGAACATTCTTGTCGAACGGGCCGGGAAACGTCCGGGGCGCGGACGGGAGCCCGCGCCCCGCGAGCCACGTCCCCCTCTCGGGCACCCGGCGCCCAAGCCTACCCGTTCACCCCCGCGATCGCGCCGATCACCGCGTCGGTGACCTCGCGCGTGGTGGCGGTGCCGCCGAGGTCGCGGGGGAGGGCCTTGCCCGAGGCCAGCGCCTGCTCGACGGCGCGGATCAACGTCTCGCCGGCCTGTTTCTCGCCCAGGTGGTCGAGCATCATCGCGGCGGTCCAGAAGGCGCCGACGGGGTTGGCGATGCCCTGGCCCGCGATGTCGAAGGCGCTGCCGTGGATCGGCTCGAACATCGAGGGATAGCGGCGCTCGGGGTTGAGGTTGGCGGTCGGCGCCAGGCCCAAGGAGCCCGAGAGCGCGGCGGCCAGGTCGCTCAGGATGTCGGCGTGCAGGTTGGTGGCGACCACGGTGTCGATGCGCCGGGGGTGCAGGACCATGCGCGTCGTCATGGCGTCCACCAGCACCTTGTCGCTCGCCACGTCCGGGTAGTCCCGCGCCACCTCGGCGAAGACCTCGTCCCAGAGCACCATGCCGTGGCGCTGCGCGTTCGACTTGGTGACGCAGGTCAGGTGCCGTTTCGGCCGCCCGCGCGCCAGCTCGAAGGCGAAGCGCATGATCCGCTCGACCCCGCGCCGGGTGAAGACGGCGAGCTCGGTGCCGACCTCCTCCGGCAGGCCCTGGTGCACGCGCCCGCCGGCGCCGGCGTACTCGCCCTCGCTGTTCTCGCGCACGATCACCCAGTCGAGATCGTCCCGTCCGACGTGGCGCAGCGGGCTCTCCACGCCGGGCAGCAGGCGCGCCGGGCGAACGTTGGCGTACTGGTCGAAGCCCTGGCAGATCGCCAGCCGCAGGCCCCAGAGCGTCACGTGGTCCGGCACCTCGGGGTCGCCCACCGCGCCGAAGTAGATGGCATCGACGTCGCGCAGCCGCTCCAGCCCGTCCGCCGGCATCATGCGCCCGTGCCGGCGGTAATAGTCCGAGCCCCAGTCGTAATGCGTGACGTCCAGCATGAAGCCGCCGACGCGCCGCTCCAGCGCGCGCAGCACCTCCAGCCCCGCATCCACGACCTCGGCGCCGATTCCGTCTCCGGGAATGGCGGCGATTTTGTAGTGGGGCATGAGAGCCTACCGATCGGAGGAATCGGGGCCGAGACGCAGACGACCGTTGCTGCCCAGTTCCATCACCGTTTCCAGGCGCGTGATGCGCCGGTCGAGTTGACGAAGGTCCTTGTTCACTTCGGACAACTCTTCGGTGAGGCGCATGACCCGCTCGTTAAGCTGTACGGTCTGCTTCAGTCCGTCGACAAGGCGATCCGTAAGACCCATCAGTCCGTTTCGCGACGCAGTTGTGCCCGTGTCTCGCGAAGCTCCGCAAAGGCCTTGTCCAGCGCCTTGTGTGCCGCCTGCGTGCTCTCGTCGAGCGCGTTCAAAAGGCTTTCGATCTCGTCTTCCCGACCTTCGAAATCCGGATCGTAGGATTCGATGGCAGCACGCACGTAGGCGGAGGTACTTATGCCGGCCGCCTTCGCCTTGGCGTCCAGACGACGTTTTTGGGTCGGGGTCAGCATAACCACGAGCCGCTGTGTGGCGGCTTCGGCGTTATCGGAAAGGGTGGATGGCAACGTCATATGGACAGGGTATGGACATAAGGCCAGAAATGCAAGGGCGCGGGCAGGACCCTACTGGTGGACAAGCACCGCGCGCACCGCCGCGCACACCCGCTCGACCTGCGCCTCGCTCAGCTCGGCGTGGAGGGGGAGGCTGAGGGCCTCGCGGCCCAGGCGCTCGGCCACCGGCAGGCTGCCCTCGCCGGCGCCGAAGGCGCGGTAGGCCGGGTGCAGGTGCACCGGCGCCTCGTAGTAGACCGCCGCGCCGATGCCCGCTTCGCGCAGGGCCGCCCGCACCGCGTCGCGCCTGGGCGTGCGGATGGTGTAGAGCGCCCAGGCCGACTCGCAGCCCGCCATGCGCGGCGCCGTCTCGACCACCTTCGCCAGCGCCGCGTCGTAAAGCGCGGCCAGGGCCTCGCGCCGCCGCCGCTCGGCCTCCAGGTGCGGCAGCTTGGCCAGCAGGATGGCCGCCTGCAGAGTGTCCAGGCGGCTGTTCATGCCCAGGGTGGCGGCGGTGCGGCTGGCGTCGGTGCCGTGGGTGCGCATCAGCCGCCAGCGCCCGGCCCGCGCGGCGTCGTCGGTGAACAGCATGCCGCCGTCGCCGGCGCAGGCCAGCGGCTTGGTCGGGTAGAAGCTCGTGGTGGTGATCGCCGCCAGCGCCCCCACCGGCGTGCCGCCGCGCCGGGCGCCCAGGGACTGCGCCGCGTCGGCGATCAGCGTCAGGCCCTGCGAGACGGCGATGTCGAGCAGCGCGTCATAGTCC
Source organism: uncultured Rhodovibrionaceae bacterium (assembly GCA_964561005.1). GTDB lineage: Bacteria > Pseudomonadota > Alphaproteobacteria > Kiloniellales > Rhodovibrionaceae > CAZLNO01. Next base: position 2,417 of record CAZLNO010000022.1, on the reverse strand, counting down.
GCCGGCAGGCCGTAGAGGTCGACCGCGATGACGGCGCGCGGGGTCAGCCGGCCTTCGCGCCGCACCTCGGCGATGCGGCGCTCCAGGTCGTCGGGGTCGAGGTTGCAGCTCTCCCAGCGCACATCGGCGAACACCGGCGTCGCCCCGGCCAGGCGCACCGCGCCGGCGGTGGCGACGTAGGTGAAGGCGGGGACGAACACGGCGTCGCCGGGGCCGATCCCCTCGGCCAGCAGCGCCATCACCAGCGCGTCGGTGCCGTTGGCCACCGCCACGGCGTGCGCGGCGCCGCACTGCGCGGCCAGGGCCGTCTCCAGTTCGGCGATCTGCGGGCCGTTGACATAGGCCCCGGCGGCCAGCGCCTCGGCCACGCGGGCGTCGATCGCCGCGCGCAGGCGGTGGTACTGTCCGCGCGGGTCGAACAGCGGAATGGGGCCATCGGGCGACGGCGTCGGGTCGGGCCGGGCGACGGGCGGCTTGGCGGGGCTGGACATGCTCGGCTTATGAACTCGCGTGACGGCAACGTCGCGGGACGCTACATCGCTGGCCGGCGCGCGGCAACGGTCGCGCGGGCGCGCAATGACGGGTCAAGGTGGCGGCCATGAAGCTCATCGAGACACTGGCACCGGAACAGCTCTGGCGATTGCGCGGGGTTCTGGGCCGCCGCGTGGTGTCGGAGCGCGCGCCCCTGGTGCTGGGAGGTTCCCCGGGCAGCGGCCTCACGCTGGTGGCCCGCGCCCTGGACGCCCATCCGGAAATCGCCTGCGCCCTGGAGAGCACGGTCTTCCTGGAGCGGCTGGCCGATCCCGAGACCATCGCCGGGCGCGTCGGGCTCGCCCCGGCGCAGGTCCGCGCCATGCTGCGGGCCAGCGGCAGCCAGACCGGCTTCGTCGAGCGGCTGATGCGGACGCGCCTGGCCGCGGGGGACGAGGCGGTCTGGGCGGACATGACCCCGCGCAACGTGCGTCGGCTGACCTTTCTGTTCCGGCATTTCCCGTGGGCGCGCTTCGTCCACGTGGTGCGCGACGGCCGGGACGTGGCCTGCGCGCTGCGGGCCCGCGGCGAGAACGGGTCGGGCGACCGCCGCGCGCTGGAGCGCGCCGCCGACGCCTGGCGGGATGCCGTCGGCGGCGCGATTCGCTGGCGCCGCGACCCGCGCTATTTGGCCGTGACGTACGAGGACCTGGCGGCGGATCCGGTTGCCTGCCTGCGCCATCTCCTGGACCGCCTCGACATCGACTGGCACGACGATGTCGCCACGGTGCTCGGGGAGGCGGACGCGCGCTTCCGGTCCGATCCGGCCGGGCGCTGGCACGAGGAGCTTTCGCCGGGCGACCTCCTGGCGATCGAGCAGCGCATCGCCGCCGGCCTGTCGGCGTTCGGCTACGCGATCGAGTCGTTCCGCTCGCGTTCGGCGTGACGCCCTGCTTGACGGCGCGCGCTTGCCAAGGGTTGCGCGGACGCCTCACCATGTCGGCACAGCAAGCAAGGGACGATGGGTGGAGGCTTGGCGATGACAAAGGTGGCTTTTCTGGGCACCGGGCTGATGGGCGCGCCGATGGCCGTCAATCTGGTCAAGGCCGGGCACGAGGTCACGGTCTGGAACCGCACGCCGGAGAAGACCGGGCCGGCGGTCGCGGCCGGCGCGCGGGCCGCCGAGACGCCGGCGGCGGCGGTGCAGGAGGCCGAGGCGGTGGTCATCATGCTGGCCGACGGACCGAGCGTGAGCGACGTCCTGTTCGCGCAGGGCACGGCCGAGGCGCTGGCGCCGGGCGCGCTGGTGATCGACACGGCCTCGATCCCGCCGGAGACCGCGCGCGATCACGCCGCCCGCCTGGCCGAGCGCGGGGTCGAGCATCTGGACGCGCCGGTCTCGGGCGGGCCGAGCGGGGCCGAGGCCGCCAGCCTGGCGATCATGGTCGGCGGCACGGAAGAGGCCTTCGCGCGCGGCCTGCCGGTGCTGGAGGCGCTGGGCCGGCCGGTGCGCGTGGGACCCGCGGGCGCCGGCGCGATGGCGAAGCTGGCGAACCAGGTGATCGTGGCGCTGGCCATCGGCGCCGTGGCCGAGGGGTTGCTGCTGGCCGAGCAGGGCGGCTGCGATGCCGCCAAGGTGCGCGAGGCCCTGACCGGCGGCTTCGCCGACAGCAAGATCCTGCAGATCCATGGCGAACGCATGCTGGAGCGCCGCTTCCTGCCCGGCGGGCCGGCGTGGATCCACCTGAAGGACCTGAACAGCATCCTGGAGACCGCCAAGGCGCACGATCTCACGCTGCCGCTGTCGCAGGCGGTGGCGAAGCTGTTCGCCGGCCTGGTCGAGCACGGCGGCGGCGGCTACGACCACAGCGCCGTGCTGCTGGAACTGGAGCGCCTGAACGCCCCGGCGCGCCTGGGCACCGCGCCGGATACGCTGCCCGAGGGGT
>CAZLNO010000021.1:0-40048 GCA_964561005.1 uncultured Rhodovibrionaceae bacterium | reverse complement strand
AGGCCGATGGGGTTGCCGTGATCGTGCAGCAGATTCGCGCCGGTCAGGCTGCCCAGCGACTGGCCATCCAGATGCGCGGCCAGCGTCCCCGCCGCGGCATCGAGGCTCAGGGTGATGGTGTGCACCTCGCCGGCCGAGACGTCGCCGCTCAGGGTGAGCGGACCCCAGGCCTCCTCGGCCAGGTTCCAGGCGCTCGCGTGCACTTGGCCGTCTTCCAGGTAGATATTGATTCCGCGTTTGGCGCCGCCCTGCTCGTAGATCACCTGGCGGCTGTTCACGTCCTCGCCGGGGCGGAAGGCGATCGACAGCGTCTTGGCGTCGTAGGGGCCGCCGGTGTTCAACGTCGCGCTGTTGTCGATGCGCAGCACGTCGTCCACGCCGTCAAAGTGGATCGCGGCCTTGCCGTCGACCTCCGCCAGCGTCGGCTGCCTCTCGTCGCCGGACTGCCGGGCCCCGTTGCCCTGGCCGGAGCGATCGGCCCAGGCCGAGATCGCGCCGTTGCCGGCAACGCCCTCACCCGGCTTGTCGGCCCGGAGGATGAGAGACACCTCGGGGATCGTGCCGAGGGGTTCGTCGAACACCCGCCCCTCGACCGTGCCGACGGCGGTGCGCCCGCTCTCGTCCTGCACGGTGTAGGTGAAGGTCACCGCGCCCTCGAAGCCGGACTCCGGCGTGTAAAGGATGCCGCCGTCATTCGTGATCTCGGCGCTGCCGGCGCTGGGCTCGGACACCTCGACGACGGTGACGCGCTCGCCGCTTACCGAGAGGTCATTGCCCACGACATCGATCGCGACTGGTTGCAGGTCGTTGAGGCGGAAGCTGTCGCCCCGGACGATCGGCCCCAATTCCCCATGCACCCGGCTGCCGTACTCCGGCAGCGGCTGGCCGGATTCCAGGGCGCCGATGTCCGGGCCGGCGCCGGTGAAGCTGTCGGTCACGCCGGGGATCAGGGCGCCGGCGTCGACGGCCTCGGAGCCCTCGGCCAGGCGCAGGTCGCCCTGATCCGGCGTGCGGAAGGTGGCGAAGGGCTGGACCGCCTCGCTCAGCGGCACGTTGGCGAAGATCTCCTGGCCGTCCAGCAGGACGTCGCGGTCCCCCTGCGGGCCCGCTTGCCAGTCCGCGAAGGTGCTGAAGAAGCCGACGCCGCCCACCTGGAACTTGCCGTCGTGGGACCAGGCGTTGTGGTCCATCTCCAGATTGCGGAAGTTCGTCGTGTCGGCGCGCACGGTGTCGGCCGTGGTGCCGTCCCCGACGAAGAGGTTGTTGAGGATCTTCACCTCGTTCGGGCTGCCGCTGAAGTCCTTCCAGGGCTCGCCCTGCTTGACCGTGGTGTTGTTGAACAGCCACACGCCGTGGTTGGTGCTCGCCTCCGGCTTGATCTTGTAGGGGCCGCGCTCGGCGTTGACGATCACGTTGCGATAGGCGAGCGCCGGGCCGTCGTCGACGAACTGGAAGCTCAGCCCGTTGGCCGTGTTCATCAGCAGGTTGTGGTGGGCCTGGACGTTGCGGTCGGCGAAGTCGAGCTCGACCCCGTCGTCGCCGCCCCAGAGCACCTGGTTGTGGTGGAACTCGATGCCGCGGTTGGCGAGGTCGGTGTTCTTGTTGAGGCCCAGGGAGTCGCCGAAGCCCGCCAGGGTGTTGTTGGCCACCACGATGCCCTGGCCGGTGACGACGATGCCTTCGTCGTCCCAGGTCTCCTGGCTGGTGTCGGCGAAGGCGTTGTCGCCGATCAGCAGGTTGTCGACGATCGTGAGATCGCGGTGGCCCTCGTTCGCGTCGATGCCGCGGCGCACCTCGGTGATGGTGTTGGCGCGAATCACCGCGCCGTCCACATGGTCGCCGGTGCCGTCGCGCAGCGAGATCCCCTTGTCGGCGTTGCGCAGGGTCAGGCCCTCGATACGGACATGATCGCCCTCAAGACGGATGGCGGCGCCGGCGCCCTGGCCGTCGATGACGCTGTCGCCGTTGTCGGCGCCGCGGATGGTGATCGGCGCGTCGGCCGTGCCATGGCTCTTGATGTCGAGGGAACCCGTGTGGACCCCGGCCTCGAGCACGATGACCTCGCCGCCCTGCGCCTGATCGACCGCGGCCTGCAGCTCGGCCAGGGAGGCGACACGGATTTCGCCGCCGCCCGCGTCGACGGCCGCCGGGATGTCCGCCGTGCGGGCGGTGAGAACCTGCTCCGCCGCGACGCCCTCGGCGAGGCCGTCGGGATCGCTCGGCATCAGCTTGATCTCGTAGGTCGTATCCGGCGCCAGGCCGATCACCGAGCCGGCGAAGTCGCCGTTGGGCAGGCGCAGAAGGTCGAGCCCCTCCTGCCAGGCGTCCGTGCCCGCCGCGCGATAGGCCACGCTGACCGTGCCGTTGGCGTTGACGTCGAAGTCGCCGCCCTCGAAGTGGAGGTTGATGGCCGTCGCGCTCGCCGGGTCGAGGCTCGCCGCGCCGACGTCCAGCTTGTCGATGTCGTCGGGGTTGTCGCCCGGCTTGTACAGCCAGATCCCGCCGCCCTCGTCGCTGCTGCGGCCGTTCTGGATGCCGGCGAAGACGCCGGCATCCTCCAGAAAGACGAACTTGTCGAAGATTTTGCCGCCGCCCTTGCCGCCGGGGGACTCGCCGCCGATGTTGAACAGCGTCTCGAAGGTGTCGTCGCCCAGGTCTCGTTCGTCGCCGGGATCCCAGCGGATGACCTCGCGCCCGCCATTCCAGATGTAGAAGTTTCCGTCATTCGGATTGTAGTCGACGCCGGCCTGGTGGAGATCTTCGGGATCCCCTTGGATGCCGCTTGCGTTAAATTCCGTGATTTCTCCATCTTTTCCTTTTACACTATCAATCCTTACAAATCCATCTTTTCGAATTTGATATAGCTGGCCAGATGCCGGATTTTCAAAAAGCATACCCTCTTTTCTTCCGGTCATACCATTAAAATTCGGCAAATCATGAATTTCACCATCGGCGTCCACCAACCGTGGGCGCGTCGTTGCCTTAGAACTGTTTTTTAAACTTAGCACCTGCTGTGTTTCGGAAACAAACCCAGCTGTCTCTCGCGTTCCCACCTCATCGACAGGATGCTCTGTCCATTCACGGGTCTCAGGATCGAACTCCCAGAGCGCCGGATCCGTCGGTTTATGCGGCGTGCGTAGATCAGATCCGAACCCAGCCCCTGCATGGGTCAACCACAATGTCTCCGTGACCGGGCTCCAAACCAAGCCATCATAAGTATGGGTCGATAATGGCCCGTCTTCCGGAATAAAAACCGTGTTCCCGCTCGATCCCACACCGTCGGGTTCTGTCAATGGATCAGGCTCGCTAACTCGACGCCATTGGAGGGTATCGAAGTCGAATTCATAAACCTCGTTCCCACCATAATCCGCATGACCCCCGCCAAAAAAGAACATCCGATTATTGACCTCATCGTAGGCGCCACTGTTCCATGTCTCCAAAACAGCGTTCGGCCCCATCGACCCCCAAAAACTCGGCCCGCCATGTACATTGACGATGGCGTCATGCTCCGACCTCGTTAAGGCGACATCCTGGAACTCATTCACTGCCTCCAACTTTTTCCATTCTTGTGCCTCGAGTCCACTCGCTTGCTGCAAAAGATTTGTCTCGGACACGTGACCCTCCTTCCCGCAAACTATACTGGCTTGCAGGACTAAGAGCCCCACGTAAAGAAAAAGTAAACTTAGCCGAAAAACTATTTTACTCGTTTTTGGTATTGTTTCGGCTCGTCCAATTTTATCAAAAACCCCTAGGGTCTTTGAAAGATTTTTCACTTTAAAAAGAGGTCCCTCTATTGCGATAATTCTCGTGGCCTTTCGCATAAATTTGCCCCCGCTCCTAACTTGCTAGACACCCCCAAGCGAATACGTATCTGCTCACATGCTTTCCCATCAGACAGTCAAGGCCGCCCACTGATGCGAATAGCCTAGCCGGAATGTATACACCGCGGTTCAGAGCGAGGTCAGCAGTATGTACTCTTACTCGCCGTTCAGACCCGCCTCGAAAGCCTCATCGGGCCCCTATCAAATTTGGAGACGCGCGCGCGCCGAGCGCACGTCAAATGCTCCCAGTCGTCAAGTTCGTGTTCGTGTTCGCCGGTGCAGACCATGGCCCCCGGCACCAGTTTCACCAAAGCGAGCACACCGAACGCGTTGGAGACGATCTTCGGCGGCTCACGCTACCCACGCACATGCGTTCAACCACGCTGCTCGTTCGGGTCGCCTTGCCCTGGCGGATCGGCAAAATCCTTCGATTCGAACATTGCCAATGGCCATATCGGAAAAGCAGAACAGTATAAAATCGGCTGTAAAACCGCCTTATCCTTAAACGTTCCAGTTTCCCTTATTACAGAACCATATTTCGGGTTATAATACGCCAAGTAGATTTTGCACCCATGTGCCGCGTGATGTTTAACAAGCCTCTTCACGAACGTCCGCATCACTTTCTCGGAGAACGGATTGAACATAAATATCAACATATCGTTTTCCGGTAACTCCCAATACGCCGCATCCGCACACACGCTCTCTATACTGCCACACCTAACCCCTTTTTTTCGAAATCGGTTAATGTTCTCTTTACACGTCTTGTGCAGTTCTTCCGAAAACTCCACTCCAATAACGCGTCTAAACGGGAATTTCGCTGCATGAAGTATAACTCTCCCCTTTCCAGAACCAACATCAACGAATACGAGATTGTCCAACGATCCGCATATACTTCTAATCGTACGATCTACCACAGATCTCGGCGTTAAAATATAATCCTCACCTTCTTTCTTGTTTTCCGAATAAATATCTAACGAATTCAGCGCAACAACCTCTCTCGTTGACACACCGTTCCACCAATCGTAATATACGTCTTTCGCCGTCGCGGCCCCCACTACTACATTCCGCGCCGACAAGCGGATCGCACCACGGACGCCGGACTTCTTAACATGCCTGACAAACGCTGACATATATGAACTCGCTCTGACCATACAGGTAAAATTCCTTCTAGGCCTTATCCCTTTGCTTCCGGCGCGATCAACATATCGTAGGTGATGGGTCCTTTGGTGGTAACGATCCCGAGGAGGGATCGAAAGGCTGCGTGTCGGGTGCGGCGCCGGTTGAATCGGAAAACAAACTCGTCGAGGTAGGCTTGCAGATGCTTCTGCCGCAGGCCGTGGTAGACGCCGAGCGCCCAGGTCTTCAGGTTGGAGAAGACGCGGTGGACCCAGGGGAGCACGACATGGGCGGCCATGGAGCCGATCACGTGGGGGTCGTGGGCGACTTCGGCACTGGCGCTGTATCCGGTCCATCCGTCGGTCTTGATGGTGGACCCGGGTGCGACGGTGTCTTTCACGACACCCGCCAGGCTCTCGCCGGAGAAGTCGGGGATGGCGCGCAGGCGGATGCGTCCCGGTCCGCCGTCGGTGACCTCGACGGCACCGGCGACCAGCATCTTGCCCTGGCGACTGCGCCCTTGTCCGCCGGCGGGCGGATCGTCGTGTGTTCTGAAGGGGATGCTGGTCTCATCCATTTCCACGAGGTCGGACAGCGGGGTCCGGTTCGGGTCGACCATGGCACTGCGCAGCTTGGCGCACAGCAGCCAGGCGGTCTTGTAGGAGCCCCGCCCCAACCGCGAGCGGATCTGGACCGCCGAGATGCCGTTGGAGTGCGTCGCCATCAGATACGCCGCCCAGAACCATACCGTCAGCGGCAGTTTGCTGCGATGCATGACCGTGCCGGCCGTCACCGAGGTCTGTCGGCCGCAGTCGGCGCACTCCGTGGTCCATTGCTTGGTTCCCAGCGCCCAGCCGCGCGCGCCACCGCACACCGGACAGACGAATCCGGTCGGCCACCGTTGCTTGGCAAGATACGCCGCGCAGGCCGCTTCGTCGGGAAACTGGCGCTGGAATTCCAGTAGGGATCGGGGAAACGCGCTCATGATCGGGCTCCGGAACGGCTTTTGTTCGCTTCATGTTCTACGCCATTCCTGGCCACCTGTCACCACATGATGCGGTCCCGGACTCAAAGGGATAAGCCTCACGCTCCAAACTACACATTTACCGCAATTTTCCGGATAATTAGCCAGATGCAGCCGATCGACCCAAGGTGTGCACCATCTTTAAATACGTCGTCTCCGTCAAGGGTGGCGAGTGCCATGCTTCGACAGCCCAGCTGGCAACACCAACATCAATTCCCTCTACCCTTAAAGAGCCCCAGTCGCTGATCGGCTCGCCGCGTGCGAACACTTCCTACCAACAATACGCGTCCGCCGCCCTATCCTTATCCATGACTCAACTGCACTACTTTTTTCTGAACCTTCCTCTTGAGCTCCTTCGCTGAGAGACTGATCGGAAAAGAGTTGAGTGATCTCCGCGTCTTGTGATTCCCTCGTTGTGGCAAGCAACCGAGGAGAATACAAGATGTGGACTGAGATCACCCGAGCCAAATATGACCGTTCCGGGCTGCGCTATACAAGCGACGTGACGGATGCGGAGTGGGCGCTGATCTTGCCCCACCTGCCACCGGAGAAACCACTTGGCCGACGCCGGGAGACGAATTTGCGCGAGGTCGTCAACGCGCTGCTGTACATGGCGACCACCGGATGCCAGTGGCGGATGCTGCCCGACACGCCGCTCGGCGGCGCAGCCGCCAAGGATTTTCCGCCCTATTCGACCGTTCAGGACTATTTCTACCCCTGGTCGCAGGACGGCACCTGGATGCGGATCAACCACGCCCTGGTGATGGCGGCGCGTGAGCACGCGGAGCGCGAACCCAGCCCCAGTGCCGGGGTGATCGACAGCCAGTCGGTCGACACGCAGTCGATGGGCCGCAGGTCCATCTAGACCACGGAAAGCGGCGGCCCGCGCGGTTTCGATGCGGGCAAGAAAACCAAGGGGCGCACGCGTCACATCGTCACCGACACGCAAGGCCACCTGCTCGCCGTCGAGGTCCACCCGGCCGACATCCAGGACCGCGACGGTGCAGTCGGTCTTCTGGGAGCACTTCGAAGCCTCTACCCCTGGTTGCGCCACCTCTTTGCTGACGGCGCCTATGCCGGCGACAAGCTGCGCACCGCACTCGCCGATCTGGGCGAATGGACCGTCGAAATCGTCAAGCGGCCGGCCAATGCCCAAGGCTTCGAGGTCCTGCCCCGCCGCTGGGCGGTCGAGCGTACCTTCGCCTGGCTCGGTCGCTGCCGCTGACTGGCCAAGGATGTCGAGGCCACCATCGCCAGCGCCACCGCCTGGGTCTTCATCGCCCCTATCCGCCTGCTCACCCGAGGCCTCGCAACACCTTGAAACACAAGAGTTCAGTCTGAGTCAGACTCTAACTCTTTCTCGATCGCCACGATAGGAACGCTTGGTATATCTGGCCCTCTAAAAAGCCCAACTCCCACCTTATGGCAATATCCTCAGTTTCTTGCCTCTCTAACATCACTTTCAACCGCTGAAACCAAAGCCGTGCATATTGTGAAAAGAACCATTGCGGACAGCCAAATATAGTTAAGAACCTTTCTTCATATTCGCATCGTTTCTTGAGATATATATCTCGACCATATTTAAATCCACGGGCTACAACCCATGGTTTATCCATTTGATAGCTACGGATGATGTGTTGAACGCGCGCTGTTGGCGTAAACCAGCACTTAAATCCCCAATTGGCCACTCGTGTGGTGAACTCCGTCTCCACACCCATGACGTATCGGCCACTCTTCGGACCCCTTGCCTTGTCGAACCGATAGCCCTCATCAATCACCTGTCTCCGAACCGCCATGTTCGCCCCCCAAATTAAGCCGGGACTCACCGGGCCCTCCGCCAGGTCTGGGGCTGTCAGACCATATGTTACTCCAAGCGGGATGGCTTGAATCCAGCCGGGTGGCGATGCTTCCCACAATGGCTCAATCGCGCCACCAAAAACCGACGCCTGCGGATTTTGTTCTGACACGCTGCGCATCGCTTGATACCATCCGTCCATGGGAATAGCATCATCGTCCGTGAAAATGACGAGATCGCCTTTGACGTAATCTAATGCGTGATTCAATCCAAATGCCTTCCCCTGCCTCTTCTCGTATAATATTTGAATAGGGAGTCGTTCCGCGAAGCGACGGAGAATCCGACCCGTATCATCCGTGCTGGCGTTATCAACGATCAGGATTTGTGCGGATTCACATAATCCAGGTTGCCCTTCATACGCGCTGAGAACCCTCGGCAACGTGTGGGCTCCATTGTACGTACTCATAACGATGCTAACTTCTGGTGACATCCCTATCATTGCCTACGAATCACTTTGCAGTAAAAGCTAGCGATCGCCATCTGCCACTTTTCGTCATCATAACGACCCTTAACGAATGCCCGTGCCTGTCTTCCCATTTCCATGCGGCGCATCGGATCCTCAAGCAGGTCACGCATAGCTAATCCGATCGCGCGGGCATCGGAGTCAACCAAGCATGCCGCTTCACAATCGGCCAAGATATCAACCGAACCAGGTGATTTTACAGCGATCGAGGGTATCCCGCACGCAAGCGCTTCGATTGACGCGATTCCGAAGCCTTCCCGCTCACTTGCCAAGACATGCAAATCAAGCGCTGGAAGAAAGCGTGAGGGGTCCACCCATCCGGTCACGATCACCCGATCCGCAATACCCAGATCACGCGCCTTATCCAGAACGTCCTGTCGCAAATCCCCATCGCCAATAAGCAGAAGGCAAGCCTCAGGTCTTTCTTCCGCCACATCGGCAAACGCTTCAGTCAAATCTAATGGCCGCTTCTGTTCTGAAATTCTGCCGACTGAACCGATTAGCAAAGTCTCTTCATTAAGGCCCAATTCGCCACGCACGCGGCCACGAATGTCGGAATTTGGCTGAAAACGTTCCGTATTCACATGGTTATAAATCACATCAGACACCACATCGCCAGGTACGAACTCTTGGAAATTTACCCAGAAACCTTCGAGCGCTTTTGACGAGACGCCATATACCCCCCGTAACGTTCGAAATGCTTCATACAGCCTCTTGCCGATACGCGGAGCAAATTGCGTTTTGGGAAAGCAGTTATGAACACTAATAACCGTGGGCACCCCTCTTGTGGCCGCAAGCCATAGCCGAGAAAGTCCCTGATTGGTCCATGGAAAAAAAATATGTATTAGATCTGGTTTCCACGCCGTCATAAGATCATATACTCTAAGATGGGCCTTCATTTGATTGATTCGGTGGTAACGCCACTCGTCAAGAAAAAGGGGTACGTCATACGGTCGAACAAGTGACTGTTCACCAAATCCAGTTAGCGACTCATGTAAACGATCCATTTCGGGAAATGAACGCGGAGCAACCAAAACGTCATACCCCATTCGGGTGAGAAGGCGCGCTTCATCGCTCATCCGGATTTCCATTCCCCCATATTGTCCGGACTCGCTTGTCAGCATGATCCGCGTACGTTCATCGGATTGAATGTGATCATCCAATTGCGCCTTTTCTCTTAAGCGCCCTCCGTCTTTCAGGTTTTTCAGCACGGCTTTCACTCGCTAGCCCTATTTTAACAAACATTGATCAACTACGGAAAAATATTGCGACGCGGCGTGGTCGACCTGATCTCTAAGGCTTCGATACCGTGGAGTCCATCCGAGTTCCGCCTGGGCCGCACCCCCATCGGCAACCAACACTTCCGGATCACCCGGTCTGCGAGGCGCTTTATGGATGAACAGCCGCCGGCCAGTCACCGCCTCAACGGTTTCGATAACCTGCCGAACGGAGTACCCCTGGCCGGTTCCGAGGTTCGCCACGAGGTTGTTCTTCCCCTCCAATAGCCATTCCAGCGCCAGGACATGAGCATCGGCCAGATCGCTGACATGCACAAAATCGCGAATACAGGTGCCATCCGGCGTGTCGTAGTCCGTCCCAAAAACCTGAAGCGCGGGACGGAGCCCGAACGCGGCCTCGAGAGCGAGCGGAATCAGATGCGTCTCCGGCTCGTGGCGCTCCCACAGGTCAGCATCGGGGTCCGCACCCGCCGCGTTGAAATATCGCAGCGCCGCATATCGCAGCCCCTCCGACGCGGCGAGGTCAGCCAAAATCTGCTCGATCATGAGCTTGGTCCGCCCGTACGGCGACACGGGCTGCGTCGGGTGGTCCTCCCGGATCGGACAACTCTGCGGATGGCCATACACGGCCGCCGTGGAGGAAAACACGATCGTATGCACCCCGCGGCGTTGCATGGCGCGCAGCAGCGCGATCGTGCCACTGACGTTGTTCCAATAGAAAGCCAATGGCATTTCAACCGAGCGTCCCGCCTCGATCGACGCTGCGAAATGCATTACGGCAACAGGGTTATGACGCTGGATGACTTCTTCCAGTCGCGATTCGTCTTGAATCCGCCCCCTCTCCAAGGGTCCCCAGCGGACTGCGTCCGCATGCCCGTTCGACAGATCATCATAAACGACCGGGAAAAACCCGGCTCGCGCCAGCGCCTTACAGGCGTGGCTTCCCACGAAGCCAGCGCCCCCGGTCACCAAAACGACCGACACCTTACCCCCTGACACCAAGTGGCCAGATGGAATTGCGCTCGCACCACGCCCGATCACCTCTCAGCCTGCTGTTTACGGGCAGCTCTTCCATCACCTGCAGGATATTCGACAAGGAAGGCGCGAAACTTTTTCGCCGAGCCGGACGCCTGCCACCGGCCATCCTCGGTGTAATACACCGGCATATATGGGATCTTGTTTTTCCCGCAGCGGATATGCGTACGATGCCATGGTCGAGCCCACGACTGAAACGCGGTATGCGCGTGAATGCTGGCATCCACCCACATCAACATACGACTGCTGCACCAGTAGCGTAGACCTATCCAAGTCGGCAACGGAAAATCGAAATTGTCCTGGATGAACTGGTGCTTTTCGGATGTATCAACTATCGCCAAACGACCTTGGCGACCATGATAATTCTTCTTTGCGGCGCGCTTGGCGGCGGCCGGCCAGCCCAGGCGGTTCGCCTCGACTGCAGCGCCCGTGACCACGAGTTCAAAGTAGGTATCAGACGGTTCGTGATAGATCACGTCGGCAGCCTGGGCGGGGTGGACCGTCGTTGCGACCGCTAGAGTCAGGGCAGCTCGAAATATGCAAGTGCGCATGACCACAGTTTTCCAACTACGCGTTCCCCACAACCCTAGTATACGCGTCGTTCACCCTTGCCGCGACCTGCGACCATCGGAACTCCGAAACCATAGCTCGACAGGCCGCGACCGGCTTCGTCTGGGTAAGCAGAGCGCTTAAGGCCTCGGCTATCTTGTCGTCCCGTCGCGGATCCACCTCATGGAGAGTTGGCCCCGGCGCGACGCCGAGGCTGTGATGTTTTGTGATGATCGCTGGCGTGCCAGCCGCAAGGGCTTCCAAAACCGCAAGCGGGGCGACCTCGCTGCGGCTCGGCAGCAAAAAGACGGAGGCCGCCGCATAGGCGGACGGGAGCACGTCATCCCCGTAAGGCATTTCGCCGATATAGCGGACGAACCCTTCCCCCGCGGCAAGGCACTGCTCAAGGTAGGACCGTTGTTCCGGGGCACAGCGGCCGATCAGAACGGCATGGACATGGCAAGCCGCCGCCGCCCGGGCCACGGCGAGCTGGTTCTTGTAAGGATTAATGCTGGCGCAGCACAGGACAAATTGCGAGCGCACATCATACTTTTCGCGGAAGAGATCGGGGTCTGCGTCGAAGAACCGAGGGCTGATCCCGTTGGGTATTGTCGCGATCCTGTCACGCGAAACGCCATATCCGACGACGAGCATCTCCCGTTCCTGATCGCTTAGGGCGACGACGCGATCGGCCTTGTCCAGTGTGGCAGAAATCTCGTCGAATGTGATCCGGCTTTCCCATCGCGTCAAACGACCCGTCAGTCGGCTCGCCATCTCGGCGCGAAGCCGGTCCATGTAAGAGAACGGCGGATGAAGAACGCTGGACACGATCACCGGTGTGCCCGCCGCCTTGGCTGCCTCCACCGCACGATGATTGCCGTTGATGGCGCCGAACACATGAAACACGTCGAACGACGAAAGATCGTCGTACCGCCAGTCGAAGAGCCTTGCTTCGACACCGTTGTCGTTCAGCGAAGCCAACGTTTCCAGCATCTGTACCTGTAGTCCTCCGGTGCGTTGGAATAACATCGGATAAGAAAACAGCGCTGCCCGCATCAAATCCTCCGCAAAACCGGATTGCACAGTGATTATGATGTACATAGGTCTTGTTAAAGTGATATCCGTTCGCAAAACCTCCCCATTTCTTATGAGAATCTTACTTGGCCGATATCGGATATTGTGGTCGGCTGAGGCGCCGATTCGAGTCCCGTGCATCCGCTACATTTATGCCCAATTCCTGAACCGCGATCCGCCAAAGACATATCTGCAACGCGACCACCAAATAAAACAGATCAAAAAACGCCAGATTGTAGAACAACCCCGCAACGGCATAGGCCGCCAGACTCACCTGCCCCAGGCCGGCGAGTTCGCGGGCGTGCAGGGCCTCGTCGCCGGGAATGCGTCGGATCCGCCCGAAGCCGCGCCAGGCCGAGGCCATCAGCGCCAGGAACAGGACCAGCCCCACGAACCCGTGCTCGCCCAGAACCTCGAAATAGATGGAATGCATCGCCCGCACCGTGATCGCATCCGGTACGTAACTATAGAATATGTTCGGGTCGATGTTGACAAGGAAGCCGCCGCCCATGATCGGGTGGTCCAACGCATAGCGCCAGGCAAAGGTCCAGACGTCGAAGCGGCCTTGCGCGGAGACGTCCTCCTCATAGTTGCCGATCGATTCGATGCGCGCGATCCATTGCTCCGGCGTGATCGCGAAGGCGACAACGCCAACAACCGCCATCAGCGCCAGGATCTGCAGCTTGTAGTGCGTGCGCATCGCCAGCAGAAAGCCGCAGGCCAGCATCGCCAGGAAGGCCCCGCGCGAATACGTCCCGATCACCGCCAGCACGCAGGTCGCCAGCGCCACGGCGCAGCCGATCCGCACCGCCCGGCTGGCGCTCACCACCTGCAGATAGCGCACGAACGGCGCCGCCATAAGCAAGGCCATGGCGAGCTGGTTGTTGTCCGCGATGAAGGTGCCCGGCGGGCCCCAGACCCGGTTGTCCGCGCCCCCGATCAAGGTGAAGAGCCCGCCCTTGATCATGTAAAAGCCCAGCGACAGCGCCATCACCCAGATCACGGCATGCAGCCGCACCCAGTTGGTCGCCAGCGCCAAAGTGACAAAGGTCATCAGCAGGATCTTGATCGTCCGATCCCATTTCTCCCAGGCATCGTCCGGGTTGGCGGCCACCAGCGTCGTCAGCGTCACCCAGATCGTCAGCAGGACCAGCAGCACCGTCGTTCCGTCCGTCGGCAACGCCTTGCGCTCGCGCGAGATCAGGAACGCGCCGAGCGTCGCGGCGCCGATGACCATGGCCACGGGCAGGTCATAGGCAAAGCCCCAGGCCAAGCGGTGCGGATTCATGATCGAAATCCAGTACCAGAACAGAATCCCGGCAAACGGAAACCGCAAAATAAGCGGGATACTCCCGACAACCGCCACCAATATAATGTAATTAATCATTGCAGGGGCCCAAGCATCAGAGATACGATATTGCTCAGTGCAGACAAGTTCCGGAACGGCTGGCTATGCTAACGTACCTCGGCGTGCTCGTCGCCATTGGCTTGGTGTATTATCTGGCGATCTGGACCCTGCGGCACGATGGTCGGCCGCCCCAGGAACAAACCGGCTTTTTCGCGCAGCGTTTGCCCACCGCATCCTCGGATCCAGGCCGTCGCGAAGCCGGCCGACGCGGGCGCCGCCGCTCCGCTGCGGATCAAGGGCCCGCACCCGGTCCGACTGGGCCGGTGGCCGGCAAGCGCGCGCACTCCACATCCGAGTCCGAAACGCACGCCGTGGGATCTCCTTCCAAGAGTCACACGCGGCTCGGCCGACGGCAAGCAAGACCGCGGAAAGCCCGGACAAGGGCCGGATCGCATGACGCCTGATCGTCTTGCCGGATTTCCGCCCAAGGTCTTCCTGATCGGGGCCCAGAAGGCCGGCACCACCTTCCTGGGGGATCTCCTGGCCGCCAATCCGGCGATTTGCCTGGCCACGCCGAAGGAGCCCGACTTTTTCACCCGACACTATGCACATGGCTGGGATTGGTACCAGCAGAGGTTTCGCGACCCGACGCGGACACTCGTCGATGCCTCGACGAGCTACACGCAATACACCGCGCGCGGCGGCCCGGCCGGCACCGACCCCGCTCGGCGCATTCACGCTGCCGCCCCGGATGCCCGGCTCATCTACCTGCTCCGCGATCCCGTGCGACGGGCCTTCTCCGCCTACCTGCACGCGCGGCGCTATGGCGAGGAATCCCGCCCGTTCTCCGCCTGCCTCTCGCCCGAGTCGCCTTATGTTCTCGCAAGCCGCTATGCCTTCCAGCTCGAAAAATACCTCGAAGTGTTCCCGCGGGATCAAATCCTGCTGCTGAGAGCCGAGGCGCTGTTCCAGGACCCTCGAGCCGTGCTCGACAGCATCGATCGGTTTCTGGGACTCGTCCCGCGAAGTCCCACTCCGTCCCCGGAGGTCCCGCGGCGGACCAATGCCGCCATCGCTTTCAATCCATTGGGCCAGGGACTTGTCAGGCTGTTCGGCAAACGCGGG
The DNA here is from genome assembly GCA_964561005.1 of uncultured Rhodovibrionaceae bacterium. GTDB lineage: Bacteria > Pseudomonadota > Alphaproteobacteria > Kiloniellales > Rhodovibrionaceae > CAZLNO01. Next base: position 25,400 of record CAZLNO010000021.1, on the reverse strand, counting down.
CTGAAGCAGATCAACGCATTCGCGAAGCGATCCATGCCGCCGCGCCTGCGCACCGCCCTCAAGCATTCGCTCACGCAGACGCCGCCGGAGATGACGGGGGAGGAACTCCGCAGCTTGCATACGCTCCTGGCCCCGGACATCGCGCGATTGCGCGAGCTGAGCGGCATCGACGTCACCCCATCTGAAGCGCGGCCGGCGCCCTCACAGCTCGAACCATGACCCCGCCCGACTCCCCGCCGCGATCGCCTCAATCCGCGCCTGCGCCTCCGCCGAGAGCTCCCGGCGCCAGCGGTCGAGCGCCGCCGCGGGGTCGCGGGCGAGCGAATAGCGCGAGTCCCGGTGGCCGCCGCTGCGGAGCCGCGCGATGAAGGCATCGACCTCCGCGCACGGGGTCAGGCCGGCGAAGGTCAGCATCTCTTGCACGCTCTTGACGGGGCTTTCCACCACGCGATCGTAGGCCACCGTCAGGATCCGCGGGTCCTCCAGGCACAGCACATCCTCGTTGAAGCACAGCCACTGCCAGGCGGCCCGCGCGATGTCGTCGCAGGGCGCCAGGGTCTCCGCCGTCAGACCGCGCTCCCGGCCGCAGCGCGAACTCGGCAGGGCCGAAACCGGCACCGGCCGCGCGCTGCGCCGCCGGCGTCCTCGCAAGACCGAGGCCACCTGCGCGCAGGGATGGCGCACCACATGAATGATCCGCGCCTCCGGACAAGCCGCCAGCAGCGTGGGAACCCGGCCCAGCAGGTTTACACCCTTGACCACCGGCACCCCCACCGACGGTTCCGAGATCACCGGCCACAGCCACTGGGCATGCAGGTAGCGATCAATGCCGTGGTAGAAGATGCGGGCCGCGTGGATCAGCGGCGGCCGAAGCGGATCGAACCGCGTGTAGGACTTTGGGAAGACAGGCACCGTCGCCCGGCTGCGCGGATGCCAGTTCCCCGTCCAGCGCTGAACGAACGGCGCCATGGCCGCCGCATAGGGCTGCCCGTCCGGCGTGAACACGGGGATGTCGTCGGGCGGAAAGGTGATCTCCGGCTCGTGGATGTAGCGCACGTCCGGATGGCTGTCGAAGATCTTGCCGAGCCAGGTCGTGCCGGAGCGCGGGCTGCCCAGGACAAAGATCGGCGTACCGGCCGGCTCCCGGTCCGGCGCCGGCTCCACTGCCCGGAAAGTGGCCCTCTCGGACTCGGCCAGCGCCATCAGCCCCCCTCCCCGACCGGCAGGCGGCAAGCCGACAGGGCGTTGTCCTTCAACATGATGGCCACGGATCCCAGATCCTCGCGTCCGCCGACCAGCGGCCCACCGGCGCAGTCGATCCGCGACCCGGCGACGGTGATCCGGTTCTCGGGATGGTCCTGCCGGCGCTCGTGGTCGAAGCCGATGACGTCGGGGTTGCCGTCGCCGGGCGTCGCGAGGATGCGGATATCGCGCAGCTCCAGGATGCCGCCGTTGTAGGCGTCGATCACCCGGCTGCCCAGCCCCTCGGTTTCGTCGAAGGTGCTGTCCACGATCACCGTCTTGGCCGCGCCGGTCTTGACCAGATGCCCCTCGTCGCGCGCCCTGGCGAAGGTGGCGCCCCGGATGTGGAGTTCCGGGCCCTGATAATAGATGCCGTGGGCGCGCCCGCACTTCAGGCTGCAGTCGCCGCCCAGCCCCTCGAACCGCCCTCCGCGGATGCGCAGCGGGCCGGCGTTCGGGCTGGCGAGCACGCCGGACTGGGAGTCGCGGAAGATGACGTCGTGCAGCGCCAGCCCGCCGGACTGATGCCGCACGCAGGCGCCGTTGCCGTGCGGCACCGCTATGTCGAAGCATTCCACGTTGCGGATCTGCAGCGGCGCGGTCTGCACGATCGCCGCCTTGCCGGCGCAGGCCTTGCCGTGCAGGCGGCTGCCCTGGAAGTCCAGGCGCAAGGGTTTGCCCTTCGGCTGTACCACGCACTGCACGTAGTCGCCCTTCGGCAGCGCCAGCAATTCCCCGGGCCGGGCCTCGGCGAGGCGCCTCTGGAGATCGGGACAGCCCCAGCCCTCGACCGCGTCCGAGCAGGTGAAGCCCCGCGCCTCCAGGGCGGCCTTGGGACCGTCGCCACCGCGCGCGGGTGTGGCCTCCGATGCGGCAGGGGTCGCGCGCTCGCGGCGCGGGGTCGCGCGGCTGTCCGTCCGCGAGAGCCGCGACCGCCGGTCCGCGGACGCTGCCGCCGACGTGCCGGCCTCGGTGCCAGGGTCGGTGCCGACTCCGCCGCCGTCCGCGCCCAGCAGGCGCCGCCGCCGTTCCGCCCGCTCGATCGCGGCTTCCCAGCTTGCCTCGTCGCGCGCCCAGGCCTCCTCGAGCTCGCGCTGCAGGCGGTCTTCCCCCGCCGCGGCCGCCGGGGCGAGCAGGCCGCCGCACAGCACCGCCAGCGCGGCCAGAGCGCCGCTCCGCAACAGCCTGATCCCAAGGGGGCGAATCCGTTCCATACCGGTCGTCGTTGCCATGATCGCTGCCGCGGTTCGGCCGCCCACCGCTCGGCGGTCGACCCGCCCGCAATTCCACAAGACCCTGCATCCCTGCGTGCGCTTGACATTCCCCATCCTGAGGATGATGCCAGTTGCCCGTGATCTCGACCATGCGCGCGGTCGCGGCCGCCGGATATGGACGATCGTCGAGATCCACCGACGGCCGCGGCGCGACACCGGCGGCCATGGCGTTAGAGGAAGATGGAGGAAGATGTTCGCGCCTCTTGGCCATCGCCAGGGTTTCACGCGTTCGAGGCCTTGGGTGCCGGCGAGGAGCGCACCTCTGAGGCGCGGCCCAGAAGCTCCTCGGCCACCGCCTCGATGCGCGCCGCGTTCGCGTCCCAGGTCCGGCCTCGCCGCACGATCTCCCGGGCCGCGGCGGCGCCCAGCCGGTCGCGCAGCGCGGCATCGCCGGCCAGGCGGGCGATCGCGCTCTCCAACCGGCCCGGCTGTTCCGGGTCGAACAGCACCGCCGTCTCGCCGTCGACCACGATCTCGCGGATATTCGGGCGATCGGGCGCGATGATGGCACGGCCGGCGGCCATGTACTCGAACAGCTTCAAGGGCGAGGCATAGGGCGTCACGTCGGGTTGCAGCGCCACGTCGAAGGCCCGCAGGTAGCCCGGGATCGCCGCGTGAGGCACCGCGCCGGTGATCGTCAATCGGTCGGACAAGCCCAGCGCCGCCGCGCGCGCCTCCAGTCCGGCGCGGGCCGGGCCGTCGCCCACGACGAGCAGGTGCGGCCCCTCCCCCGGCCACTGCACGAAGGCGTCCAGGACCCGCTCCAGGCCATGCCAGGGTCGCGCGAACCCGACGAAGCCGAACACCACCCGACCCTCCAGGCCGAGCCGGCGGCGCAGCTCGGGGCCGGTTCCGTCTTCCTGATAGGCTTCCGGCCGCACGCCATTGGGAATCACCACGACGCGCTCCGCGGCCACCCCGGCTTCCCGCACGAAGGCCGCCAGCGCCTGGCTCACCGGCAGCACCGCATCGGCGCGGCACCAGACATAGCGCTCCGCCCAGCGCGCCAGCGGCGTCAGTGTCAACTTGGCGTAGGTGGCGCGCTCGTGCACCAGGGGCGCATTCACCTCCACGATCAGCGGCACGTCCAGGGCCCGCTTGAGCCATACCCCCACGAGCAGGAACAGGTTGTAGCGCTCATAGATCACGTCCGGGGCAAAGGCGCGGGCTTCCGCCTTCAGCCGCCGCCAGGCGACGACGTTGTAGGCCAGTTCCAGCAGCTCGCTCGCCCACGCGGGCAAGCGGTGGCGCAGGCCGCCCAGCCATTCCACGATCGACAAACTCGGCAGCGCCGGAGTCGCGCCGTCCCCCGGAGTCGGTCCCACGAGCGCGACGGTGTGGCCGCGGCGCCGCAGGGCGTCCACGATCTCACCCACATGCACCTGCATGCCGTCGCGCGCCAGGATCCGGTGGTGATAGAGAACTCGCATCTTGGCCCGACGGATGTTTCAAGCTAACAAGGCGCGAGGGTGGGAGGATCGACAATCAAAGACCCAACGGCCATGCGTCCACAGCGCTTCGAACCGGGCAGCCCCACGACAGCGAAACCGCGGCGTGGGCGCCTGGCCGGCGTGCCGGAGTCATCGTCCTTTCGAAGTTGGGATCGCAAATCGGCTCCCCTTTGCCGATCGTGGCCCACCCGCCTCCATTCTTATCCCGTTGCGAGCGGCCCCGAAAGGCGCGGTCGCGGGCTGGCCGCCCTCTTGGCCGCCGCCATGGCCGTCTGCCTTGGCCTGGCCCCCGTCCACGGCCGCGCCGGCGATGGGACCCCGCTGAGCCATGTGAGCTATCGGGCCTCGGCCCAACTCGCCCAGACTCCGGACCAGGCGGAAGGGCCTCGGGACCCGGACCCACCAGGAGTCGAGCCGGGGTATCGGATCGGCCCCGCCGACAGCCTGCGGATCGACGTGCGGCGGGAGCCCGAGCTGTCGGGCACCTTCACCGTGCGCCCGGACGGCCGGCTCGCCCTGCCGCTCGTCGGCGAGGTCGTGGTGGTCGGCAAGACGCCCGGCGAGCTCGCCGAGGCGCTGGAAGACCGGCTGGCGGACTACATCGCCGACCCGCTGGTCACCGTCTACGTGGAGGCGGCGACCGGCACCTTCGATCAGCGCATCCGGGTGATCGGCGATGCCGTCCCGCCGACGACTCTGCCCTACCGCAAGGGCATGACGGTGCTCGACGTGGTGCTCGCCCTCGGCGGCTTGCCGCCGAATGCCTCGGGCAGCAACGCCTATCTGCTGCGGCGGGAAAATGGTGAACGCGAGCGGATCGCCCTGGACCTGCGGCGCCTGTCCCGGACCGGTCGCGCCGCCGAGAACCCGCGGCTGCGGCCCGGCGACATCGTCGTCATTCCCGAGGGGTTCTTCGCCGGGGACTGGCGGTTCAACCAGTTCGTGACGGCGCGACAGACCTTCACCGACAACGTCGACCTCGAGCCCGACGACGAGAAGGAGGCGGCGCTGATCACCGAAGTCGGCCCCGGTATCAGCCTGAACGCCGATCTGGCCCGGGTGCAGGCCGCGCTCAACGCCTCGGTGCTGTTCGAACGCCAGAGCCTCAGCGATTCCGGAAACGATTTCAACGCAAACGTTGCCGGTCTCGGAACGTTCGAATGGGCGGAGAACTTCTTCTTCACCGACGTCTCCGCCTCGGTCTCGCAGCAAGTCCTCGACAGCGCCGGCGCCGCCTCGGCCAGCGGCGCGAACGACGCCAACCGGGAAACCGTGCAGACCTACCGCGTCAGTCCCTACGTGGTCCGGCGGTTGGGTCGCCTGGCACGGGCCGAGGTCCGCTATGCCGGCACGGTGACCCGGATCAGCGGGGACGAGGATGAGGATAACGACTTCGACCGCTTCGACCGGGACGACGACGCCTCCGACAGCATCCAGCACGAGGTCTCTCTCACCGCATCGAGCGGCCCCTGGTTCGGGCGTTACAGTTGGTCTCTCACCGGGCGCGCCTCGGAGCTGGATTTCGCCGACGGCGACGGCGCCGGCAGCGACTTCGCGACCGGCGGGGATTCGGATCAGTCACGCCGGGAGGTGATTCTCCGCAATCAATATGCCCTCTTCCGGGATTTCGCGCTCATCGGGGATATCGGCTATCAGAAGCTGGAGACCGAGGATCAGGAGGACGAATTCGAGGCGCCGCTGTGGCGGGGCGGCTTCCGCTGGACCCCTTCTCCGGACACGTCCTTGTTCGCCCTCGCGGGCCGGGAGGACGACGACGAGACGCTCACGGTCGAGGCCCGCCACGACATCGGCGCCCGCACCTCCGTGTCGCTGTCCTATGACGAAGAAGTCGCCACCGGCCAGGAGCGCCTCGCCGCCGCCCTGCCGCAAGATCCCGGGGACATCGACGACTTCGACCCGCGCCGCGACCGCTTTTCCATCCGCGACGAGGTCACGCGGACCGAGACCCTGACCGGACGCGTCACCACCGCGTTCGGGCGCAACTCCCTGGGCTTCGAAGCTTCCTACCAGACCGAGCAGGAAGACGCCGTGGACGGCGAGGACACCGAGGAAAGCATCCTGTTCGGGGTCGACTACGGACGGCCTCTGACCCGCGAGCTGTCTTTCTCGCTCGACGCGACCTACGAAAACATCACCTTTCGAGATCTAAGTCCGGTGGTTGGTAACGACGAGGTCGAGGACGACGAAATCGATGTCTCCGTCGGTCTGGATTACACCGGATTCCAGAACCTGTCGCTGTCGATCCAATACTTCTTCTCTCGCCGCGACTCGACGGAGTCGCAGGACGAGTTCACCGAGAACGCCGTCACGGTGAGCGGCCGGTTCACCTTCTGACGGCCTGGCCTGCTTGCCGCGCCGGCGCCACCTGGATTTCGGGCGCGTGCCCGGCGGCGCCCCGATCGGCGAGAACGCGCTCGAACAGCGCCATCTGCCCCCGGGCGATCGGCTGCCAGGAAAAGCCCTCGGCATAGCGCCGGACCGCGGCCGGGTCCGGCGCCGCGGCGAGCACCTCGCGCACGGCATTGGCGATCGCCTCGGGCGTCCGCGCGGCCACGATGCGCCCGGCGACCGGATCGCGGACCACCTCGGGCGACCCATTGACGGCCGTCGCCACCACCGGCGTGCCGCACGCCAGGCTCTCCAGCAGGACGTTGGGCCAGCCTTCCCGGCTGGAGGCCAGCACCAGCACGTCGGCCGCGCTGTAGGCCCGCTTCAGCTCGGTGTGGGGCAGCGCGCCCAGGAAGCGAACCCGCTCGGCCACCCCCGCTTCCCGCGCCAGGCGTCGCAGCGCCGCCTCTTCCGGACCGCGACCGACGATCAGCAAGCTTGCGGCCGGAAGGTGCGCCAGGGCGCGGATCGCGAGGTCGTGCCCCTTGCGCGGAATCAGGTGGCCCACCGACAACAGCACCGGCGCCCGCGGCGGGAGGTGCCGGCGCAGGTCGTGCCGGCCGGCCGGATCGCGCGCGAAGACCTCCAAATCGACCCCATTGCGCAGCACCGTCACCCGGTCCTCCGGCACGCCGAGCGCGGCGAGATCGTCGCGCAGCGCCTCGCACACAGTGATCAGGCCCGCCGCCTGCCCGGCGGTCCAGCGGATCAGTCGCCGGGGAATGCGGTAGCGTGGGATCAGGTTCAGGTCGGTGCCGCGCCCGGTGACCACGAAGGGCCGGTCGAACGCCCGCGCGAGCAGCGCCGCCGCCACCCCGTCGGGATAGAAGTAGTGCGCGTCGATCAGGTCGAAATCGAAGCCCTGGGCCCGCAGTCGACCGACCGTCCGCCGCGCCGCCGCGTAGAGCAGGAACGGCACCCCGGCCATCCCTACCTTCGGGATCACCGGGTAGCGCGGGTGCTCCACCTGGAGGCCGTTGCGATGCTCGCGACGCGGCACCCGGGCGAAGGTGGCATAGCTGCCGAAGCGCTGATGCGCCGAGGGGAACCACGGCACCGGCGCCACCACCCGCGCGTCGTAGCCGCTCTCCGCCAGCAGGTGGCGCAGGCGGTTTTCGACGAAGATGCCGTGGAATGGCTGCGCGGCGTTGGGATAGAGCGTGGAGAAGACCAGCAGTCTCATGCCGAGCCCACCGTCATCGCGCGGTGACGTCCGCCACGGCCCCGAATCGTCGCATCGCTGTCGCCGCCGCTTGCGGGGTGCGCCGGCTTGGCCACCGCGAGCCCACGCATCCGCCCCGCGCAGAGGGGGCAAGTTGGCCTAACATGGAGAACGCGAAGGGACATGGACAGGTCATCTCGGCCACTGGAGGGGAGGCGGAATCTAGCGCGCGCCCTCCGACCACATCACCACGCGGACGGTCTGCAGCACGATGGAGAGGTCGAAGACGATACTGAAGTACTTGATATAGAAAAGATCGTACTGAAGCTTTTCCCGCGCGTCCTCCAGCGACGCGCCATAGGGGTAGTTGAGCTGCGCCCAGCCGGTGATGCCCGGCTTCACGCTGTGGCGCTCCTGGTAGTAGGGGAGCTGGCTGGCCAGCATCTTCACGAAATGGGGCCGCTCCGGGCGCGGGCCCACGAAGCTCATGTCGCCCTTCAGGACGTTGAGCGCCTGCGGAATCTCGTCGATGCGAGTCTTGCGAATGATGGCGCCCACGCGGGTCACGCGCGGATCGCGCTTTTGCGCCCACTGCGGGCTGCCGGATTCCTCGGCTTCCTCGTGCATGGAGCGGAACTTGATCAGCACGAAGGGCCGTCCGCCCAGGCCGACGCGCTCCTGCCTGTAGAAGATCGGGCCGCGGCTCTCCAGCTTGATGGCGATGGCGGTCGCCATGAGGATCGGTAGCGTGAAGCCCAGCAGCGCCGCACTCACAACGATGTCGAAGCCGCGCTTCAAGACCCGGTGCGGCCGCCCCGAGCGGAAGCCCTCCGAATAGAGGAACCAGCTCGGCCGCAGGGCGTCGAGGTCGACCCGGCCTTGGGCGCGCTCGCTGAAGGTCTGGTAGTCGGTCACGCGCAGGCCGTTCAGCCGCGCCTCGATGAGCGGCTCCACCGGCAGCCGGCCGCGCCGGTCCTCCAGGGCCAGCACGATCTCGTCCACCTCGTGGCGCCGCGCGAACCCCAGCAAATCGTTCGGCAGCGGGCAAACGCGGCCGAAACCGACCTCGGGCGCGCACTCCTTGACGTCCAGGAAGGCCATGATCATGAAACGGCTGGCCCGCCCGCGCCGCTCCAGCTCGGCAATGCGGGCCGCGTGGTCGCCGGTCCCCAAAACCAGGATCCGCGACTTCAGATGCGCCTTGTCGGTCACCCGCAGGAAGCCCAAGCGCATGCCGAAGGTGGCCGGGATCGCCACCAGCAGCGCCGTGCCCAGCGTGGCGGGCGCGATCGCCAGATCGTCCACGGCATACACCATGGCGGCATAGATCAGGTAGGCGACCAGGAAGGAGGCCAGGATCCGCAACCCCAGATCGACGTAGCTCGTCGCGATATGCCACGTGTACAGTCCGACCGAGAACATCATCATCAGGACGATCAGGCAAACGAAGGCGAACGGCGCCACCTGCGCACTCACGTCCGGGGCGTGGCCATTGAAATATCCATTCGCGAGCGCGCTGACGCACAGCACGGCGAAGAGAAGCACACATTCGGCACAGGCCAAACCGGCCAATGGCCAGGCGAAACGGGACGACGTCATCACTTCGCGCCACACCTTCTGATCATCATCATCACAACCAAAAACACGCGCTCCTCACATCTCGGATTAGACCACTGCCTCCGCGTTCCGCGACATGACCGCCGGTGGCGGCGAGTCAACCTGTTCGAGAAAGCCCGCGAACATCAACAGCGCCCATAGCGGCTGGCTGTGGTCGCGCAGCCCCGACATGTGCTGCTCGACCAGGGCGTCGATCGCCGCAACATCGAAATAGCCCGTCTCGGCCAGGCGTCCCCCCTGCAGCCGCGCCCGGACATGCTGTTGCAGGGGGCCGCGGAACCACGCCTTCAGCGGCACGCCGAAGCCCATCTTTTCGCGATAGAGCACTTCGTCGGGCAGCCAGGGCTCCAGGGCGCGCTTGAACACGGCCTTGCCCTCGCGCCCGCGCAGCTTCGTCTCCGGCCCCAGGGTCCCGCACCATTCCACGAACGGGTGGTCCAGGAGCGGCACGCGCACCTCGAGGGCATGGGCCATGCTGGCGCGGTCCACCTTGGTCAGGATGTCGCCCGGCAGGTAGGTTTTCATGTCGGCATACTGGATGCGCGAGAGGTGATGGTCGGTCGGCGCCCGCTCCATGTGCTGGCGGATCACCTCCACCGCGCGGTACCCCTGGAGTTCCCGCTTGAAACCGTCGGAATAAAGGCGCTCGCGGAGTGCGTCGCCCAGGATCGACACGCTGTGGAAATAGCCGTCCGCGCTGTCCCGGGCGATGGCTTGCAGCGTCGCCTTGGCGCGCAGCGGCTTGGGCGCCCAGTCCAACTTGGGGTAGGCCGCGCCCAGGGCGCCGAACAGCGGCGCGCGCAGCGCGCCCGGCAGGCGCCCGCGCACCATCTCCTCGTAGTGGTGCCAGCGATGGCGGCGGTAGCCGGCGAAGACCTCGTCGCCGCCGTCGCCGGACAGCGCCACGGTGACGTGCCGGCGCGCGGCCTCGCAGACCCGGTAGGTCGGCAGCGCCGAACTGTCGGCGAAGGGTTCGTCGTAGATCCCCGGCAGGCGGGCCAGCAACTGGAGGTCGTCGGGGTCGACGGTGCGAACGTGGTGGCGCGTGCCGTAGCGCTCGGCCACCATCGCGGCATAGCGCGACTCGTCGAAGTCCGCCTCGCCGAAACGGATGGAGCAGGTGTTGACCGGATCGCCCTGGCTGCGCGCCATCGCGGCCACGACGGCGCTGGAATCGACGCCGCCGGAGAGAAAGGCGCCCAAAGGGACCTCGGAAACCAGGCGCATGGCCACGGCGTCCGTCAGGCGCTGGCGCAGTTCGGCCTGGACCGCCTCGGCATCGGCCGAAGCGCGCGGCTCGAAGGTGACGTCCCAGTATTCCACCGGCGCGCCCGGCGGCTGTCCGCGGCGCGCCAGCAGCAAATGGCCGGGCGGCAGTTTCCGGACCGATTTGTAGATCGACCGCGGGTCGGGCACGTAGCCGAGCCCGAAGTAGTCCTCCACCGCCTGGGGATCGAGCTCCCGCGACACATCCGGGCAAACCAGCAGCGCCTTCAGCTCGGAGCCGAACAAAAGGCGCCCGTCCGGCAGCTCGGCATAGTACAGCGGCTTGATGCCCAGGCGGTCGCGGGCAAGGAACACCGTCTCCTGGTTGGCGTCGTAGAGCGCGAAAGCGAACATGCCGCGGAAGCGCTCGACGCAGCCGGCCCCCCACGCCTCCCAGGCGTGCACGATCACCTCGGTATCGCAGCGGGTGCGGAAGATGTGGCCCATGTCGCGCAGCTCCTGGGCCAGTTCGGCAAAATTGTATATCTCGCCGTTGTAGACGACGCAGACCGTGCCGTCCTCGTTGAACAGCGGCTGGCGACCGGCGGCCAGATCGATGATCGACAGACGCCGATGCCCCAGGCCGATCCCGCCGTCCAGGAAAAAGCCGTCATCATCGGGCCCGCGGTGGGCGATCGAATCGTTCATCGCCTGCAGCAGCGGACGGGTGATCGGGCGCCGACCGCGCGTATCGAAGATTCCGACCAAGCCGCACATCTGAACTCCGTCCTTCGACTCATTGCCTCAAAAGCTGGCGAGAGCGTTCCTGCCCTCGCGCAGGGCAAACAGCACACGCCGCGGCTTCAACGCCGTCAGAAAGGCGCGCAGGCTCTTCGCCGCCTCGCCGTCGTCGCTGCCGTGGCTCGACACCGCCAGGACGGCCGCCGGCGCCGGCGACCCGAGAAGTTTCGCCTTAAGCGCGAGGAGTTTCGCCATGTGACCTTGCGTCGTCATGGTGTCGCCGACCTGGTTCCAAGACCACACCACGCGCACGCCGATCTCGCCTGGCGCGCTCGTCCGGATCTCGGCCGGCGGCGGCAGACCCTCGGCCAGATCGGCCGGCCCCATGCCGCGATGCGCCACCTGGGCATCGGGATGCCCGAGCAGCGAGTTCCGAGAGGCGATGAGCTCGGCTCCGGGCCGCTCGTGGGTGTAGTAGGCGATGTAGAGCGATACCTGCCGCACCCCGTTGCGGAAGGTCCAGGCCTGCTGCAGATCGGCCCCGGGGTAGTCGCCGCGCCAGGCGCCCTCCGCCCGCGGCCGCTGCTCCCAGCCGGCCATGCGGTCGGGCAACTCCAGGTGCATCGTCGCGGCCGTCGCCGGGGTCGAGGCCCAGGCGCCGTAGCCGCGCAGCACCACCACGGCACCGGCCACGGCCAGCATCATGGCCAGGTTCGCCCGCCGGCCGCCGCCCGGACCCGCCGGCGTGGCGCCGGCGGCCGGAACCGCGTTGGCATCTCCCGGCCGGCGATCCGCCATCCAGACCGCCAGGGCGATCAGGATCAGGGTCACGAAGGACAGGAAAACCCCGCCATAGACCAGGTGATCGACGCCGACGGCGATTTCGAAGCCGCTCAGGTGGGCCAACATGACGATTCCGTAAGCGCGCACGACGTTGGCCACGATGGGCACGGCGACGGCCAGGGCCAGGTACAGCAGCCGCTTCCACCACGTCCGCAGCAGCAGGTCGCAGACCAACAGGCCCAGGGCGATGCAGGCCAAAAGGTAGCGCACGCCCGCGCAGGCCTCGGCGACCAGAAAGGCGCCGCCGGGGATCACCAACTGCCAGTGCTCCAGGAAGACCGGCACGCCGGTCAGCCGCAGCAGCTCCACGGTGTAGACCGCCGTGAGGTCCTGCAAGGGCGGCACCGCGAAGTCCCCGAAGGGCACGGCGAGCAGGAGATAAGCCAGCGGAAACAGCACGACCCTGGCGATCGACACGCCGAACACCGCCAGCACCGACCCCTGGATCAACCCCACCAAGCCGAAGTGTTGCAGCAGGTTCACCATCGCCAGATGGCCGACCAGCCAGACCGTCCCCGCGCCCAGCATGAACGCCAGACCCCAAAGCGACGGCGAAGGCTTCTCGGTCGCCAGGCGATGGCGCCGCCGCCAAACCAGGTAGACGCTGATCGGAACAATCAGCATCCCGTGGCCGTAGGTCGCCGACGCCAGCCAGATCCGCACCATGCTCCAGGCGGTGTCGTGGAACACGCCCAGCAGCAGGACAAGCAAGACCAACCACGTCGCTCCGGCCTCGCGCAGGGCCGGCGGACAGGCTTGCAATGGCCGGGTCGCACTCACTTGTGCCACGCCATGAACCTCAAGAAGAGTTTGCGTATCAGGAACGGATCATGCCGATGCCACATCTTTTTGCGCAATAAATGGAGTGCACGCACCTGATGTGGATTAGCCAAGTTCCCGCGCAATTATAGGCCCGAGAGAGGTTGCGAGCCAAACTGGCAGGCGCTTCCAGGTGGCAATGGCGTGTTGGTACTTGGGATTCAACGGATTGGTGTCGGGGACGGTCTGCCCCCTGATCAGACGGTACTCGTAGGACAGCGGCTGGGGCGCGAAGCCCCAGTTCTTCTTGAAGGCGTAGGCCCCGGTGCCGAGCTTGCTGCGGCCGAAGTCGAACAGCCGACAACCGCGCTCAGCCGCGCGGCGCATGACCTCCCAGTACATGAAATCGTTGGCGGCGAGTTCGCGCGCCGCCGGAATTCCGCCGCCGTAGTAGGGCAGGACCTCTTCGCGGAAGTAGAACGACATCACGCCGCTGACCGGCCGACCTTCGTGGCTTACCACCAGCACTTCGCAGGACCGGGCGAATTCCTTTTGCAGCAGGCGCAGGTACCGCCTGGCGAAGACCGGGGTTCCAAGGTTGCGCACGCTCTCGGCATAGAGGCGATAGAAGGTGTCCACCGCGGGGTCGATGCGGCTCCTCAGCCCGAGGCCGATGGCTTTGCGGACCATGGCGCGTTGCTTGCGCGGAATCGCCTTCATGTTGGCGTCGTGGTCGGCCGAGATCGCCTTGCGGAAGGTCGCGTAGAGATCGCGGCGGTGGACCCAGTCCTCGCGGGCCGGCGCGCGCAGGCGATACTCCAAGTGGTTCACGCCGAGCCGCTCGCCCAGCGCGATCGCCGCCTCGTCCAGGCGTCCGCGCGCTTCGCCGTCCAGCACCAGTGGCCCCCCGTAGACGCAAAACGCCGTGGACACCAGCGCCCGCCCGAAGATCCGATTGCGCAGCTCCACCAGCGGCAGCACCCCGGCGAGATCGCCGCCGTGCCAGGCGGCCAGCAGGTGCACGCGGTGGCCGAAGGCCGATTCCAGAACCGGTTTCCAACCCGAAAGATGGAAGAAGCTGCCATCGGGATGCGCCTCGACAAAGCGGTCCCAGGCGGCGCGCTGCGCCGGCTCCAGCGGCTCCACCACGGTGCGACGGCGATTGCTCATTCGGCGGCTCTCGGCGGCACATCGCTCGCTCGCGCGCCGGCGGCCAGCGCAAACACCCGGTCCATGCGGTCCCAGGCCAAGCGCCGGGTGAGCCGCTCCAGCCGCGGCATCGTCCGCGACAACTGGATGTAATGGCGGAACCGCGCGCGCGGCGACAGGCCAGCGACCTTCGGCTGGTCCGGGTCGATCTCCCAGGGATGAAAATAGAACACGCAGGCCGCGCCTTCACGGGCGCCGACCCGCCGCATGGCCCAGAGCGAGGCCGGAAAGGGCAGCAGGCGGAAGTAGCCGCCGCCACCGCATGGCAAGCGCCGGCCCAGCAGCGTGGTGGTGGTGATCGGCACTTCGAGGAAGTCGCTGTCCGGCAGCGGGCGATAGGCGAAACGCGGCGCCTCGGGCATGCCGTAGAGGTCGTGGCGGATCGGATAGACGCTGGAGCTGTAGGTATGACCCTCCTCGGCCAGGATGGCGTGGGCCCAGGGGGTGCGCGCGTCGATTGAGAAGCTGGCGGCGCGGTAGCCGCGCACCGGGACGCCACCGATGTCCTCCAGCACCGCCTTGGTTCGCCGTATATCGGCGCGAAAGGCGGCGGCCGTCTGCTGGTGCACCCGCACGTGGGCGAAGCCGTGGCTCGCCAGTTCGTGCCCGCCCGCCACGATGCGCCTCACCATCTCCGGATGGCGCCGGGCGACCCAGCCCAGGGTGAAGAAGGTCGCCCGCACGCCGTTGCGCGCGAAAAGGTCCAGGATGGCGTCGACGTTGGCCTCCACCCGGGAGGGATGGCGGTTCCAGTCCCGCCGCGCCACCACCGGTTCCATGGCCGAGACCTGAAAGTGCTCCTCCACGTCGACGCTCATGGCGTTGCGCGGGGCGGCCGTCGCCGGCGCGAAAGCGGCATGCGCACTTGCCTGGTCGGCCGGAGCCATGCGGGCCATCTCCCTAGCTTCGGTCGAAGGGGTCGCGCAGGCGGTGGTGCTCGCGGGACACCAGATCCACGATCCGCGCCACCTTCTGTTTATAGGCGGCGAGTTCCTCGCGCAGTTCCGCGATGGTGCGCTGCAAGGCGGCCGGGTCCGCGCCGTTCACTGGCGCCGCCGCGGGCTCCGGCGGTGCGCTGCCGTTGCCGTTGGTCGCCTGCGCGGAGCGGCGTGGCGCGAGATCATGGCCCTGGCCCGAAAGGTCCATGCCCTCGGGCGCGCCATCCAGATATTCCCGACGCGTCTCCGCGACCACGTCGTCCACAGCGGCGGCGTCGATCTGAGATGTCCCCTCGAGGTAGCCATAGAGCAGCAGCCGATCGCACAACCGGTTGATCTTGCGCGGCACGCCGGCGGTCTCCTCGGCGATCCGGCGCAAGGCGGCCTCGGTGAACGGCCGGCGCCCTTGCGCGCCGGCCGCATCCAGCCGATGCGCGACATAGGTCGCGACATCCTCCGTCGCGAGCGGCGTGAGGTGATAGGACGCGATCACCCGCTGTCGAATCTGTTCGCAGGCCGGGCTTGCCAGGCGCTCGCGGAATTCCGGCTGGCCGACAAGCAGCATCTGCAACAGCGCGTCCTCCCCCACCTGGAAGTTCGACAGCATCCGCAGCTCTTCGAGGGAGTCCTGCGAGAGGTTCTGGACCTCGTCCACGATCACCAGCACACGCTTGCGGCGCTTTGCGGTCTTGACCAGAAACGCCTGCAGGTTCCTCAGGAGGCCGGCCTTCGTCTCGGGCACCTCCGTAAGCTCGAGCGCATAGGCAATGAGCTGCAAAAGGTTCTGGGACTCCAACTGTGTCGTGCTGATGCGGGCGACCAGCGCGTCGTCGAGCTGCCCGCTGGACATCAGGTACTCGATCAGCGTGGTCTTGCCGGCGCCCACGGCGCCCGTGACCACGACGAAGCCCTCGTTCTTGCTCAAGCCGTAAACAATCGTTGCTCGCGCGCGTCTGTGACCGCGGCTTTCAAAAAAGAAGCGCGCATCCGGCGTAATCTGAAACGGCAGGCGTGCGAGTCCATAATATTCCAGATACATCGAAAACTTGACTCCTCGACAACGCCCGACTTGGAGGATGCCCTTCTTGTTCTTAGCTCACAGCCGGGATCGCGCCAAGCCTTGGGGAAGCCGCTCCCTGATGGGCGACATGCGCGCCGGGCTCGTGATGCACGCCGCGAAGCGCCGCGCTCAACCCTTGCGGTAGTCGTCGTGATAATAGAGCTGGCTGGCCCCGGCCCGCGATTTCCCCTTGTTCAGCACGAGCGCCGGCTCGCAGTCCTCGGATAGGAGGTCCAGCGCCTGCTCCAAGGTCGACCGATCCGTCTTGTCGGCCTCGACCACGACCATCACCTGTCCCACCAGCTCCGAGAGGACAGCCGGCTCGGCCGCCGCCAGCAAGGGCGAGGTGTCGAAGATGATGAGGCGGTCGGGATAGCGCTCGGCCAGCTCGTCGGTGACCTGGCGCATGCGCTGGCTGTTCAGCAGTTCGGAGACGAGCTGGCGGCGATGCCCGGGGCCGATCAGCGACAGGCGATCCACGGAGGTGCGATAAATCACATCGCCCAGAACCAGGTCGACCTCCGCCAACACGTCCAGGAACCCCCGCTCGGCCGACACGCCCAGGCGATCCAGGATGTCGGGCTGCTCGAAATCGCCGTCGATCAACAGCACATGGAGATCGAATTCGCTGGCCAGGCTCATCGCCAGGTTGGTGGCGATAAAGCTCTTGCCGGCTCCCGGTTCGGCGCTGGTCACCATGATCATGTTGGACCGCGCCGCCGCTTTCTCCCGAAAGCCATGGAGCACGGCGCGCTTGATCAGCCGCATCTCCTCGGCGAGCTTGGAGCGCATCTTGCTGGGCGTCAGGTAGCCCAGGCGGGCCAAGCCATCGAGATCGATTTCAAGACGCGGCTTGCCAACGGTGGCCGTCGCGCCGGCCTCGGCGTGCCGCGCGGCCTGACCGTTGACAGGCCCATGCGGCGGCGGGGGATGCGCCGCGTCCTCCAGACGGGCGGCCGCGCGTTCGATCAGCGATTGCCTGCGGTCAAGGTTGGCCGCGTCGCCGCTGCTGGACCTTTGTTCCATGGATGATCCCTGCGGTTGTCGTTCCAAATTACCGGTCACAACTTTCGTGCGCTTCGCGGTCCTGTCGGCAACGCGACCGATCAACCCGCGCCCGAGCCACCGGTCATGCCCTGCACCGTCGTCTGCAGCACGCCGAGAATCCGGTCGGGAGTCATCGGCCCGTCCAGGAGCGTCGGCAGTCCGACCTGCCTCTCGACGAGCACCAGCAGACCGAAGAGGCCCACGAACGCCGCGATCGCAAGGGTCAATCCCAGGCCTTCCGCGATGGCGCGGATCTTTTCATAGCGGCTGGGCAGCCTGGACACCGCCCCGATCAGCGGCAGATCGAAGTCCCGGCGCAGGTGGTTCACGCTCCCATAGGTCGCCTTCGTCAAGGCCAGGAGCCCGGTCGAGCCGACGCCGGCGCCCAGACTCATCACCAGCACCGCCGCCATGAACATCGGACGGTTCGGCCCGGCCGGAGTCACCGGAACCTGCGGCGGCTCGATGATCCGGAACTGCACCTTGTCGCTCTGCTGTTCCCGGTCCGCCGAGATCTGCGCCGACTCCCGCCGCTGCAGCAGGGTTTCGTATTGACTCTTGATGATGCCGTAGTCCCGGGTGAGCTGCTTCAGTCGCGCTTCCACCTCCGGTACGCGGGCCAGCTTTTTCTCGATCGCGGCCACGTTCTCCCGCGCACGTGAGACCTTGCCGCGCAGCGACTGAACGTCGGACTGTTGTTCAATGAACGCCAGGCGCAGTTCCGAGTAGGTGGGGTTGGGCACCTGGATCCCACCCTCGGGCGCCGCCGCATCCGCCCCTTCGCCGTCCGGGCCCACGGCGGATTGTCGCGCTTCCTGCTGCGCCTCGAATTCCTGCATCAAACCCTGGAGTTCGCGCTGAGCTGCTTTGACATCCGGATGCTGCTCGGTATAGCGCGAGGAGAGCCGATCCAGCCGCGCGCGCAGCTCCATGATGCGCGCTTCGGTGTTCGTGGGCGGCCCGCTCCCGTAGCCGGCGCCCTGTTGGGTGAGCATTTCCGGCGTGTTCTCGAGTTCCTGGCGCAGGTATTGCAGCCGGTTTTCGCCGTCACTCAATTGCGCGCGCAGCTCCTGCAGCCGGGTTTGGGCCCCGGCGAGTTCGTCCTGAAGGCCGCTTTGGCCGGGAAGCAGCTCGCGGTGCTCCTGCTTGTAGTTGGCCAGCCGGCTTTCCGCCGCGTTGAGCTGCGCCTCGTAGTGGCGGATCTGGCGCTTCAGGAAGGTCTGAGCCGTTTCCATGTCCCGGCGATTCTGGCCCAGGTTCTGCTGCACGAACATCGTGGTAAGGGTTTGCACCACGTCATGCGCGCGCCGGGGGTCGGTATCCGTAAACTTGATCGTGAAGATATTGGTCCGATTGGAAGAAATCCGGATCCGGTTGCGCACCGATTGCAGCAAGCCCTCGAATTCCGCCGGGGTCTTGGCCTCCAGGTCCATGTCCGTCCGGCGCACCACCTCTTCCAGATTGGGCCGGGTCACCAGGGTTTGCCGCATGACCGCGACCTGATGCTGAACGTTGTTGTCGACTGTCACGCCCCGCAGCAGCGGATTGAGGACGCTGGCCGTGTCGACGTAGATCTGCGCCGTCGACTCGTACTTGTTGGACATCGTCGCGACAAATGCCCAGCCGCCGCAGGCGATCAGGACCGCGATGCCCAGCGCGATCCAGCGCCGTCGCCAAAGCGCATCGACGTAATAGACGACTTGATCGAGCAGATCCTGCATCAGCTTGCGCCTCGTATCCCGGTTCCGCTCCCAGCCTCGCGCCTCGGGCCGCCCGGGGACGACCCGACCCGGCCGCCACGGCGATTCCAATCCGCGACCTAGAGGAAGGTTTCTGGAATGATCAGGATATCACCCGGGAGCACGCGCGTGTTGGCCTCGATTTCGCCATCCCGGACAAGGCTGTCCAGCTTCACGCGATAGGCCTGCTGCTCACCGTCCTCGACCCGCACCAGCCTCGAGCGATCCCCGGCGGCGAACTCCGTGAGGCCGCCGACGTTGATCATCACGTCCAGAAGGGTCATGCCGGCGCGATAGGGAATCACCTGCGGGTTCGCCGCCGCGCCGACCACCCGGACCTGCTGCTCGAAGGTGCCGATGAAGCCGGTCATGATGACGGTCACAAGCGGGTCCTGGATGTACTTGCCCAGCTCCGTCTCGATGTCGGCGGCCAGTTCGGTCGGCGTCTTGCCGCTGGCCTCCAGGTCCTCGATCAGCGGCACGGTGATCCGGCCGTCCGGACGCACCGTCACCGTAGTGGTCAACTCCTCGTTGCGCCAGACGAAGATCTGCATGCCGTCGCCGGGGCCGATCCGGTACAGCGGCGCCTCGGCGACCTCCGCCTCCAGGTGTTCGCTTGACAGCGTTTCCGGCCCGCCGCAGGCCGCCGTCAAGAGAAGGGCAATCGCGGCAAGCGCATGCAACAATTTTCGCACGGACATGACACCCAAAGCTTTCCAACTTCTTAGACAAGAGTCTGACACGCGGGACTGTTGCCGACAAGGCAACTTTCCGGGAGCCACCGCGGGCGGCCGTGATTCTCCCTCAGCGCTGTCTCGACATTGCCGCACCGGCCGGTCGGGGGCTTGCCCCCGACCGGAACGTTTCGCTTCACCTTGCCGGCAAACGTTCGGGGCGCGGACGGAGCCCGCGCCCCGCGAGTTCTTCGCCGGCCTTGGCCGGTCGGGGGCTTGCCCCCGACCGGACCGTTTACGGTCACCGTCCAGAGCTCGAAACGTTCGGGGCGGGAGCAAGCTCCCGCCCCGCCGACCGGCGCCTGCCGGACCTGGGCACCGATAGGTATGGATTCCGAACAGCTCAAAAATAAGGGATCGCCGACCCGTCAGGCCGACGATCCCTGAAAGACCGGGTGTCAAGTGGGCTTGTCAGGCGGCCGTCTTCCGGCGCCGTGTCAGCGCACCCAGCCCGATCAGGCCGATGCCGAGCAGGCCGAGGGTAGCGGGGACGGGCACTTTTGGTGCGGTCGTAGTCGAAAAGGTCAAGTTAGCCGCACCCGTAGTTTGTTGCCCAGTAAAATTCCAGTTAAACGGGGTATCATTAAACCCATTACCCGAAACGACCCCCATCCCTGAAAGGCCCAACTCATCAGTCTGTTGAACCGTTACGGTAACCGTATCCAACCTGAATTCGAAATTGTCTGTCCCGATTGGGCCCCACAACGGATCGATTGGTGTGCCGGGAGTCGTAAAGTCGATATCAAAAAAGTCTGTTACCGTAAAATTGGGAATTGAAGCAAAATCGCCAGTTTGGCTGCCCCCAATCACAGCAGCGTTATCACCGACAATATCCACCTTTTCAGCGTTCTGTACGGTCGCCGAAGTATCGTCAGTCTTAACGGGTCTCCAGGTCCCCGAAAACCCAATTTCTCCCTCGATCGGCATACCGAAAACAGGCGGAGCAAAAAGCATCCCACCCACCAGCAACGATGCCAACACCACGTTTCGAATCGAGTTGCTACGCATTGATCGCCTCCTTTTTCACGCCTTTGCGTAATCTAGCAAATACCGTGCCAATTCCCTAACCTATTGATTATCAATCATTGTCCCCAAAGGGCTAGAACCAAGTGTCAAGTGAACGGACAACGTCGCATGCGAAAAGCTGGTGAGTGTCAATTTTCTTGACAGGATCGTGGCATTCGCACAACCTTTGCGGTGGCAAGGTAGCGTTCATTTTACCCGTTCAAGCAGCCGGTCCACCCGCTGGCGCAGGCTGTCCGAGAGGTTCTTCGACGCGAGCTGGGCCAGGACCGCCTGCGCCTCGTCGCGCGCGCCGGCGGCGACCAGCACGTCGGCGTAGTTCACCTGGATGTCGGTCCGCTCCGGCGCCGCCTCGGCCGCCTTGGCGAGGTGTGCGCGCGCCTTTTCCGTCTCGCCGCGCTTGAGCAGCACCATGCCCAGGGTGTCCTGGATGCCGGGATCCTCGGGCGCCAGCTCGACCGCCTTGCGGGCGTGCCGCAGGGCGGCGTCGAGCTTGCCCTGCTCGCCCAGGACCCAGGCGAGGTTGTTCTGGAACGCGGCGTTGTCCGGTGCGCGTTCGACGAGGCTGGCGTAGAGCTCCCGCGCCGCGTCCAGATCGCCGGTGGCCAGGTGCAGTTCCGCTAGGGTGGAATCGACCCGCAGGGAGGGCTCGTGGTTGGCGCGCCAGTCCTGCAAGCGCGCGATCGCCTGCCGCGGCTGCCCGACACGCATCTGCAGCCGCACCAGGTCCATCAGCCGGCGTTCCGTCGGCTCCAGCTCGAGGGCCTTTTCGAAGGCCGCGACGGCCGCCTGGCGGTCCTGCTCAATCGCGAGCGCGTGGTTGCCGCGAAGAATCGCGACGTCGCTTTCCTTGGGATACTTCTCTTCCAACTCGCCGATCAACTCGCCGGCGCGCTCACCCTGGCCGGTCTGGAGCAGGGCGCGGGCCAGGTAGACCTCGGCCTCCTTGGGCGAGTCCGACCGCGCGCGCGCCTTCTCCAGGTACCCCACGGCATCGCCCGGCCGGTTCATGGCCAGCAGGGTCTCGCCCACGCGCAAGTAGCCCTCCGGGCGTTCCGGCATCGCCTGGCTTAGGTTCTCGAAGGCCGCCAGCGCCTCTTCAAGGTTCCCGAGCCTCTGGTGCGCGCGTCCCGTGACCTCCAGCAGTGCCGGGTTGGCCTCCTGATCTTCCGGCGCCGCCCGAGCCACTTCGACGGCCGCCTCTGGCCGGCCTTGCAGCAGGTGGAAGCGGGCGAGATAGGCGCGCGCGTCCGCCGCCTCGGGATCGGCCTTCAGCGCGCGCTCCAGCAGGTCTTGCACCTGCGCCGCCTCGTTCCGGGCCGCGCGCGCGCGCGCCGCCTCGACCAACAGGGCGGCGTTCTCCGGGTGGGCTTCAAGGGCCGGCCCGAGCACTTGTAACGAGGCGTCGGTCTCGCCGCGCGCGCGGTGCATGCGCGCGAGGTTCAGGGCCACGCTGGCGTCCTTCGGCGCCTTCTCCGCGGCGGCCTGCATGCGGGCGATCGCCGCGTCCTGCTCGCCCTGGGCCCAGAGGATGACGCCCTGGAGCTGCACCGGCAGCGCGCTGTCCGGCACCGCCGCCTCCAGCGCGCGCGCCTTGGCCATGGCGGCGTCGAATTCCCGGTTGCGAAGGTGCTCCAGGAGGGCTTGCACCTCCGCCCCTCGGCCCTCGGGCGTCTCGAGGTCCGGGGCGTCCCCCTCGGCGCCGAGGCCGAGATTGCCGTCGGTCTCGGCGGCGGCGAGCTGGCGCGCCCGAACCCGCGCGCCGTCCCGGCGCAGCGATGCCAGCACCTCCCGGGCCTTGTCGCTCTCGCCCAGGCCCTCCCAGGCCCGCGCCAGCATCCGACCGGCACTGCCGCTCTCCGGGTTCCGGCGCAGGAAGGTCTGGAGATAGCTGCGGGCGATCTCGAAGTTGCCGAGTTCCACGTTGGCGCTGCCCGCGATGTAAGCGGCCTGGACAAAGTCGGGATACTGGCCGACGAGTCCCTCGGCGAGCCGGCGCGCCTCGGCGTATCGCTCTTCCGAAAGGGCGCGCAGGGCGGTGAAGTACTTCAAGCGCGGGTCGTTGTTCAGCCGCCCGCCCAGCTCGTCCAGCACGCGCCACGCCAGCTCGGTGTCGTTCTGCTGCAAGGCAATCTCGATCAACGCGAAGTCGACCATCACCGGCCGCCACGGCTGTGTACGGGCCTCCTGCAGGACCTCGATCGCCTCCCCGCGCGCGTCCTTGGCGGCGAGGCTGTTCGCCTTGATCAGCAAGGCCTGCGGCTCGGTGGGCCGTTCGGCCAGGGCGGCGTCGATCTGCGCGATCGCCGCCTCGGGCTCGCCCCGCCCGGCCAGGATCCGGCCGAGCGCCAGCCGCGCCTCGAAGCTCTCGCCGTTCTCCAGGACTCGTCGGGCCAGGGTTTCGGCCGCCGCCACCTCGCCGGTGGCCAGCAGCGCCTGCGCCCGCAAGCCGTGGCGCGTCCGCGCCGTCGCGGTCTCAAGCTCGGCGTCTCGGTCCGGCGCCGGAACGAGATCCAGAACCTCCTCGGGCTTGCCGGCGAGAAGCAGGGCGCGCGCCAGCTTCGCGGTCAGGGACGGGCTTTCGGCGCCATGTTCCAGCGCCCGGCGCAGCTCCTTCGCCGCGGCGTCGCCCTGTCCCCTGGAAAGATAGATTTCGCCCAGCCGGCGGCGCGCCTCGGCATGCTCCGGCGCGAGCTGCACGGCGTTCTTCAGCTCGATGACGGCGGCATTTGTCTCGCCCGCCGCAAGTTTTTCGGCGGCCGAGTCCAGGAAATCCTCGACCTTTTGTTCGGCGCTCTCGTTGTCACAGGCGAGCAGTGAGGCCGAGAGGACGACACACGCGACGACAAACCCAAACTTACCAAGCATAATTGGAACCGTGCAATTTGCATGAGGCCTTGAATTTCGAGTGTCGGAGACTCGAAGGCCCAAGGCAACCCACGGTTATTCCACGGTCACGGACTTGGCGAGGTTCCTGGGCTGGTCGACGTCGGTGCCTTTGGCGACAGCGGTGTGGTAGGCCAGGAGCTGCACCGGCACGGCGTAGAGGATGGGCGCGACGAAGGGGTCCACCTCGGGCAGGGTGACGGTATGGGCGGCCCCCTCCCCGACGCGCGCCACGCCTTGAGCGTCGGAGAGCAGGATCACCCGACCGCCGCGGGCGATCGTCTCCTGCACGTTGGAGGCGATCTTGTCGAACAGCGGGCCGCTGGGCGCGCAGACCACGACCGGCACATCCTCGTCGATCAGCGCGATGGGCCCGTGCTTCATCTCGCCGCCGGCATAGCCCTCGGCGTGGATGTAGCTGATCTCCTTCAGCTTCAGCGCGCCCTCCAAAGCCAAGGGATAGAGGTTGCCGCGCCCCAGGTAGAGCACGTCCCGCGCCTCCGCGACCCAGTGCGCGATCTCGCGAATGCGCCCGTCGTGGTTCAGGATCTCCGACACCCGCGCCGGCACCTCGATCAGCGCCTCGGTCAAGGCCGCCTCGCGCGCCGGGTCGAGCGCGCCGCGCGCCCGCCCCACCGCCAGCGACAGGCAGGCCAGCACGGTGAGCTGCGTGGTGAAGGCCTTGGTCGAGGCGACGCCGATCTCCGGCCCGGCCAGGGTCTGCAGCACCGCCTCGGAGGCGCGGGCGATGCTGCTCTCCAGCACGTTGACCAGCGACAGCGTGTGCTGACCTTGCGCCTTGGCGTAGCCCAGGGCGCCATGGGTGTCCGCCGTCTCGCCCGACTGCGAGATGAACAGGCTCAGCCCGCCCTCGGGCATCGGCGGCTCGCGGTAGCGCAGCTCCGAGGCGATGTCCAGCTCGACCGGCTGGCGCGCCACCTGCTCCAGCCAGTACTTGGCCACCATGCCGGCGTAGTAGGCCGTGCCGCAGGCGCTGACGGTCACCCGCGGCAGCGCGCCCAGGTCGAAGGGAAGCTCGGGCAGCGTGACCCGACGGGCCAGCGGGTCGACGAAGGCCTGCAGGGTGTCGCCGATGACCGCCGGCTGCTCGAAGATCTCCTTCTGCATGAAGTGGCGGTACTGGCCCTTGCCGATCATCGCGCCGGACAGCGCGGTCTGCTTGACCGGACGGTCGACGACGGCCCCGGCCTCGTCGCGGATGGTCGCGCCCTCGACCGTCAGCTCGGCCCAGTCGCCCTCCTCCAGATAGCAGATGCGGCTGGTCAGCGGCGCCAGTGCCAGCGCGTCGGAGCCGAGGTACATCGCCCCCTCGCCATAGCCCACGGCCAGCGGGCTGCCCCGCCGTGCGCCAATGATCAGGTCGTGCCGCCCGGCGAACACGATGGCCAGCGCGAAGGCGCCCTCCAGGCGGTCCAGCACCGCCGCCACCGCCTCCCGCGGGCTCTTCTGGCGGCGCAGCGCGTCGCTCAGCAGGTGGACGACGACCTCGGTGTCGGTCTCGGTCTCGAAGGCGTGGCCCCGGTCCTCCAGCTCGCCGCGCAGCTCGCGGAAGTTCTCGATGATGCCGTTGTGCACCACCGCGCAGTCGGCGTTGGCGTGGGGGTGCGCGTTGGTCTGGCTGGGCACGCCGTGGGTGGCCCAGCGCGTATGACCGATGCCGGTGGTGCCGGCCAGCGGCTCGGCCTCCAGCAGGGCGGCCAGGTTGTTCAGCTTGCCCTCGGCGCGCCGGCGCTCGATGCGGCCGTTCACCAGCGTCGCCATGCCGGCCGAGTCGTAGCCGCGATACTCCAGCCGCTTCAGCCCGTCCAGCAGCAGCGGCGCCGCGGGTTCATTGCCGACGATTCCGATAATGCCGCACATGGCGTTCCTCAGCCCTTCGCCTGTTTCGCCCGCTGCCGCAGGGCGCGGAAGCGCTTCGCCGCCTGCTCCCGGTTGACCTGGTCGCCGCGCGCCAGACCCAGCGCGTCGTCGGGGACGTCGCGGGTGATGGTGCTGCCGGCGCCGACGATGGCGCCCGCCCCGACCCGCACCGGCGCCAC
>CAZLNO010000020.1:26384-40213 GCA_964561005.1 uncultured Rhodovibrionaceae bacterium | reverse complement strand
GGCATGACCATGAAGGCGAAAAAACAGCCCAAGCACTTCCTGGATCTGGACCGGCTGGACAAGGCGACGCTGCGCTGGATTCTGGACACCGCAAAGGCGATCAAGCGCGGCAAGGCGGTGGGCGGCGAGCGCGAGCCGCTGGGCGGCCGGCATGTCGCCCTGGTGTTCGAGAAGCCCTCGACGCGCACCCGCGTCTCCTTCGAGGTCGGCATCCGCCAGCTCGGCGGGCGGCCGATCGTGCTGGAGCCCAGCGGCACGCAGCTTGGCCGGGGCGAGACCGTGGCGGACACCGCGCGGGTGCTGTCGCGCTACGTCGACGCCATCATGCTGCGCACCACCAAGGAGGAGAAGCTGCTGGAGTTGGCCGACTATGCGAGCGTACCGGTCATCAACGGTCTCACCGACCGCACGCATCCCTGCCAGCTCATGGCCGATGTCATGACCTTCGAGGAGCATCTGGGCCCCATCGCGGGCAAGACGGTGGCGTGGTCCGGCGACGGCAACAACATGGCGGCGTCCTGGCTGCACGCCGCCGCGCGCTTCGGCTTCGAGCTGCGCCTGGCCTGCCCGGAGAGCCTGACGCCGCCGGCGGACGTGGTGGACTGGGCGCGCGGCGAAGGGGCGAAGGTCACGGTCACCACCGACGTGGCCGAGGCGGTGCGCGACGCCGATGCGGTGGTCACCGACACCTGGGTGTCCATGGGCGACGACGTGGGCGACAGCGAGCGCCGCAAGCGCCTGCTGCGGCCCTATCAGGTGGACGCGAAGGTGATGGCGCTGGCCAGGGCGAACGCCATTTTCATGCACTGCCTGCCGGCCCATCGCGGCAACGAGGTGACCGACGAGGTCATCGACGGCCCGCAGTCGGTGGTCTGGGACGAGGCGGAGAACCGCTTGCACGCGCAAAAGGGCATCCTCATCTGGTGCATGACATGACGGCCGACGGTGGACAGGCGACGGCACGCGGCCCCGACGACGTCATCCAGCCCTTCGTGCTGGAAAGCTCCGGCGTGCGCGGGCGGCTGGTGCGGCTCGGCCCGGTGATCGAGAACATCCTGGGCCGGCACGACTATCCCGAGCCGGTGGCCCGCCTGCTGGCGGAGATGCTGGCGCTGGCGGGCGTGCTGTCGTCGATGATGAAGTTCGACGGCATCTTCACCGTGCAGACCAGCGGCGACGGCCCGGTGCGCATGCTGGTGGTGGACTTCACCTCGGACGGCGCGGTGCGGGGCTATGCCGACTACGACCGCGACCGCCTGGCCGCGACGTCGCTGGACCCGGACGCCGAGAACGCCGAGGTGCTGCGCCTCCTGGGCAGCGGCCGGCTGGCCTTCATCGTCGATCTGGCGAACAGCCAGGACCGCTATCAGGGCATCGTCGAGTTGCAGGGCCAAAGCCTGGCCGAGTGCCTGCAGCACTACTTCCAGCAGTCGGAGCAGGTGGCCTCCGGCATCCGGCTCAGCGCCCGGCGCGTGACCGAGGCGGACGGCGTGGCGCGCTGGCGCGCTGGCGGCCTGCTGCTGCAGCGCCTGCCGGAGGAGGCCGGTGCGGCCGACCTTGCGGGCGTCGACGACGAGGACGCCTGGCGGCGCGCGGTGATCCTGATGTCGAGCTGCACCAACGCCGAGCTCTGCGACCCGGCGCTGACCCCGCACGAACTGCTCTACCGCCTGTTCCAGGAGGATGGCGTGCGGGTGTTCAAGATGCGCGGCCTGGCCGACCGCTGCCGCTGCTCGCGCGAGAAGGTGAGCCATGTCCTGGCCTCCATGCCGCTGGAGGAGGTGCGCGACATGAAGGCCGACGACGGCACGGTCCAGGTGACCTGCCAGTTCTGCAACCGCGTCTACGCCTTCCGCGACGACGAGGTCGCGGCGCTGCACCAGTCGTCGTGAGGGGTTCAGGGAGCCGGAAGATGCCGAACCTGCTTCGCCTTGCCTCGCGCCGCGGCCTCGCCGGGGTCTTGGCTGTCCTGCTGGCGGCGGTCCTGGCGGCCTGCGCGACGCCGCCGGCGCGGCCCGAGTTCCCGCTGCCGCGCTTCGACGATCGGCCGCCCATCGCGCTCGACGTGGCGAACCTGCGCATCGAGCAGCGCTACGAGCCGACGCTGGAGCCGCCCTTCGTGGAGCACCTGATGCCGGTCAGCCCCGGCGCGGCGGCGCGCCAGTGGGCCGAGGACCGCCTGCGCGCCGGGGGACGCGAGGGCCGCGCCACCTTCGCCATCCTCGACGCCTCGGTGAAGGAGGTGCCGCTGGAGACGACGGAAGGCATCCAGGGCTGGTTCACCACCGAGCCGGCCGAGCGCTACGAGGCCCGGCTGGAGGTGCGGCTGGAGGCGGCGCGCGGCAACGAGACCGGCAGCCTCCGCGTCAAGGCCGAGCGCGCCACCGCCGTGCAGGAGGGCGCGTCGCTGAACGAGCGCGAGACCGTCTGGCACGAGCTGGTCACCAAGCTGATCCAGGACTTCGACGCCCAGATGGAGAAGAGCCTGTCCGGCTCCTTCGAGCGGTTCGTGCGCCGGTGAGCGCGCCGAAGGCGGCGCCGACGTGTGCTGATTGTCCGACAGGCCCATGCTTCGACGGGCTCATGCTTGGCGCCTGCGCGCCGACTGCGTGTCCGACAGGCTCGGCATGAGGGCTTGAATGCATACCACCCCTCACCCTGAGCTTGTCGAAGGGTGAGCTTGTCGAAGGGTGAGCTTGTCGAAGGGTGAGGGACCCGGATGTCCGTGCCGTCGTGAGCTTGGCAATCACCCCGCCGCGGCGGCCGCCGGTTCGTCGTTGCCCGCCCTGGGCCGGCCCAGCTCGTCCCAGTCCGCCCAGCCGGGGAAGGTCAGCGGCGTGTCCTGGTCGAGCCGCGCCAGCCGCCGCGCCCACCGGGCCTTGTCGTCCGCGATCCGCTGGCGGAAGCTGTCGGCGTCCTGATAGGCATAGCCGTGCCCCTGGATGGCGTTGGCGACGAAGGGCGGCAGGACGCTGAAGCCCATGTAGTACAGCGAGTACTGGATCGGCCACAGCAGCGTGTCGATGTCGCCGCCGCGGCCGCCGGGAACCATCGCCGCCGCCGGCGCCCCGGTCGTCACCGAGACGAGCGCGCGCTTGCCGCGGAAATAGCCCCGGTCGTAGCGCATGCGGCTGGTGTACAGGCCGCCGCTGACGAACACGCGGTCGAACCAGCCCTTCAGCATGGCCGGCTGCGCGTGCCACCACAGCGGGAATTGCAAAATCACGAGGTCCGCCCGCTCCAGGCGGTCGATCTCGCGGCGGACGTCGGCCGGCAGGCTGTCCGTCCGCCAGGCGTGGCGCTGCTCGGCCAGGGGCGCGAAGGTCTCCCGGTCCTGCCGGTTCGTGTAGTGTGCCGGCTTCTCGACCGGGTCGAAACCCTCGGCATAGAGGTCGGAGACCTCGACGCTGTCGCCGAGGCGGCGCAGCGTGTCGGCCGCCACGTCCTTGAGCGTGCCGTTGAACGACGCGGGCTCCGGGTGGCTGTAAACGATCAGCGCGTGCATGACCCTGGTTCCCTGATGGTGTTGCCGGTGTCTGGCCCGAGGATTACGCTGTTCACTTGCAGACTCCAATTGGCCAAAATCGATAATCAATCTTGCAGAAATGAACAGGCAGCTTCAGTGGGACGACCTGCGCGTGGTGCTGGCGATCGCCGAAGCGGGCACGCTGTCGGGAGCGGGGCGCCGTCTGGGCCTGAGCCACGCCACGGTGTTCCGCCGGCTGGGCGATATCGAGGGACGGCTGGGCGTCAAGCTGTTCGACCGCGGGCGGGGCGGCTATGCCCCCACGCTGGCCGGCGAGGCGGCGGCGGCCGCCGCGCGGCGGGTCGAGAGCGAGGTCCTGGACATCGAGCGGCGGGTCGTGGGCCAGGACCTCCGTCCCTCCGGCACGGTGCGGGTCACCACCACGGACACCCTGCTGGCCGGGCTGCTGTCGACCGTTTTCGGCGATTTCCGCCGGGCGCATCCGGACATCGACCTGGAGGTCGCGGTCTCCAACCAGCTCTTCAGCCTGTCCCGGCGCGAGGCGGACGTCGCCGTTCGTCCCGCCAGCTCGCCGCCGGAAACGCTGGTCGGCCGGCGCATCGGCACCATCGCCCAGGCGGTCTATGCTCCGCGCGAGCTGGTGGGGGACCGCTTGGCCGAGACGGCGGACGACATCCCCGGCGCGGACTGGATCGGGCCGGACGAGGGCATGGCCTACCGCGGCCTGGAACGGTGGATGGCCGCGCGGGGGCTGGACACGCGCTGCCGCTGTCGGGTGGACAGCCTGTTCGGCATCTTCGCGCTGGCGCGGCAAGGCGCCGGCCTGGCGGCGCTGCCCTGCTATCTCGCCGAGGGCGACGCGCGCCTGGTCCGCCTGGGCGGCCCGATCCCCGAGCTGGCGACCGACCTGTGGCTGCTGACCCACCCGGATCTGCGCAGGACCGTCCGTGTCCGGGCCTTCCTGGACT
The DNA here is from genome assembly GCA_964561005.1 of uncultured Rhodovibrionaceae bacterium. Lineage (GTDB taxonomy): Bacteria > Pseudomonadota > Alphaproteobacteria > Kiloniellales > Rhodovibrionaceae > CAZLNO01. Next base: position 35,758 of record CAZLNO010000020.1, on the reverse strand, counting down.
TCGTGGCCGAGGCGGCGAAAGCCCACGGCTCAGCGCTCGACGGCACCCTTTGATGCCGCCCGACGTTTGAGGAGACTCGTCCTTGACGCCCGAGGGCGCCGAGCATGAGCCTGTCGAAGCACGAATCCGTTCGGGCACGACACTGCGGCTCGGTCGAGGCCGTTCTTCAAATCCCGCCCAACAGCACCACCGCCAGCGCCGCCGGCAGCGCCAGCAGGCGCAGCGCCTCCAGCACCGGCGTGCGGCGCACGCCGATCATGGCGTAGCTGACCAGCCACAGTCCGACCCCGATCTTGACGGTCGCGGCCAGGGCCGGCAGCGGCGTCGTGGCGATCTGCAGCAGCGCCGGGTTGGCGATGAAGCCGACCGGCACGATGAACAGCCCCAGCCCCAGCCGCATCGCGTTGCCCGCCACCGGAAGCCAGGGCGTCTGCGCGATCCCGGCCGCGATGAAGACGTTGCCGCAGACCGGCGGCGTGATCGTGCACAACAGCGCGTACCAGAACACGAAGAGGTGGGCGTAGAGGTCCGGCACGCCCATGTCGGTCAGCGCCGGCGCCGCCACCGCCGCGCAGATCACGTAGGCCGCCGTGGTCGGCAGCTCCATGCCCAGAACCAGGCTGGCCAGCGCGGTCAGCGCCAGCGCGATCGCCAGTTCGCCCTGCGCCGCGCTGACGATGACCGAGGTCAGCTTCACGCCCAGCCCGGTCAGGTTGAACACCCCGACGACGATGCCGGCGCAGACGATCACCGCCGCCACCAGCGCCACCTGCCGCGCGGCGGTGACCAGCGCCTGCTCGCTGCGCCGCAGCCAGCCGCGCAGGGAGACGCCGCCCTCCGGCTCGAAGGCCAGGGTCAGCCAGGTCGCCAGCGTCGCGTAGACCGCCGCGTAGGCCAGGGTAAAGTCGGTGAACGCCAGCGTCCCGGCCAGGATCAGGAAGGGCACCAGGAAGAACGGCAGCGAGCGCCACACCGCCGGCCAGCCGGGCAGGGCCTCGCGCGGCAGCGCCGGCAGGTCGTGGCGCCGGGCGAAATGCGCCAGGGCCGCCAGCACGGTGACGAAGAACAGCACCGCCGGCAGGATGGCGGCGACCATGATCTCGGTGTAGGGCCGGCGCAGCAGCTCGGCCATGACGAAGACCCCCGCGCCCATCACCGGCGGCAGGATCTGGCCGCCGGTGCTGGCCACCGCCTCCACCGCCGCGGCCAGCGGGCGCGGATAGCCCAGGCGCGTCATCGCCGGGATGGTCACCATGCCCGTGGTCGCGGTGTTGGCCGCCGCCACGCCGGAGATCGTGCCGTAGAAGGCGGAGGAGAACACCGCCACCTGCGCCGCCCCGGCGCGCAACCGCCCGGCGAGCTGCGTCGCCAGGGTCATGAAGCCGATGCCCGCCTGCCCCGCGGTGATGAAGCCGCCCAGGATCACGAACAGCGCGATGGTGTTGACCGACGCCCCGGTCAGCGTGCCCCACAGCCCGCCCTCGGTGATCGTCAGGCTGCCCAGCAGGTAATGCACCCCCAGCCCGCCGTGTCCGAAATAGCCCGGCACGTGCTGCCCGAACAGGCCGTAGAGCAGCACCAGCAGGGCCACCGCCGGCAGCACCGCCCGGATGGCCCGGCGCGCCATCTCCAGCACGGTGACGATCAGCAGGACCGCGACGGCAAGCTGCGGGCCGCCCTCCAGCACGCCGTACTGGCCGATCAGCGCCTTGCGCTCCAACACCACGTAGAGGCAGCCGAGGATGCCGAGCGCGCCCAGGCCATAGCCGCTCCAGCGCGCCGCGCGACCCTGCCGTTCCGCCATCGCAACGAAAAACACGAAGGGGATGGCGACGGCCAGATGCAGCGGCCGCGCCGTCAGGTTGGGGATCAGCCCGGAGAAGGTGTTGTAGAGGTGAAAGCCGACGGTCAGGGCCGCGAAGCCAATCGCGACCCTGCCCGGTCGGCTCGGCGTTTCAGCTTCGGTCACGAAGCGCGGACCCCGCTCGCGTCACGGCTGCATGTGCTCGGGAATGTCCACGCCGGCCGAGTCGTAGTAACCGGCCGCGCCGGAATGCAGCGGCGCCCAGAGCTGCGCCGTCAGCTCCTGCGTGACGCCGGCCCACCAGGGGTTCTCCTTGGCCAGCTTCGCGCGCTGCGCCCAGAACTGCTCGACGATCAGCCTCGCCGCCGCGTCGTCCAGGTTCACCGCGTAGGCGCCGACGGGCACGCCGACGGTGTCCACGTCCGCGTCCAGCCAGGCATAGGTGTCGGCGGCAATCGTGACCGGACCGGTCCCCGGCATGCCCATCAGGACCTCCAGCTCCTCCGGCGTGAAGCTGAGGATCTCGAGGTCCACCATGGTCCCCAGTTCCTGGAGCTGCGGCGTGGGATGCGCGCTGCAGGTGACGTAGCCCGCGGCCTGCTGGTTGCGGATCGCCGCCGGCGCCCCGCTGAGCTCCATGTCCGGCGTGTCCACCTCGTCCGCGAGGTCCAGCGCCTCCAGGATGCGCATGGAGCGCTCGTGGCAGAAGGTGCCGGTGCCGCCGGCGATGAAGGTGTTCCCCGCCAGGTCCCGCACGGTCTCGATGCCGCTGTCCGCCCGCACGACGAAGTGGATCGTGACGAAGGGCATGGGGAACAGCGTGCGGATGTCGCCGTATTCGCCGCCGGTGTCCTCGAACGGCGCCTTGCCGTCCACCGCCGACTGCAGCAGGCTGGGCGGCGTGGTGAACAGGAACGCGCCCGGCCGCCGTCCGGCCTCGCGGACGTTCTGCACCGAGCCCTGGCTCTCCTCCACCGTGGGGATGATGTCGCCGCCGCTGGCCTCGCGAATCATCTCCGCGAGCTGCACCACCATCACGTAATAGGACGATTCGGCCGAGGCCGACTTCAGGGTCAAATGAGTCTGCGCCCGCGCCGGCCCCATCGCCTGCGCGCCCAGCACGACCGCCACCGCCGCGGCCAGCAGGCCGCCCCATCGAACCGGTTTCATGAGTCTCCCCTCTTCTTGCTTGGTTCAGCGAGAACCGGCATTGCAGGGGAGGGCGTCGCGGCCGTCAACCCTTGCGGCGAGACCTCCGCAGCCCCGTGGGCGGCGCAGTCCTTCGCCGCTCGGGAGCTTGCTCCCGACGGGAACGCTCTTGTCACGGGCAGCGGAAAAGCGTTCGGGGCGCGGGTGACATGAAGTCGACGGCCGAAGGCGTCTCGCCCACGCCCCGCGACCCGTGTGGCGCGACGAGTCTGTTCATCGGCTCACTGGACTCAATAGTCCCACTTGAACTGGATGCCGACGTCGCTCTGGCCGGTGGCGCCGACGTTGCTCTCGACGGCGATGTTGTCGGTCAGGTCGACCTCGACGCTGACCTGGCTGCTGTCCTGCTCGATGCCCTGCTCGACGCCGACGAAGACGTCCTCGCTCAGGTACTTGCCGGCCTTGACCGAGGTGCCGGCCCCTTCGCCGCCGAGCTCCAGAACATCCACCCCGGCCAGCCGGCGCAACCGGTCCAGGATCCCCGGCCCGCCGCCGGTGGCGCCCGAAAGCTCCGCCACGGCGGCGGCAAGCTGGGCGGCCTCGACCGGCGACAACTCGCCAGTGGTCTCCCCGAACATCAGGCGCGCGAGAATCTCGTCCTGCGGCAGCTCCGGGATCGAGCTCAGCGTCAACTCGGGCTGGCTCGCCGGGCCGCTGACCCGCACCGTGGCCGTTAGCTCCTCGCCCTCGGAGACCGCGCGGATGTCGACCGTCGGCTCGATCTTGTCGCCGCCGTCGAAGATGACCTGTCCGGAGGCCAGGCGGAACGACTTGTTGAGCACGCTGATGCGGCCGCGCACGCTGTTGAGTTCCCCGATGACCCGCGGATTGGCGGCGGTGCCGGTCACGCGCAGTTCCCCGGACCACTCGCTGTCCAGGCCGCGTCCCCGCAGGAAGAACTGGTTGGGGATCTTCACGGTGATGTCCAGCCTCACGCGCGCCGCCGGCGCGGGCGTGGCGTCCTCCGGGGGCGGCTCGACGGCCCCGGCCCCGGCTTCGGACTGGACGCCGTCGGTCTCCACCACGTCCAGCTCCGCCACCTCCGGGGGCAGGCTGCCGGGGATGCGCGCCTCGGCGCTGGTCACTTCCACCGTGCCGGCCACCCGCAGGTCGTTCAGCGGCCCCGAGACCGTGATGTCGCTGTTCGCCCGGGCGCGCAGCTCGTCGCGGCGGACCAGACGGGCCTTGCGGGTCGTGAGGGTCAGCTCCAGCCGCGGGTTGTCGAGCGCCGCCAGATCCAGGTGACCCTCGGCGCGGACCTTGCCCTTGCTGCCGCCGTCGCGGGCGGTCAGCTCGACCAGGCGCAGGGTGCGGCCGTCGCCCTCTATGCGCGCCTGCAGTTCGGTCAGCAGCGTGCCGCTGTCGAAGTTCTCGTAAGTAGCGTCGCTGAGCGTGACGAAGCCGCGCGGTGCGGGGTCGTTCAGCGTCCCGCCCAGTTCCAGCGCGACCTCGCCCCGGCCGGTCAGGCGGTGCCCGCCGGCCGGGACATAGGGCATCAAGGGCGCCACCGGCCCCTGCCAGTCCACCGTCGCCTGGAGCGGCGCGTCCGCCACGACCGACGCGGCGAAGGGGGCGAGGGACAGGCGGACCGGCAGTTCCGCCGTCAATTCGACCGGCGACTTCGAGATTCCGGAGAGCGCGCCGGAGGCCGTCAGACGCCCGCCCTGAAGCTGCCCCGTCAGCTCGGCGTTCAGCGGCGGCAGGTCGCTTTCGGTGGTCGCCACCTCGCGCGCGGTCAGGCGCAGCGATGCCTCGGGCGCGCCCAGGGGGCCGCTCAGACGAAGATCGCTGTCCAGCGTGCCTGACAGCCCGGGCTCGGCCAGGGCGAGATTGGCCAGCGCCAGCGGCAGGTTCTCGCTGCGCAGTGTGGCGTCGATCGCAGTCGCCGTCTTCTCGATGTCGAGCGCGAGCGTGCCGCCGCCGCTCTCCAGCCGCAGGCCCTGCACCGCCAGCGTTTCTCCCGTCTGCCGCAGCGTCGCGGGCCGGGCCAGCGCGATGCGCTGCGCCTGCACCTGGGCGACAAGCTCTTGCAGGGTGAGCGTCAGGCTCTCGTCCGCGCGCTCGACCCGCGCCCGGCTCTCCAGCGTCATCGGACCGAAGGCCTCGCCCTCGGCACGCAGCGTCAGGGTCGCCGCCTCCAGGCCGCCCTCGGCCGCCAGTTCGGTCGTCGCCAGCTTCGCCGCGCCCGCGGCGGCCTCGCGCAGGGACACCTCGACGGTGCCGCGCGGGGCGGCGAGGGCGTTTTGGATACGGGCGGAGAGCGTCACCGTGCGCGCGCTGACGTCGGAGTCCGGCAGGGCGAGGTCCCGCAGCTCCGCATCGAGTCGAACCGCCTGTCCCGCCGGTTCCGGCGCCAGCGCCACCGACGCCTCGCCCCGGCCCGCCAGGGCGAGGCCGAACCGCCCCGCCAGGCGCCCCAGGTCGCCGGCCTCGATCCGCGCCTGGCCATCCATCGCGCCGCCCGCCAGCGGCAGGTCCAGCCGGCCGTCGGCCAGCCGCAGGCCTTCCAGCGTTGCCCGCAGACCGCGCAGGCTCAGGCTGTCGGCGCCCAGCGCGAACTCGGTGCGCGCCGTCAGCGGGCCGGCGGGCGTCCCCTCGGCGCGCACGTCCACGCTCCCGCGCGCGCCGCTGACGAGTTGTTGCGCCGTGGCGTCGACGGTGAGGCGGCTGACGGCGGTATCGGCGGCGCGAAGGTCGCGGCCGGTGACCGTCGCCTGCACGGCCGGGTCGGCCAGCGGGCCGCTGAGCTTCGCGTCGAGGCGCGCGGCCCCGGCCAGCGGCGTGTCCAGCGGCTGTGACAACACGTCCAGCCGGGGCAGCTCCGCCGCGACCTCGCCGCTCAGGCTGGCGAAATCGGCCGGGAAGGCCAGGTCGCCGGTGACGCGAACCGCGTCGGACGCAAGTTCAAGATCGTTGACGCTCAGCGCGCCGCCCGCGGCCAGGGTGATGCGGCTGCCCAGACGCAGCCGGCCCCCGGCCAGCGCGTTCACGATGTCCTGCGCCCGCCAGGCCAGATCCCGGAAGTCGCCGTCGACCGTCGCCGCCAGCGGGACCTCATCGCCGCCGTAGCTCACCGTCCCGGAAAGCGTGCCCTGTCCGGCAAGGCCCAGCCCGACCGCCGGGTCCAGGCGCGCCAGCCTGTCCAGCGCCAGGCGGTAGTCCAGGGTCGCGCGCGGCGCCGCCAGATCGGCGTCGCCGGAGACCTCCAGGGTCGTCTCCGCGATGTCCAGCCGCGCCTCCGCCCCGGTCAGGCGCAGGGCGTCGAGTTTCAGGTCGCCGCTGGCCGTGAGGCGCACCGCCTCGCCGTCAAAGCCGGCCAAGGCGGGCATGGCCAGTCCGATCCGCTCGCCGGTGACGCTCAGCTTCATCTCGCCGCTCAGGGCGTCGCCGCGCGGCGTGAAGTCCAGCTCCGCCGCGACGCCGGCCAGCGTCGCCTCGGGCGCGGCGACCTCATCCGCGCGCAGCGTGGCCTTGGTCGTGGGCGCCGTCAGCGGGCCGCGCGCGGACAGCGTGGCCGAGACGCCGGCGACACTCGCCGGCGCGATCAGGGCGTTGACCGGGCCGGGGTCGCGCAGCGTGATCTCGCCCGCCATCCGCAGGGTGCCGGCGCCGCCGTCCAGCCGGCCGCTCAACGCGACCTCGGTCGTGGGGGTGCGGACCGTTGCCTCCTCCACCCGCAACTCGGCGAAGTCGGGGCTGGTGAGGCGCAGCGACAGGTCGACCGCGCCGCCCACCAGCGGCCGCACCTCGGGCGGCAGCAGGCTCGTCACCTCGGCGCGGCCGTCCACCGTCAGCGTTCGCCGGCCCGCGATGCCGAGGCGCGCGGCAACCGACGCGTCGGGACCGAGCCGGGCGTCCAGCGTGCCCTCCCAGGCATCCAGCGGTCCCGACCCCTGGAGCCGCGCCGACACCTGCGCCGTTTCCGGCAGATCGAGCGCGCCGGCCAGCAGGCCGCCGGCCGCGCCGGCCACCTTCAGGTCCAGGTCCAGGGCTTCTTCGCCCGGCGCGTAGGCGGCGGTCAGCGTCACCTCGCCGCCGGGGTCGTCCAGGCGCACGACCTTCAGGTCCGAGCGCAGCGCCCCCGCCGCCGGCGCCGCCGCCTGGCCGGCCAGCCGGAAGGACGCGGCCTCGCCCAGCACCGGCGCGCCCAGGTCGATGCGGTCCACCCGCAGCGTGTCGAGCCGGAGGGACAGCGGCGGCTCCGGCACGGTGAACGGCGCCTCCGCGTCCTCGGGCGGTGCGGGCGCCGCGTCTTCCGGCGCGGCGGGCAGGCGCGGCAGCTCCAGCCGCGCGGCGGTCACCCGCGTCACCGCGAGCTGACCCGTCAGCAGCGCCAGCGGGCGCCAGGCGACCTCGGCGTCCTCCAGGGTGAGCCAGACGCCCTCGCGGTCGCGCAGCACCAGGCGGTCCAGCGTCAGGCGCTGCGGCAGCGGCCCCGCAAGCCCCTGTATCTCCGCCGCCATGCCGGCGTCCGCCAGCGCCGCCGTCGCCTGCCGGGTCAGCCACTGCCGGCCGGCCTCGGTGTTGGCGGCGCCCCAGGCGCCCAGCACCACCGCCGCCAGGAACAGCACCAGCGCGCCGGTCGCAATGCCGGCGATCTTCAGGAGGCGGCGCACGCGCATGATCCTAGAAAGCCTGTCCCAGACTGATATAGAGTTCGAAGGCGTCGTCCTGATCGCGGCGGTTCAGGCCGCGGGCGACATCCACGCGCAGCGGGCCGATCGGGGTGAAGTAGCGCAAGCCCAGGCCGGCGGCATAGCGCAGCTCGGCGTCGTCGTTCTCCGACATGAACGGCAGCGGGTCGTCGTAGACGTTGCCGGCGTCGAGAAAGGGCACGATGCCGAAGCTCTCCATCACCCGCCAGCGCAGTTCCACGCTCATCTCCAGCACCGAGCGCCCGCCCAGCGGGTCGTTGTCGTCGTCCAGCGGCCCGACCTCCTGGAAGTCGAAGCCGCGGATCGAGCCGCCCCCGCCGGAAAAGAACCGCTTGCTGGCCGGCACGTTCTCCGTCGCCACGCCGACGATGGAGCCCAGCTTGCCGCGCCCGGCCAGGACGAAGCGGGCGTCCTCGTCCAGCTTCAGGTAGCCGCGGCCCATCAGCGAATTGCGCACGAAAGCCTGGGTCCGGTCGATAGTGACAAAGTAGGGTGTCGTGCGCGCCTCGACGAGGGTCCCCTCGGTCGGATTCAGCAGGTCGTCGCGGGTGTCGCGCGACAGCCGCGCCGGCAAACCGACCAGAGTGAAGGTGCGCTCGCCCTCGTTGTCGCGCGTCTGCGTGAACTCCAGCGACCCGCCCAGCGCGGCCCGCCATTCGTTCCAGAGGTCGCGCTCCAGCTCCAGCGTGCCCTGCACCGCCTCCTCCTCGAAGGCGTCGGTGTCGCGGCGCGCCAGCTCGGCGTTGGCGTTCAGGCTCTGGTCCGGGCGCAGGAAGCGCGGCTTGCTGGCGCGCGCGCTCAGCTTCTGCTCCAGCAGGCCGGCGTCCAGGGCCAGACGCAGGTCCTCGTCCCCGCCCAGCAGGTTGCGGTGTTCCCAGAACGCCGTGCCGGACGGCCCCTCGGCGGTGGAGAAGCGCACGGCGAAGCCGATCGAGCGGTGCGCGCGCTCGGTGAAGCGGAAGACGACCGGCAGACGGCCATCCGTGGGCTCGCCCCGTTCGACCCGGACGGTCTCGAACAGCCCGGTCTCCAGCACCGCCCGCCGCGTCGCCGCGACCTCCCGCTGGTCGAAGGGCGCGCCGGGCTCCCAGGTGCGCAAACCGCGCAGGTAGTCCGTCTCGACGCTGGTCAGGCCCTCCAGCCGCCACGCCCCGAAGACGTAGTGGCGACCCGGATCGACGGTCCAGGTGACCGACAGCGTCGTGCGCTGGTGGTTCACCACCGCCTTGCGGTCCTGGACCTCGGCGCGGGCGTAGCCCCGGTTGCCCAGCGCGGCCTCCAGACGGCGCTGGGCCGCCAGGATTTCCGGGGCGCGGGCACGCATGCCGATCTCCAGGCCCAGGTCCCCGGCGGTGCGGGGCAGTTCGGCGCCGGGTTCGCCCCCGGGCTCGGGCTGGTAGACCACCCGCGCCGCCTCCAGCAGGTAGACGGGCCCGGTGTCCACCGTGACGACGACCTCCACGGGGTCGGCGTCCTCGCGGATCGCGAAATCGAGGGTCGCCTTGTAGAACCCTTCGGAGCGCAAGGCCGTGCGCAGGCGGGCGATGTCGTCGCGCGCACGCCGGCGAAGCCCGGCCAGGGTCGACGGCGGCCGGTCGACCAGCGCGACAAGCTGCGAGGACTGCTTGAGAAGCTGCCTCAGGTCCTTTTCCGGCACGCCCTCGATTCGCGTTTCATAGGCGACGGCCGCGTCCGTGTCCGTGTCC
>CAZLNO010000020.1:12061-26284 GCA_964561005.1 uncultured Rhodovibrionaceae bacterium | reverse complement strand
CCTCCGCCTCCGCCTCGTCCTGGGCGTGCGCCGGCGACGCCGCGGCGGCGCTGCACCAGGCCAGGAAAAGCAGCAAGAGGCGGACGCCAAGGCGGCGCCCGGAATGCGTGGACGACAACATCCCATCCTTTTCATTCGGACACGCCAGCGTCTCCGCCTCGGAGGCCCCGCGCCGGCGGTACAAGGGGACAAAGCTGGTCCACGAAGGTGACATCGGCAAGACGGATTCCTGCGGCCCAACCATCTTCGAACAAATTCAACAAAAGTTTGCGAGGTTTGTGCGTTTTACCACATGGCGCCGTTCGGTTTTCCACTAATGCCGAATCATCGTGCGGCGACCTCTTGACTTTCGCCTGTGAGAACTTGAAACTCAAATCAGGCGGGATCGGGGACAGCGAAGTGAACGCGTGGAGGGGTGGCATGCCCGCCGAACTGACCTATCTCGTGCGCCCGCCGCAACTTTCCCTTTCAGTTCTGGCTCGCCTGCTCGTCTGCAACGGCTTCGACATCGCCCGCACCTCGGCCTGCATCCGCCTGCTTCTCACGCGGGCGCCCGCCACGACGCGGTCGGACCTGGTCATCGTCGACTGCGGTCTGGCTGGCCTGCGCCTGCCGGAAGAAGTGGGGCGTCTGCGCGAGCGCTTTCCCGACGCGCGCGTCCTGGGCCTGGTCGACCGCTCGACTTGCCGGGACAGCCTGGATTTCGCGCGGGTCCTGGACGGCTGGATCGTCAAGGGCAGCAGCCAGGCGGAGCTGATGGATGCGCTCGTGCACCGCGCCACGGGCGCGCCAGGGCAGCAGCCGATTTCCATTTCGTTGCCGCCGGCGGCGCGGCCTCTGGCGGGCGAGCACGGCGTTTTGGAGGGCGCGGCAACTGTCTCGTCGGACCCGCTGTCGCCGGCGGAACGGTGGCTGCTGAAGGGGGTCCTGGAGGGCTGGTCGCGGCGGGAGCTGGCCGGCCGGCTGCGGATGCCGGAGGCCGCCGTCGTCGTGCAGGTGGCCGTCCTGCTGCACAAGCTCTCCGGCTCGGTCGAGTCGCCGACGCTGCACTGAGGGTTTGCGCGCGGGGGCCGGCTAGTGGGCCGCGGGCGGCGCCGCGCGGGTCAGGGCGTCGTCCAGGCTTTGCAGGCGCTTGCGCGCCCGGAACAGGCGCGACTTCACCGTACCGACGGCGACGTTCAGCTCCGCCGAGGCCTCCTCGTAGGAATAGTCGGCCCAGCCGATCATCACCAGGATTTCCCGATCCCTGGGCTCCAGGCTGTTGAAGACGCGGCGGAAGTCGCGCAGGCGGATGGCCCGGTTCTGCTCCGCCGGCGTCTGAGCGTCGGCCAGGCCGGCCTCGATCGGCAGGTGCGGCCCGCGCCGCTGCTCGCGCCGGCAGGCGTCGCAGTGCAGGTTGTGCAATATGGTGAACAGCCAGGTGCGCAGGTTGGTCCCCGGCCGGTAGCGATCGATCCGCGACAGCGCGCGCTCGACGCAGTCCTGCACCAGGTCTTCCGTGCGCTCCGGGTCGCGAGTCAGCGCGCGCGCATAGCGCCGCAGCGCCGGAATATGGTCCTCGATCGCCTGGGCCGGGGTGCGCGAATCCGGTGTTGCCGTCACGGCTTGCCTCCTTGTCGCGCTTGATAACCCGGACGTGGTTTTGCGCGCGGATGAGTCAAGCCGGGGGCAGCCCGGGGCGACCGCGCCTTGGATGCGTTGACCCGCCGCCACCGGGCGCGTAAGTCGGTCGCGCCAGGCGTTAACCTTTTCCGGCGGGAGTCTTGCGACGATGAGCGACGACAGCGGCGGGACCGACCACCAGGTCGCCGACCAGGCGCCGGTGGCGCGCCTTCTGGCCGACCCGGCGACCCACGGCCCGTCCGAAGGGGAGGAGGTCCGGCGCCTGGATACCCACGCCTCGATGGTGTTCCTGGCCGGCGAGCGGGCCTACAAGGTCAAGCGCGCCGTTGCCTTTCCCTACATGGACTTTTCCACCCTGGACAAGCGGCGCGAGGCCTGCGCGACGGAACTGGCGCGCAATCGCCGCACCGCCCCCGAGCTTTACCTGGGCGTCCGTCCGGTCGTGCGCGGCGCGGACGGGGCGCTGGCCCTCGGCGAGCTGCAGCCCGAGGGACCGGCCGCGGAGACCAGGGACGTCGTGGAGTGGGTCGTCGTGATGCGGCGCTTCCCCCAGGAGGCGCTGCTGAGCCACGTCGCGGAGGCGGGACGCCTGGACGCGGCCACGGTCGACGCCCTTGCCCGCGCCGTGGCCGCCTTTCACGAAGCGGCGGAGCCGGTTGCGGGCGGCGGCGCCGAGGCGCTGGGCTGGGTCGTCGACGAGAACGCCGCCGAGTTTCCGGAGAGCCCCGAGCTGTTCGACCCCGAGGCGGCGGCGCGCCTGAGCGAGGCCAGCCGGCGCGCGCTGGAAGACCTGCGCGCGTTGCTGGATCGGCGGACGGACGAGGGCCTCGTGCGCCGCTGCCACGGCGACCTGCACCTGCGCAACGTGGTGCTATTGGACGGCGCGCCCAGGCTGTTCGACGCGGTGGAGTTCAACGACGCCATCGCCTGCATCGACGTGCTCTACGACCTGTCCTTCCTGGTCATGGACCTGGACAGGCGCGGGCTCGACTGGGCGGCGAACCGGGTGCTGAACCGCTATCTCCAGCAGCGCGACGACCTGGAGGGGCTGGCGGCGATGCCGCTGTTCCTGTCGCTGCGCGCGGCCATCCGCGCCAAGGTCGGCGCCAGCGCCCTGGCGGCGCAGACGGACGCCGCCCGGCGCGAGGAACTCCGCGGTGAAATCGCCGACTATTTCGCCGCCGCGCGGGCCTATCTGGACCCGGCCCCGCCGGCGCTGGTCGCCGTCGGCGGCGTCTCGGGCACCGGCAAGACGACGGTGGCCCGACGGCTCGCTCCCGGCCTCGGCGCGCCGCCCGGCGCCCTGCTGTTTCGCAGCGACGTGGAGCGCAAGCGCATCTTCGGCGTGGCGGAGGAAGAGCGGCTGCCCGAGTCGGCCTACCAGGGACGCATCAACGCGCAGGTCTACGAACGGATGCTGGATCGCGCGCGGCGTGGTCTGGCGGCCGGGCGCGGCGTGATCGTCGAGGCGACCTTCCTGCGCCGCGAGGACAGGGCGACGGTGCGCAAGCTGGCCGAGCAGGCCGGCGTGCCGTTCTGCGGCCTCTGGCTGACGGCGCCGCGCGAGACGCTGATGGACCGCGTGGCCGCGCGCGAGGGCGACGCCTCGGACGCCACCCCGACGGTCGTGGCCGGCCAGCTCGAACGCGCGCCGGGCGATGGCATCGCCTGGCCGGCGGTGGACGCCTCGGGCGCGCCGGAGGCGGTGGCGGAACGCGCGCGCGCCGTCCTCGCGAAGGCCCTGTCCGAGGGGGGTAATGCCAGCGGCAATTCATCGTGACGCGTCATCCCGGATGCGATGCGGCACGCCCGTGCTGCCTCGCTGATCCGGGATCTGTCCGCCGCCGCGGTCAGGGCGTCCTGGGTCGCGTCGCCACGATGCGGATCTCGATTCGCACCTCGTCGGGCACCATCGAGGTATCCTCCCATTGCCCCTGGCCGACGCCCCAGCGCAGGCGCTTGACGGTCACCTGTCCCTCGGCCACGGCCTTAAGGCGGCCGTCCGTCTCGGCGATCTCCAGCTCGAAGGGCAGGTCCACGGGATGCGTCTGGTCGCGCATGGTCAGCTCGCCCTTCGCGACGTAGGTGCTGCCGCCTTCATGGACGAAGCGGTCGGCCTGGAAGCGCGCGGTCGGATACTTCTGGGCGTGGAACAGCGAGGGCGAGGTGATGGTCTGGTCACGGTCCATCGAGCCCGTGGCCACGCTGGCGATCTCGATTTGCACGTCGACGGCGCTGTTTTCCAGGTCGTCGCGGGCGAAGCGGATCTCCGCCTTGAAATTCTCGAACTCCCCCGGCACCGGCGTCCCCGACTGCCAGGCGGTGAAGCCGACGCGACTGGCTTCCTTGTCGACCTGCCAGGCCGGGGCGGCGAGGCTCGTCCCGCCGGCGCCGAAGAGGAGGAGCGCGGCGGCGAGGAGGGCACGCAGCATGATGTCAGGCTCCCGTCTCGGTCTTGCGCGCGGACGCGGGCAGCATGCGCCGCAGCACCGCGTCCTTCAGCACGAAGTGATGGCGCAGCGCCGCCGCGACGTGCAGCGCGACGACCGCCAGCGTGATCCATTGCAGATAGAAGTGGGCCGCCTTGAAGGCGTCCTCGACGCTCTTGTCGGCGGCGGGCTTGGGCAGCGGAAAGCCCCAGATCTCGCTGGGAAACTGCGCGAACAGCACCATGCCCAGGCCGGTCAGCGGCTGGGCGAAGATCAGCGCGTACAGCACGGCGTGGCTCGCCCGCGCGGCCCAGGCCTCCCAGCGCGGCCGGCCCGGCGGCAGCGGCGGGGCGGGGTTTGCCCGGCGCCAGAGCAGTCGCAGCACCGCCACCGCCAGGATGGTCAGCCCGATCGACTTGTGCAGGTTGTAGACCTGGACCTTGTAAAGACTGTTCGGCAGGTCCTCCATGTACCAGCCGAGGCCGTACTGGACGACGATGCCGAGCACCACGATCCAGTGGAAGGCCTGCGCCACCAGGCCATAGCGTTCGGTGTCGTTGCGAAGCTGCATCGGCGACGGGTTCCCTAGAAATACAGCGGTCCGGCACGCCACAGCGCCACGGCGACGGCGGCGCCGGCGGGCAGCAACGCCGCCGCCCCCAGCAGTGCCCGGCGGCGCAGGCTCCTTGCCGGAGCCTCCCCCGCCAGCCCCGCGGCGGCCCGGTCGGCCAGGAAGATCGGCAGCAAAAGCAACAGCGCCAGCGAATCCGCGCTGGTGTAGAAGGCCAGCATCGCCACCAGGCCCAGCAGCGGTCCCGCGACCGCCAGCCGTGCCGCCGGGCCGAAGCCGCCGCCGGCCGCCCCGGCGCCCGCCATGCCGCCGGCCAGGGCGGCGGCCAGCACGCCGATGAGCTGCGCCATGCGGTAGGACGAACCGTAGAGCGCGATTCCGGCCGCCGCCGCCGTCGCGACGATCAGCAGCAGCGCGCCGCCGCCGCGCCCGACCTCGCGCAGCCGCCACAGCGCCCAGCTTGCGCCCGCCCAGAGCAGCAGCGCCGCCATCCAGGCCTGCACCTGCGGAACCCATAGGCGCGGCCAGCCGACCCAGATCAGCGCCGCGCCCGCCCCGGCGGCGACCAGGGCGAACCGCCCCCGCTCGTCATGCGGACGCTGCCCGACCAGCCCCAGCGCCGCGCCGCCGAGTGCCAGCCAGGGCAGCTTGTCCACGGCGCCATGCGGCGGCACCGCCGGCACGCCGGCGATCGCCGCGTGGCCGGCCAGGCCGCCGAGCAGCACCGCCAGCGCGACCGCCAGCCCCGCCCGCGTCCAGCCCGCCGCCAGGGCGGCCAGCCCCGTCGCCGCGGCCACCGCGAAGGGCAGCGCCAGCGTCCGCAACAGCGCCATGTCGATCGCCCCGGACACGCAAGACCTCCCTGACAGTCACCGTCCGTCGCGGCCCGTCCGAACATAGACCTGTACGCCGGCGCGACAAACCGGGCGGCGATGAAAAGACTGTGGCACGACCGGAAACAATGAAGGCGGAGATCGTCGGGAAGGGCTTTTACCAGTGGCAGTTGGTCCGAGCGCGTCATCCCGAATGCGATGCAGCACGGCAGTGCCGCGGTGCGCACGGGATGACGAAACAACACAACTGCTCTTTTGCTACTCCCGCGCCAGCAGGTCCTCGGTCAGCCGCTGGAGCACGGCGAGGGTCTCGTCGCTGACGTGGTGCTCGATGCCCTCGGCGTCCTCGTGCGCCGTGGCCTCGGATACCCCGGCGGCGCGGAGGAAGCGCAGCACGATGGCGTGGCGGCGGCGCGAGCGCTCGGCCACGCGCGCGCCGCGCTCGGTGAGAAAGATGGCGCGGTAGGGCTCCTTGGTGACGAGACCCAGGTCCACCAGCCGTTTCACCATGTTGTGGACCGTGGCGTGGGTGACGCCCAGCCGCCGCGCCACGTCCGCCGCGCGCGCCTCGCCGTGGGCGTGCTGCAGGTCGGCGATCAGTTCGACATAGTCCTCGACCAGCTCCATTTCGTGCGCCTCGCGCACGCGTTCGTGCTGGCGCGCCTGCGATTCCGGCGACAGCATGCGGGTCGGCTCGCCGCTGTAGGAGATGTGCCCGAGCCTTTCGTCGTCGTTCCTGGTCATCGCCGCCATGCCGCTATCCGTCCGCGCCGCGCGTGCCGACAGCCTGTTCCGCGACGCCGGATTCGCGCTTGTCCGAATGCGACGGCGCGGCCGGGGGCCGGCCGGTCGGCGGCAAGGACCTAGAAGATGCCGCTGAACACGCCTTCCAGGAAGCCGCGCTCGCGCCGCTCGATGGTCGGCGTCTCGCCCTCGGTCGCGTTTTTGCCCAGCGCCGCGTTCTCCTGAAGCCGCCGCGCTTCCGCCTCGGCGTTGACGACCTCGGCGGGGTCCCGCGGTTCCTGCCAGAACACCAGCGTGTCCACAAGGCTGCGGCTCTCCGTGCGCAAGCGCCGGGTTTCTTGGTCGACGAGCTGGCGGATATCCTCCGGCGCCTGGTCGGCGCCCGCCGCGGCCAGCAGCGCCTGCTCGCCCCGCGACATGCCCGGCTTGCCGGCGTAGGCCGGCGCGTCGCCTTCCTGCCCATCGTCCTTGCGGAAGACCGTCCGCTCCGCCTGGTCGCGCGGCGTGCCGGTCTGCGGTCGCGGCGCGCCGGGCTCAGGCGGACGCAGTTCGAACTCCGGCGGGATGGTGAGCGGCGCCCGCGAGACCACGCGGAACTCGTCGGGCGGATTCTTGGTCAGCCCCACGCTCTCCCGGATCTTGGTGCAGCCGCTCGCCGCCAGCAGGACGGCCAGCGCGCCCGCGATCACGGCCCAGCGGCCATATCCCCTGGTCATCGTCCCGTCACCTTCGCTTGATGGAGGCTGTGCAATCTAGGCGTTTTCGGGGCGATCCCGCAAGACCGCATCCAGCAGCAGCGCCGCCACGCCAATCGTGATCGCGCTGTCGGCCACGTTGAACGCCGGCCAGTGATAGCCGCCGAGGTGAAAATCCAGGAAGTCCACCACCGCGCCGAAGCGCAGGCGGTCCACGACATTGCCCAGCGCGCCGCCCACGATCAGCCCCACGCCCAGGCTGGGCAGCCGCGGCAGGGCCGCGCGCTGCAGCCAGACCAGCAGGCCGCCCGCCACGATCGTGCCGAAGGCGGCCAGCACCCAGGCCTGCGTCTGGTCGCCTTCGCCCAGCAGGCCGAAGGAGATGCCCCGGTTCCACACCAGCACGAGGTTGAAGAACGAGGTGACCTCCACGATCGTCGGCGGCTGCATCACCGCCGAGAGAATCCACCACTTGGTGGCCTGGTCCAGCAGCAGGACGATGGCGGCGACGAGGAGGCCCAAACGCAGCATCTCGTGCGCGCCGCCGCTATTCCGCGGCCTTGCCGAGGTGCCGCACCGCGTCGGCGCAGCGCGCGCAGGTCTCGGGCGCCTCCGGAAAGCCGCCGACCTCCGGCAGCACCTGCCAGCAGCGCTGGCACTTTTGCCCCTCGGCCAGGCCGGGCACGACGCCCACGCCCGGCACCTCGTCCAGGGTGAAGGCGCCCTCGGGCGGTGCTTCCGCCACGACGGTGACGGCGGAGGTGATGCAGATCTCGGCCAGGTCGACATCCGCCACCGCCCCGGCCAGCGCCGGGTCGGCGATGTAGACCGTCGGGTGCGCCTGCAGGCCGGAACCGATGCGCTTTTCCGCGCGCTCCACCTCCAGCGCGCCGGTGACGACGCGGCGGACCTTGCGGACCCTGGCCCACTTTTCGTCCAGCGCGGCGTCGCGCCAGGCCGCCGGGACCTCGGGAAAGGTGCGCAGGTGCACGCTTTCCACCTCGCCGCCGCCGCGCGCCCACCAGGCTTCCTCGGCGGTGAAGCAGATCAGCGGCGCCAGCCAGGCGGTCAGGCAGTCGAACAGCGTGTCCAGCACGCTGCGGCAGGCGCGCCGGCGCGTCGAATCCGGGCGGTCGCAATACAGGCAGTCCTTGCGCACGTCGAAGTAAAAGGCCGAGAGGTCGACGGCGCAGAAGTGATAAAGCTCCCGATAGATGGTCATGAAGTCGTAGCCGCGCACGCCCTCGCGCACCACGGCGTCCAGCTCGGCCAGGCGGTGCAGCACCCACCGCTCCAGTTCCGGCATCTCCGCCGCCGGCAGCCGCTCGGCCGCGTCGAAGTCGGCCAGATTGCCGATCAGGTAGCGCAGGGTGTTGCGCAGCCGGCGGTAGGCGTCGACCTGATAGCGCAGGATTTCCTCGCCGATGCGCAGGTCCTCGCTGTAGTCCGAGGCGACCACCCAGAGGCGCAGGATGTCCGCGCCCTTCTCCGCCATGACGTCCTGCGGGGCGATGACGTTGCCCAGCGACTTGGACATCTTGTGGCCCTTTGCGTCCAGCACGAAGCCGTGCGTCAGCACCGCGTCGTACGGCGCGCGCCCGCGCGTGCCGGCGGATTCCAGCAGCGAGGTGTGGAACCAGCCGCGGTGCTGGTCCGAGCCCTCCAGGTAGAGGTCCGCCGGCCACTTCAGCTCCGGCCGCGCCTCCAGCACGAAGGCGTGCGTCGAGCCGCTGTCGAACCAGACCTCCACGACGTCGGTCACCTGCTCGAAGTCGGCGGCGTCGTGGGCCTCGCCGAGGAAGCGCTGGGGATCGCTCTCGAACCAGGCGTCGCCGCCCTCCTCTTCGAAGATCGCGGCGACGCGGTCGATGACGGCCGGGTCGCGCAGTGGCTCGCCGGTTTCCTTGTGGACGAAGATCGGCAGCGGCACGCCCCACCAACGCTGGCGCGAGACGCACCAGTCGGGCCGGCTCTCGATCATGGCGCGCAGCCGCGCCTTGCCGGCGGCGGGATAGAAGGCGGTGGCGTCGATGGCCCGCAGCGCCTTCTCCCGCAGGCCGCTCTCGTCCATCGCGATGAACCACTGCGGCGTGTTGCGGAAGATCAGCGGCACCTTCGAGCGCCAGGAGTGCGGATAGCTGTGGCGCAGCTTGCCCCGATGCAGCAGCGCGCCGACCTCGGCCAGCTTGTCCATCACCGCCGGGTTGGCGTCGCCCGGCTTGCCCTCCGGCGTGTAGGTGCGCTTGCCGGCGAACAGCGGCACATGGTCCATGAAGGCGCCGTCGGCGTCGACGGTGTGCGGCACCTCCAGGCCGTGCTTGCGGCCGAGCTGCCAGTCGTCGGTGCCGTGGCCCGGCGCGATGTGCACGAAGCCCGTGCCCTGCTCCATCGTGACGAAGTCGCCTTCCAGCAGCGGCACGTCGAAGTCGTAGCCCTGGCCGCGGAAGGGATGCGCGCAGACGGTGCCGGCCAGCTCGCGGCCCGTCATCCCGGCCAGGATGGCGTGGTCGTCGAGTTGGGCCTCGGCCGCCACCTGCGCCAGCAAGGCGCGCGCCACGACGATGCGCTCACCCGGCCGGACCCGCTCGTTGCCCGCGGCCGCCCTGACCTCCACGACGACATAGTCCGCGTCCGGGTCGCAGGCGACTGCGCGGTTGCCCGGAATCGTCCAGGGCGTCGTCGTCCAGATGACGACCGCCGCGCCCTCCAGCGCCGGATGTCCCGCCCGCACGACCGGGAAGCGCACCCAGATGGTGGGCGAGGTGTGGTCGTGGTACTCCACCTCGGCGTCGGCCAGGGCGGTCTTCTCCGCCACCGACCAGAGCACCGGCCGCGAACCGCGATAGAGCGCGCCGCCGTGCAGGAACTTGCCGATCTCGCGCACGATCTGCGCCTCGGCGGCGTAGCTCATCGTGGTGTAGGGCTTGTCCCAGTTGCCCAGCACGCCGAGGCGCTTGAACTCCTCGATCTGCACGTCGATCCACTTTTCGGCGAACTCCCGGCACTCGCGGCGGAACTCGGTCGTGGGCACCTCGTCCTTGTCGCGGCCCTGGGCGCGGTAGCGCTCCTCCACCTTCCACTCGATGGGGAGGCCGTGGCAGTCCCAGCCCGGGACGTAGTGGGCGTCGTAGCCCATCATCTGCCAGGCCCGGTTGACCACGTCCTTGAGGATCTTGTTGAGCGCGTGGCCCATGTGCAGGTGGCCGTTCGCGTACGGCGGGCCGTCGTGCAGGATGTACTTCTCGCGCCTGGCCGAGGCGGCCCGCAGCTTGCCGAACAGATCCATCTCGTCCCACTTGCGCAGCGTCTCCGGCTCGCGCTGCGGCAGGCGCGCGCGCATGGGAAAGCTGTCGGCCCGCGGGAGGAAGACAGTCGATTTATAGTCGACGCTCATCACGATCCACCTTGGCTCAGGCCCGCAAAATCTGCAAAGTTCGACGCCGGGAGGTGCCGGGGCCGGTCGGGGCGGCGCGACTGTAGCAATGCGCCGCGAGCGGTCAAGGCAAAGCCTTGGCGAACCGGCCACGGATCAACCAGCCCCTGGTGAAATCCCGCGATGGCGATTATGTATCGGCGCATCGCGTGTTCCGGGGCATGAACGCGTTACAGTGCAGGGGAGATCCATGTCGTCGCAGTCCGCCGAAGTCGCTTTGTTTTTTCGCCGCTGGCTGGCGCATCCTTTGCGGGTCGGATCGATCATTCCGAGCTCGAAGGCGCTGGCCCGCCTCGTCGCGAAGAACACCGTCCATTCCAGGGACGACATCGTCGTGGAGCTGGGCGCCGGCACCGGCACGATCACGCGGGGGCTGCTGGATGCCGGGCTGGACGAGCGCAACCTCTTCCTGGTCGAGGTCGACAAGGACATGCTGGCCTGCCTGCGCCGTCGCTTTCCCAAGGCCACCGTCATCGACGGCGACGCCACGCGGCCAAGCGAGATCCTGCCGCCAGAGGTGGTCGGCCGCGTCGATTCGCTGATCTCCGGCATCCCGGCGCTGCAGTTCCCGCTGGACAAGCAGCGCGCGTACATGGACGAGTGCTTTGCCGTGACCAAGCCGGACGGCATCGTGGTGCAATACACCTACTCGCTGAAGTCGCCGCTGCCGCACGAGAAGCTGGGGCTGCTCGGCCAGCGCCTGGGTATCGCCGTCGCGAACTTCCCGCCGGCCCACCTCTGGCGCTACAGCCGGCCGGTCGCGGAGGCCGTGCCGGCGGAGGCGGCGGAATAGCGAAGGCGCCGCTCACCGCTCAGGACAGCGCGATCTCCAGCCCGTCGACGGCATATCGCGCCCGCACGCCCCGCTCGTCGGCCAGTTCGCGCAGCCGCGCCGTCATGGCGTCCGGGTCGCCCGTGACCACGTCGCGCCCACAGTGGGTGAAGATCGCTTCCGGCACGCCTTCCTTCTCGCACCAGGTGAGCTGCTGGCGCACCGGGGCATGGCCCAGCAGGCGGTCGCCGTGCTTGCGGACGAGCGAGCGCTCCAGGCTGGCGCCGTCGCCGACGTACAGCCGTACGCCGTCCAGCGCCGCGGCGTGCTCGGGAATGTAGGCCACATCCGGGACGTAGAAGATCGGTCCGCCACCCGCCCGGATGCGGTAGCCCACCGCCGGGCAGCGCGTCGAGTGCTCGACGCCGAACGCCTCGAAGGTGATGCCGCAGACGGTGACGGGCGTACGCCCGCTCACGGTATGGCGGGTCTCGATGGGATCGTCGGCCAGCGTTTCCCAGGCCGCGGCGGTGGCATGCACGGGGCAGGGCGCGCCGTCCTTGAGGCCCCAGGCGTGGTCCGGGTGGGCGTGGGTGAGCACGATGGCGTCGGGCGCGATCTCCCACACCGCCTCCCGCCAGTCCTCGCCGCAGTCGATCATCACCCGCCCGCCTGCATGCGTCAGCAACGCCGCGCTGTGCCGCCGGTGCTCGCTCGCGCAGGCGTCGATATAGGCGCGGGTGCCCAGGAAGGTCAGCTTCATCGCCGGGCTCAGCTCTGGCAGTTGGGGCAGGCGTACGCGGTGCGGCCGCCGACCTTGGCGGTCTCCAGCGGGCCGCCGCAGCGCGGGCAGCGCGCGTCGTCCGCGCCGCGCAATGGGGTCAGCCAGGACGACGGCATCTTCTCCGGGTCGGCGTCGGCCTCGACAGCCTGCGTCAGCACCGATCGCAGGGCCTGGTGGATCGCGTCGATCTGGTCCTGGCTCAGCTCGTTGCAGGCGTGGTCGGGGCGCACGCCGGCCTGGAACAGGATCTCGTCGGCATAGACGTTGCCGATGCCGGCGATGCGCTCCTGGTCCATCAGCGCCGGCTTGACCTGGCCGCGCTTGCCGTGCAGCAGCGCGTGCAGGTCGTCGCGCGAGATGACCAGCGCGTCCGGCCCGATCCCCTGCGCGTGCAGGTAGGACGGGATGTCGTCCGTCAGCTCCAGCCAGCCGAGCTTGCGCTGGTCGTCGAAGGCGAACCAGCCGCCGTCGGCGAAGCGCAGCACCAGCCGCGGGTGTCCCGGCTCGTCCGCCGGGTCGGGGTAGAAGGCGACGAAGCCGGTCATGCCGAAATGCATGACGAGCCGCCAGCCGCAGCTCACCTTGACGAACAGCACCTTGCCGTGCCGCCGCGCCTGCTCGAAGCGATAGCCGGTGAGCGCCGCCCTCAGGTCCTCGGCCGACGCGCCGCGCAGGCGCTCGGGATCGCGCAGGTCCACCTCGGCGATCAGCCGGTCCAGTCCGTGCGCCTCGATCCGGCGGCGAAACACCTCGATGTCGGGCAGCTCGGGCATGGCGCTCCCCTTGGTCGGCGATTGCTGGCAGCCATCATGGCGCGGGCGCGCGGCGGCGTCCATGCGCACGTCGGGAGGGCACCGTTACGCCGGGGCGGGCGCCAGCGGTTCAGGCTGCCGGCCCGCCAGGCGGTCATAAAGCTCCTCGGCCGCGCGCAGCAGCGCGGGGTCGGCCTCGGATCGATCGACCGGTTGCGTGGCCGGCACGATGCGCTCGGCCGCGGGCAGACCGGCCGGGAGATCGAGGGACCGCGCCAGCGTCGCCCAGGTCTCCGCCGGCGCGTCGCACAGGCGTTCGTAGGCGATGGGCAACACGGCATCCCCCAGGGAGGGCAACTCCCGCGCCACATGCTCGTACACATTCACCCACTGGGCCAGCCAGTGGTCCAGGCCGTCGGGGTCGAGGTCCTGTGGTTTCGGGGCGACTCCGGTGGCGATCGGCCGCGCCTGCGGCCCGAACTCGTAGTGGCCCAGCCAGCGCATGTAGGCCGAGGTGAAGGAGTCCTGCGCCGCGAGACCCTTGAAGCGCGCGTGCTGGGCGCGCAGGGAGGCGGCGTGGTCCAACGGCGCGCGGAAGGGGATTACGATGGTCGCGCGCGGGAAAGCCTCGCGCAAGGCCCCGAGGCGCAGGACGTTGTAGTTGTTCTTGGCCAGGTAGCGCGCCCCGCCGGCGCGCTTGAGCACCAGAGCGACATAGTCCCGGTAGGCCGCCACGGTCCGGGGGTCGGCCGTCATCGGCACCAGGGAATCGGGCCGGATGTAGGCGCCCCCCTCGAAGACGCGCCAGAACACCTCCTCGAAGGCCTCCGGCGTGTCGTAGTCCACCTTCAGGCCGTCGCCGTGCGGGCGCTCGAACGCCGTCCCCCGCGTCGCCCATTTTCCGGCGACGGCCGCCCAGAGGTTCGGCGCGAGGACGAAGGGCATGTCCCGGTAGGTCAGCGAGGTGAACGCCCCCGTGGCGTACAGCAGGCGCAGCAGGATCGTCGTGCCCGACCGGGCCAGACCCGACACGAACACGTGTTGCCCCTGCCCGCAGGCCGCCGCGGTCCTGCCCGCCGTCGCGCGCTCCAGGTCGAAGGCCATCTCCGGCACGACGGCGTTGCCGAGGGCGAGGCGGTGCAGCAGACGCGAGACGCGGTTATAGCTCATGCGACGTCAGGTGCGGGCAGTGCGCCAGGCGAGGTAGGCCGCGGCCACGACAGTCGCCACGACGGCTTCGACAAGCAGGGAGCTTCCCTTCCAGCCGACGGCGAACTTGCCGGCCTCGTACACGATCAGCGGGCTGAGGCAGGCCGCGACCGCCGCCACGGTCGCCAGCGTGCTGCCCAGAACCCGGCGGGCGTAGAGCGTGAAGGCGCGCGCCTTGTGATGCTCCGACACGCCGCCAACGGTGAGCAGGCGCGCGCTCTTGCGGGCCGTCCGGGCGAGCGGTGCCGCCTTCTCGACGACTCGCGCGCGCAGCAACAGCTCGACGGCGAGGATCGTCGCGCCGAGAAGCAGGCCCCAGGCGAGCAGGTCAGCGGCGATCCGCATTCTCCTTTTGGGCCTGCGGGTTTTGGGCCTGCG
>CAZLNO010000020.1:0-11961 GCA_964561005.1 uncultured Rhodovibrionaceae bacterium | reverse complement strand
TTTTGGGCCTGCGGGTTTTGGGCCTGCGCGCGCCGCCGCCCCTTGATCACGCGCTTGAGCGGATACCAGACGACGCCGACGATCGCCAGGAAAACGGCCCCGATGACGCCCAGGATGGCGGCGATGGCGCCCGCGCCGAGACCGGGCCCCAGGTACGCCCACGCGCTGCTCGGCGCAAGCAGCACCCCGATCATGAACATGACCGGCAGGAGACGGTATTTGCTTCGCAACGCGATTCTCCCCTTGATCTCAGGCGTGTCCCCGCGGCGACTGGCTTCGGTGCATACGGTCCCCCGGTTCAGGCTGTCAAGGCCATCCTCGGGCGGCCCGACGCCCGTGCGCGCCGCCTCACTTGGCCGAGGTCGTGGCTGTCTCGCCCGCCTCGCAACGGCGTTGGGCCGGATCGAAGGCGAAGAAATCCGCCGGGATGTGGCGCACCTCGGACAACAGGAGGTTGGCTCGGTCGTCGTAGGCGTTGCGAAGGTCGAAGCGCAGACTGCCGTCCGGCTCGATCCACACGGCCCGGCCCTGCTGCGGGGAGGTCATGACGATGGATCCGTCCGCCAGAACCTGATGTGTGCCTGTGATTTTGCTATATACGTCGTGCTGCGCGCCGTCATAAATTACGTTCGTCGCCATAGTCGCCGGGTCGATCTGCACGACTCGTGACGCGCCACTGGACATTTCATCTACAACTTGGTTGTCATAGACTGTTATTTTTCCATTGCGTTGCCAATCTGGATCGTGCTGACGGCGCCAAGGGCCAGCACGCCACCACTTCACTTTCAGCGTTTCCGGATCTAGAACGAACACCAAATCAAGAGAGCGGGCGCTCACCAACAGGTCACCAGATTCAAACATCGGAAATTTGTCCGAAAGTTCACTTAAGAGCGGATCAATATCATTAAAATGGTAGGGTAATGGAAAAACCTTATCTTTAAACACGTCATGACGGATTTTCAAAACGCCCAATTTGGGATTCGCGGAAAGAACGCTGTCCCATGATATTTCGCGTATAATCTCACCTGTCCTGGCATTTCTTTGCACGAATCTATTATTAATACCAAGATGCCATACGATGTCTTCAGTAACGTTGACTGCATGATGAGAACGCGCATGTCTCGTCCAAACCTCCTGCCCGCACCAATCGATACGCCGAATGGTATTCCCCGGATCTCCATCATTTATAATGACACTCCCGTCCGACATGACTTCCAATCCGTGAGGAAAACGCGTTTCGGGAGTGATATAACCGATTTTGTCAGAATAAGATACATTACCGTTATCGATCGCATTTCGCACGGCATCATCTTTTACTGGAATCTTATGTATTATTTCTCCAATTTCATCTATGATAAAAATTCCGTGCACTGATTCTTGCATGTCTATGGAGCCGAATACTAGAAAGTACCCATCACCTAATCCATTTTGAGAATTGGTAAGAATATACGGGTTGTCTCGACGCTCCCGAAGATCCGGGATATCCAATTCGATTCGGCGAGAGGGAGTTCCGTAAGACATGCGGGAGATTTTTATATGTTTAATTTTAACACTTGCAGGCTTTTCAAGAAAAAAACGTACCTCGACATTAGATTGAGGATTCGGAAGATCAAACTGGAATACTACACGCTTTAAACTACCCGCGGTTCCTAAAGCTGTTTCAGCGGGCAGTATCTTAGTGTTGCCCAAATTCGACACAATATCAAACCTTCCGACAGGTTGGTCAGAAGGATACGATGCGCTGTAAACAATCTCGGCGCGATAGCGACCTTCAGAGAGGTATACATAGGGTCCGAAAGCCAAGTATCCCGGTCCGAAGGTTTCTTTTTCGGGTTCTGACATCAAGGAGCAAGATTCCGGCTCTAATTGAAAATGGGTCTTCAGACGGCCACACCCATTGAACTTTTTATTATAAAGCTCACTGACAAGAAGTCGATGCGGGCGACCACCCAGGTCGTTGGCCAATTTCTCCGTGAGCGTCAAATCTTGATCCTGGACGTCCCCTTTCATGAAGTCATGCACTTCGTTCTGGACCGAACGAATCTTCTCGGCGGGGAATATGCCGAGATCACCGGCACTCCACCCCCAGGCAAACGCCGCCACGGCCAAAAGGAAGAGGCCGGATAGGACACTGATCCACTTTTCCATTCGGACATCCCGCATCATGAGAACGAAACATGAAAATAAAGAATCGACGTATCTTATAGCATCACCCGAATGGTGTCGCCAGGGGCGGCGCCAGAGATCGGGGACAGCGGTCGCAGCGACCGAGCGGTATGCCAAAGCTCTTTTCAACCGGGAGCCACTATGGCACGAAATGCCTCGCTCGCATCGTACGCCAAAAATGTCGAGTCTTGCCCTTTTACGGCTATCACAGGTTAATGCTGCGCATGATGTCACGCCTTCTCAAGACGACTGCTGCTCATATCGCCCGCACATTTATCCGCGGCAGGCGCAAGGATCCAAAGATCGAGCACCGGAAGGGGCCACAGTGCCGGCCCCTGTTGGAACGGCCCTGGCAGATCGAGCACGATAAACAGGCCACTGCCGAGGACATCTACTACTGCTTTCGGCTTCTGCTAGGACGCTCTCCGCACCGTAGCGAGTGGCCGGGGCACGTGTCTCGAGTTGGCGAGGACCTACACAGCGTGGTGGCCAGCTACCTCAATTCCTACGAATTCGCGGAGCACAACCGAACTCATTACTCCATTCCGGAGGATTTGCGGCTCGGCAAAGTCGAGAGCTTTTCGATATGGGCGGACACGAACGACCTCGCTGTCGGGCGCCATGTTCTTTCTGGAAGTTACGAGCCACATGTAACACAAGTGTTCAAAGAAGCTCTTGCGCCTGGAAAACGCGTTGTTGATGTCGGCGCCAATATTGGCTATTTTAGTTTGCTTGCCGCGCGTTTGGTCGGCGCGGAGGGCTTGGTGCTGGCGATGGAGCCAAGCGAGAACAATGTCAAATTAATCGAAGCCAGTCGGCGCCAGAACCAATTCGACCAGCTCCGAATTGTGCAAGCTGCCGCAGGCCGAGACCTCGGGCTGCTATCGTATCACCCTGACCACTCCAACGGGCTATCCGAGCGCTTGCCGGAAGATTCGGCGCGACTCCTGGCGACCGAGACGGTGGCGTGCCTGCCGGTGGACTGTCTGGTCCCGGCCGGACGCACTATTGATCTCATGAAAGTTGATGTCGAGGGCGCGGAACACAATGTGTTTCTTGGCGCCCGTGAAATGATCAGTCGGTGCCGCCCATTGCTGGTCTGGGAGTTCACGCCGCAATCACTCTGGGGCGTGTCGCAGATTCACTGGCGCGATCATCTGACCTGGGTTCAGGACCTGGGCTATCAGCTTCAAATCTGCCATCGTCATGGAAATCGACAAAGCTGCGACCGTGCGGAGGAGGTCTACGAAGTTCTAGAGGAGCTCGGCGTTGATCATCTGGATCTGCTGGCCGTGCCGAGATGAATTCTGAAGTGCTGGACGACCGTTCAGCGTCTCGTTTTCGACAGTCCTAACAAATCCGCGCTCGCAGCCTTCACGACCGCTTCAACACCTTCCGCAGTTCCCGCAGCGAGCGCGTGTTCACCACGTCGTCGGCGGTGAGCCAGCCGCGCCGGGCCTGGTCGACGCCGTGGCGCATGAAATCCAGGTGGCCGGTGGTGTGGGCGTCGGTGGCGATGGAGAGCTTGACGCCTGCGTCCTTCGCCATCTTCGCGTGGACGTCGTCCAGGTCCAGGCGCTCGGGCTGGGCGTTGATCTCCAGGACGCAGCCGGTTTCCTTGGCGTGCGCAATCACCCGCTCGACGTCGAGGGCATGGCCCTCGCGGCCGCCGATGAGGCGGCCGGTGGGGTGGGCCAGGATGGTGAAGTTCGGGTTGTCCATGGCGCGCAGGACCCGCTCGGTCTGTTTCTCGCGCGACAGCCGGAAGCGGCTGTGCACCGCGCAGACCCGCAGGTCGAGGCGTTCCAGGATGTCGTCCGGCAGGTCCAGGCGGCCGTCCTCCAGGATGTCCACCTCGATCGACTTCAACAGCGTGATGCCGTCCAGCTCGTCGTTCAGCGCGTCGATCTCGTCGATCTGCGCGGCCAGGCGGTCGGCGTCCAGGCCGTTCGCCACGGTCACCGCCTGGGAGTGGTCGGTGATCGCCAGATAGGTCCAGCCCCGCGCCTTCGCGGCCTCGGCCATCTCGCGCGGGGCGTCGTGGCCGTCGGAGGCCTTGGTGTGGCTGTGCAGGTTGCCGCGGATGTCGTCGAGGGTGACGAGTTCCGGCAGCGTGCCCTTCCGCGCCGCCTCGATCTCGCCGCGGTCCTCGCGCAGCTCGGGCGCGATGTAGGGCAGGCCGACCTGGTCGTAGACTTCTGCCTCGGTCTTGCCCGCGACGCGCTTGTCGCCCTTGAAGACGCCGTACTCATTGATCTTCAGCCCGCGCGCCACGCCCATGCGGCGAACGTGGATGTTGTGCGCCTTGGAGCCGGTGAAGTAGTGCAGCGCCGCGCCGTAGCTGACCTTCTCCAGCACCCGCAGGTCCACCTGCAGGCCGTTCTTCAGGACGACGGTGGAGCGCGTGTCGCCGTGGGAGACCACGTCGAGCACGTCCTCGTAATCCACGAAACGGTCGACCACCGGCGAGTCCTTCGCGCAGGTGACCAGGATGTCCAGGTCGCCCACGGTCTCCTTGCGCCGGCGGTAGCTGCCGGCGACGATCACCTTGTCGACGCCCTCCGCCTCGCGCAGGTAGGCGACCAGCGGTTCCGCCACCTCCTCCGCTTCGCGCAGCTTCGTGCGGGTCTCGCCGGTTCCGCGGGTCTCCAGCTCGTGCAGGATGTTGGCCTCGGTCTTCGCGCCGAAGCCGGAAAGCTCGCGAACCTTGCCGGCCTTGGCCGCCTTGGTCAGGTCGTCGATGGTGTCGACGCCCAGGTGCTCGTGCAGCGCCTGCACCCGCTTGGGACCGAGCCCGGCGATGCCCAGCACCTCCACCAGCCCGGCCGGCACCTCCTTCTTCAACTCCTCGAGGGCCGACAATTCGCCGGTCTCGACGATCTCGGCGATCTTGGCCGCGAGGTCCTCGCCGATGCCAGGCAGCTCGCTCAAATCCGCGCCCTCGCGCACCATCTGCGCCACCGAGCGCGGCAGGTCGCGCAGCGTCCGCGCGGCGTTGCGGTAGGCGCGCACCCGAAAGGCGTTCGCCCCCTCGATCTCCAGCAGGTCCGCGACCTCGTCGAGGGTCTCGGCGACATCGCTGTTGTGGATCGGCATGGCGGGTCTCGGTTCTTCCCGGTGCTGCCCCTCTATCAACGCGCCGGGCGGCATCGGCGTTTCGCCGCCGCCGGTTCTGCACTAGGATGCGCCCCCGGAACGCGTGCAACGACAAGACGAAAGGGGCGAACGAGGGACAATGGCGATCGATCATCCCTATCTGCTGTTTCTCGGCGACGCGCCGGATCAGCTCGCGGCCAAGACGGCGCAGGGCGTGGCCTTCTGGCGGCCGGACTGGTGCAAGGGGCAGGTCCGCCTGCCCGGCTGCCAGGCCGATCTGGGCCTGCCCGAGATGACCATCGCCGAGGCCGCGGCGGCGGGCTGCCGCACGGTCGTGGTCGGCGTGGCGAACCGCGGCGGCGTCATCTCCGAGGCCTGGGCCGACGCGCTGGAGGAAGCGCTGGTGCGCGGCATGGACCTGGCCTCGGGCCTGCACGTCCGCCTCGGCGACGTGGCGCGCCTGCGCGACGCGGCCGAACGGCACCGGCGGCGCCTGTTCGACGTGCGCCATCCCACGCGCCGCTTCGAGGTCGCCAGCGGTTCCAAGCGGCCCGGCAAGCGGCTGTTGACGGTCGGCACCGACTGCTCGGTGGGCAAGATGTACGCCTCGCTGGCGCTGGAGGCCGAGATGCGCCGGCGCGGCATGAAGGCCGACTTCCGCGCCACCGGTCAGACCGGCATCCTGATCGCCGGCGAGGGCGTCTCGGTCGACGCCGTGGTGGCCGACTTCATCGCCGGCGCGACGGAGTGGCTGAGCCCGGCGAACGACCCGGACCACTGGGACGTGGTGGAGGGGCAGGGGTCGCTGTTCCACGCCTCCTACGCCGGTGTGTCGCTGGGCCTGCTGCACGGCGCGCAGCCGGACGCGCTGGTGCTCTGCCACGAGCCCACGCGCACGCACATGCGCGGCCTGCCCGACTTTCCCCTGCCGGACCTGGCCGAGTGCATCCGCCGCAACGAGGAGGCGGCGCGGCTGACCAACCCGGCGGCGCGCTGCATCGGGGTGGCGGTGAACACCTCGGGGCTGACCGCCGAGGACGCGCGAGGCTATCTGGAAGAGACCGAGGCGCGGCTGGGCCTGCCCACGGTCGACCCGGTGCGCGACGGCGTTGCCCGCATCGTCGACGCGATCGGCTAGCGCCATGCCCGAGCTGACCGTTCGTTCGGAATCCTGGCCGCTGCGCGGCACCTTCCGCATCTCGCGCGGCAGCCGCACCACGGCCGAGGTGGTGGTCGTCGAACTGGCCGAGGACGGCGCCGTCGGGCGCGGCGAGTGCGTGCCCTATCCGCGCTACGGCGAGAGCCCGGACACCGTCGTCGCCGTCGTCGAGGGCTTTCGCCGGCATCTGGAGGACGGCCTGGACCGCGCGGCGCTGCTGGACCTGATGCCGCCGGGCGCCGCGCGCAATGCCGTGGACTGCGCGCTCTGGGACCTGGAGGCCAAGCGCGCCGGCAAGCGGGTCTGGGACCTGGCGAAGCTGCCCGAACCGGAGGCGGTGCCCACGGCCTACACGCTGTCGCTCGACACGCCGACGCGCATGGCCCTGATGGCGAAGCGCAACGCCGACCGGCCGCTGCTGAAGGTCAAGATGGGCGGCCCGGCGGACCTGAGCTGCATCGCCGCCGTCCGCACCAACACGCCGCAAGCCCGTCTGATCGTCGACGCCAACGAGGGCTGGACGGCCGCGCAGTACCGCGCCCTGGCGCCGGAGCTGAAGGAGCTGGGCGTGGAGATGATCGAGCAGCCGCTGCCCGCCGGCGACGACGAGGGCCTGGCCGGCATCGCCCGGCCGGTGCCGGTCTGCGCCGACGAATCCTGCCACACCACGGACAGCCTCGCCGCTCTGGCCGGCAAGTACGACATGGTCAACATCAAGCTGGACAAGACCGGCGGTCTGACCGAGGCCCTGCGCCTGAAGGCCGAGGCCGAGCGCCAGGGCTTCGCCGTCATGGTCGGCTGCATGGTCGGCACCTCGCTGGCCATGGCGCCGGCGACGCTGGTGGCGCAGGGCGCGGAGGTGGTGGACCTGGACGGCCCGCTTCTCCTGGCCGAGGACCGCCGGCCGGGGCTGCGCTACGACGGCAGCCTCGTGCACCCGCCCGAGCCTGGGCTTTGGGGGTGAGAGACGGAGTGATTATTCTAAGTGACGCATAGCTTACCCATGTGAAACCCTGATCCTTCGACAAGCTCAGGATGAGGGGTGTGTGAAGCTCAGGATGAGGGGTGTGTGCGTCGTGCCCCCTCACCCTGCGCTTTTCGAGTCGCGCCTTTCCTCACCCTGAGCTTGTCGAAGGGTGAGGCCCGCGAGCCAACTTTCATGGCCCTCCGTATTCGTCGATCCGAATACGCAGGCGATCGGCGTGGTCGTAGGAAATCCAGCGGCTCGGCTCGGTCTCCCGCCAGGCGGGCTCCTCGTGCGAAAGGTCGCTGATGCGCTTGCTGCCCCAATCCCGGAAGTAGCGCTTCACGCGCTCCAGCGTCTCGCGTTCCTCGCGGGTCAACACGCTGGTGTCGGGGGGCGTCAGCGCCACGAGTTGCTCGCCGACATAGCCGTCGCCGAACGCCACCTCGCGAACGCCTAGCGCGCCGGTCTCGCTCAGCGCGGCAATCAGCGCCTGGTAGTCGTCCGGCACCGGCCCATGCGGCAGGCGGGCGTAGTGCAGGCCCGTGATGCCCCGGCCGTGGCGCCGATAATGCGCGAAATCCGCATAGAACAGCAGCTTGTTGAACTTGGTCTTGAGCTCGCCGCCGGCCGCCAGGACGAGAAAGGCGGCGAGCAGACGGTTCAGGTCCACCGTTTGCCGGCCGTTCAGGGCGTCGGGTTCGCGCTGATAGGCGGCCAGGACAACGGCGCCCTCCAGGTGCTCGCGGATGGCCTCCCGACGGAGCCGGTCGATCAGGCGATACCGCTTGTTCCCGGCCACGGCATCCGGAGTCTTCAGCAGGCGGTCGAGCAGGTTCGCCGGCGCCATGAGCGCGCGAAGCTGCTGCTCGTGCGCCGCCGACTGAAGCGAGCCGGTTTCGTAGCGGCCCAAGGTGATCTCGCCCCAGCCCAGCAGCCTGGTCACCTCGCCCTGGGTCAAGCCCAGCCTTTCCCGCCATTCGCGAATCTGCTCCGGCTGCAGGTAACCCACGGCCGAGCGATATTTCCGGAAGGCCTCCTTTCGCCACCCCGGATCGCCCATGTAATCGAACTCTTCCCCACAGGCCGTGCAGCGCCGAATCACGCAGTCGACCTCGACCGACACACCGCGGATCGTGTGCGTTTCCCGGCGTTCTTCGCGCACGGCGACCTCGGGACGATCGCAAGCAGGGCAAGCGATGGCATGGTCTCTTTTATCATTTCCAATGTTCTTCATTTGACCTCTCAAATCGCGACGTCTTACGTATCGACATGTCCATCTTCATGGAAAGACATGCATATGGGGTGAGAATGTGGAGAGCTTGGCAGTTTCAGCTTTATATATACCATGTAACCCTCATGTTCCTTTCGGAAGCACCAGACTTCTCCGTCTTCTCGGTGCTCCTTATCATCCTCTCTTGGCCCCCAGGCATAATGTTCTGGTCTTAGCCTTTTAATCGTTGAAGCCAGATCATCTTCGTCGAACCCGCTCTCAAACTGGAACCCCAGATTCTTTCGGTTCGGCCAAATTACCAGTGGGCGGTCGTCCATGGCCTTCCTGAAACGTGTCAGAAAGGCTTGAATTTCTCGTGCATTCGCCATACGAGATGTAACCCATCAATTGATAGATTGCAAGAGGGGTGTGATGTGCACACGCATGCGTCGCGGGTATCATGTCGCAGGGATTCCCGCAAAACGCACGTCCCAGCGCTACTGAACAGGGCCTTACCTCCGAACTGGCGCCCGCCGGGCGGATGCGGCAGACTGCGGCAGCCTGGCCAGAGAGGCGGGAGAGCACTGAACGAGAGGCCGCGCCATGACCCACGACCTGCCCACCTTCGTCACCCACCTGGAATGCTCGGCTACCGGCGCGACCTACGAAGCCGACCGCGTGCACGGGCTGTCGGCGGCGGGCAAGCCGCTGCTGGTGCGCTACGATCTGGAGGCGCTGGGCAAGGCGGTCACGAAGGAAGCGCTGGCGGCGCAGCGCGAGGGCGGCTTCTGGCGCTATGCCGAGTTCCTGCCGGTGCGCCGGACCGAAAACCGGGTGGGCCTGGGCGAGGTGACGACGCCGCTGATCCCGCTCACGCGGTATGGCCGGCGGCTGCTGGCGAAGGACGAGGGGCGGCTGCCCACCGGGTCGTTCAAGGCGCGCGGCCTGGCGCTGGCGGTCTCGATGGCGAAGGAGCTGGGGCTGCGCCATCTCGCCATGCCGACCAACGGCAACGCCGGCGCCGCGATGGCGGCCTACGCCGCGCGCGCGGGCTTGCGCGCCACGGTCTTCTGCCCGGCCGACACGCCGGAGATCAACGTGCGCGAGATCGCCCTGCAGGGCGCCGAGGTCTACCGCGTGGACGGCCTCATCAACGACTGCGGCAAGCTGGTCGGCCAGGGCAAGTACAAGGTCGGCTGGTTCGACCTCTCCACCCTGAAGGAGCCCTACCGCATCGAGGGCAAGAAGACGATGGGCCTGGAACTGGCCGAACAGCTCGGCTGGCGGCTGCCGGAGGCGATCTTCTATCCCACCGGCGGCGGCACCGGGCTGATCGGCATGTGGAAGGCCTTCCGGGAGCTGCGGGCGCTCGGCTGGCTGAGCGGCCCGCTACCCAGGATGATCGCCGTGCAGGCGAGCGGCTGCGCGCCGATCGTCAAGGCCTGGCAGGCGGGCGCCCGGCACGCCGAGTTGTGGGCGGACGCCCGCACCGTGGCGGCGGGCATCCGCGTGCCGGTGGCGATCGGCGACTTCCTGATCCTGGACGCCGTGCGCGAGTCCGAGGGCTGGGCGGAGGCGGTGGACGACGACGTGCTCATTGACGCGCGCGACCGCGTCGCCCGCGAGGAGGGCGTCCTGATGTGTCCGGAAGGCGCGGCCACCTTCGCCGCCTGGGAAAAGGCCGTGGCCGACGGCCGGCTGTCCCCCGACGCCGAGGCCGTGCTGTTCAACTGCGCCACCGGCCTGAAGTATCCCATGCCGGACAAGGCGGGCTCGGTGGACAAGGATGAGCCGGTGGATTTCGCTGGCATGGGATAAGCGCGTCACCTGTCCATGGCTGTCGTCACCCGACTGTGTTCTTCGGCGTGGACCACATGGTTGCACCCTTGCCTGAACGCGCCGTGGTGTTACTTCCAGGATCGAAGCCGGATCACCCCAGGCCGGAGGACGGATCATGGCCGAGTTCGCAAGCAGCACGGGGTCGACGCCGCACCTGAGCGGGGCGCGCGACACCACGGTCTATCAGACGGATTTCCCCGCCGATCATCCCGAGATCGGGCGGCAGAAGCTGGGCGTGCTGTTGCTCAACCTGGGTACGCCGGAGGGGACCGACTACTGGTCGATGCGCGCCTATCTGAAGGAGTTCCTGTCCGACCGCCGGGTGATCGAGGCCAACCCGGTCTTCTGGCAGCTTCTGCTCAACACCGTCATCCTGACCACGCGGCCGAAAAAGTCGGGCAAGGCCTACGAGACCATCTGGAACCACGAGGCCAACGAGTCGCCGCTGAAGACCATCACGCGCGACCAGGCCGACGGCGTGCAGCACATCCTGCGCGAGCGTTTCGGCGAGGACATCGTGGTGGACTGGGCCATGCGCTACGGCTATCCGCGCACCGAGGACGCCATCAACGACCTGATGAGCAAGGGCTGCACGCGCATCCTGCTGCTGGCGCTCTATCCCCAGTACGCGGCGGCGACCACGGCGACGGCCTACGACCACGCCTTTCGCACGCTGATGCGGATGCGCTGGCAGCCCGCCATCCGCACCGCGCCGCCCTACCATGACCACCCGCAATACATCGAGGCGGTGGCGCGGTCGATCGAGCGGCACCTGGCCGAGCTGTCCTGGACGCCGGAGGTGCTGCTGACCTCCTTCCACGGCCTGCCGAAACGCTATCTGCTGCAGGGCGATCCCTACCACTGCCAGTGCGCCAAGACCTCGCGCCTGCTGCGCGACCGCCTGGGCTGGAGCAAGGAGCAGGTGAAGCTGTGCTTCCAGTCCCGCTTCGGCCGCGAGGAGTGGCTGAAGCCCTACACCGACGAGACCATCGCGGAGCTGGCGCGTTCGGGCGTGAAGAACCTCGCCATCGTGTCCCCCGGCTTCGCCGCCGACTGCGTGGAGACGCTGGAGGAGCTGAACATGCAGGGGCGCGAGACCTTCATCGAGAACGGCGGCGAGAACTTCGCCTTCATCCCCTGCCTCAACGCCAGCCCGGACAGCGTCTCGCTGATCGGGGAACTGGCGACGCGCGAACTGGCCGGCTGGGTCGAGGCCGCGGACAGCCTCGCGCCGCCGCGGCGGGCGGCGCGGGCCGGATAGTCGGGCTCAGAACACGAGCGTCAGCGTCACCAGAAAGAGTGCGGCCAGGATCCAGGCCGCCGCGACGTCCCGGCCGGTGATGCGCGGCTGTTCTTCGCGGTACGCCACCTTGGTTCTCCTCACATGGCAACAGGCGATTCCATGCCAGGATGAGCCGTGCCGCGAGGCCGCGCCGTGTGTTTCCCCACGCCGGAGCCCCGGTTGTGCGAGGCGGTATAACCTGATGTCTGGAAATTGCGTCCGGGGGTGCGCACTTGCGTGCC
>CAZLNO010000019.1:0-43738 GCA_964561005.1 uncultured Rhodovibrionaceae bacterium | reverse complement strand
ACTTCGCGCAGCGCTTCGGCCAGATGCTGCGTCGCATGTTCCAGTTCCGCGGCGCACGGCTGCGCGGCTAGCGGGCGCTGGCCGGCCCAGAGCGCAGGTCGCCGACACGGCGGATTGAGCGTAAAGCGATCATCCGTCGTGTCGGCGATCCCGTCTTTTGGCGGATCGCCTCGCGCATCCGCCCCACGACTGCCATCAGCCGTCTACCTACTCCCCGCCCGCGCGGCGGATGATGGTGCCGACGCCGTGGTCGGTGAAGGTCTCCAGCAGGAGGGCGTGGGGCACGCGGCCGTCGAGGATGACCGCCGCCTCGGTGCCGCTCTCCACGGCTTGCAGCAGGCAGGCAGGCAGGTCTCGCCACTAAGGACCGCGTCGCCCTCCGCCGCTCGCCTCGGCCCTGTCGGGGCCCGCCGACCCCTCGCCGCGCCGGTTGCCGTCGCCTCATTCCGGCTTCCGCGCCCTCAGGTGGCCCGGCCGGAGCTGGCCCTGTTCGGCCAGGAGGAGGCGGGTGCGGGCGTTTTCGGCCGAGCGCCGGGCCTGCTCAGGACCGAAGCGGCGGGCGTAGGTGTCGAAGAGAGGCCCTTCCAGGCGCTGCACCTCGTCTCGGCAGAAGTCGCGAAACCAGTCGTTGCGATCAACCGTTTCGATCCCGATGAAGCCGGCCTGCTCGGCATGAGCGGCGAGGCGGCTCAGCGAGTCCATCTCGAAGGTCTCGCCGCCCTCCGTCGCCCAAACGCGCATCTCCCGGGTCATCGGTGCCTCGCTCCCGAACCAGTCGCCGAGGACCAGCAAGCCGCCGGGCGCCAGCACGCGACCCAGATCCGTCAGCACCCGCGCCTTTTCACGCAGATGCACGATGCTGTCCTTGCTGAACACGAAGTCGAAGACGCCGTCGGCAAAGGGCAGGCGACCCGGAGTCACGGCCTGGAACACCAGCCGGTCCGACAGGCCCTCGGCGGCGGCGCGCGCCTGCGCATGCGCCAGCACGCCGGCCTCGATATCGACGCCGGTCACTTGTGCCGCGCCGAGGCCGCGGACCAGCTCGACGTCGTACCCGCCGATGCCGCAACCGAAATCCAGGCCGGACTTCCCGGCGATGGAAAGTCCCTCGAACATCGCCGAAAGCTCGTCCGTCCCGCCGGGCGAGAGAAAGCCCTCGCCGTAGCGGTACTGCAGGTTCTCGATCAACTGTTCCGTATAGAAGATATTTTCGTCCGCCATGGGCCACCTTTCTCATTCCAGGCCAAGATCGGCCTTGAGCCACGGTGTGAGCCGTTGCATTTCACGCCTTGCCGCCGCCCGGCGGCGCGCCCTGGCGACGCGCGAGCGCAGTGCGTGCGTTCGCGTCGCAATGTCCGCCCCGGTCGTGTCGAGCGTCATCCTGATCCGGCGGTGGGCGATCGTCGCTTTGTCTTGCAGCATGGCTTGCCTCCTCGTCGTCTTTACTTAAGACTCTCGCTGATCGGGTCGCGAGACAAACGACGATGTCTCCGGCACGCCTGAGCCATGTTGAGTCATCGCACGTCGTCGCCGTGATGCGCAGCCGCCTGCCACCGCTGAACGCCCTGCGTGCCTTCGAGGCGGCCGCCCGCCATCTGAGCTTCGTCAAGGCGGCGGACGAGCTGGCGGTCACGCCGGGGGCCGTCAGTCATCAGGTGCGCCTGCTGGAGGACTACCTCGACGTTCAGCTCTTCCGCCGGCAGACGCGCGGCATCCGCATCACCGAGGCGGGTCAGGACGCCCTGCCCTTGATCAGCGAGGCCTTCGACGTGCTGGGGCGCGCCGGCGACCGCCTGGCGGCCCATCGCACCGCCGGCACCCTGGTGGTCAGCGTCGCCCCCACCTTCGCGGCCAAGTGGCTGGTGCCCCGCATCGAGGATTTCCACGAGCAGCATCCCGACATCGACGTCCGCATCGACGCCGCCAAGCGGGTCGTGGATTTCGCGCGCGAGGACGTGGACGTGGCAATCCGCTTCGGCGCCGGCGACTTTCCGGGGCTGACGGCTTGGCCGTTGTTTCAGCAGGCGGACGAGATCTTTCCCGTCTGCGCGCCCCATCTCCTGTCCGCCGCGCAGCCCCTGCGGGAGCCCAACGACCTCGCCGGCCAGGTGTTGCTGCACGCCGACTGGGTCACCAGCGGCACGACCTGGCCGAACTGGCCGGCATGGCTGGAAGCGGCGGGCGCCGGCCACCTCGACTGCACGCGGGGGCCGCGGTTCACGACCTGGGCCCTGGCCATTCAGGCGGCGCGCCAGGGCCAGGGCGTGGCCCTGGGCAGCAAGCTGCTGGTCGGCGACGAGCTGGCCTCCGGCGAACTGGTCAAGCCCTTCGAGACCACGCTGCGGGCGCCGCGCGAGCTCGGGTTCTATCTGGCCTGCCCCGAGGCGTCCGTATCACGCCCCAAGATCCGGGCGTTTTGCGACTGGGTCGTGGCGACGGCTCGGGCGCAGGAATTCGGGTAGGACGCGATCGGGCGGCCCGCCCGTCGCGGGCGGCGGCGTCTACTCCCCGCCCGCGCGGCGGATGATGGTGCCGACGCCGTGGTCGGTGAAGGTCTCCAGCAGGAGGGCGTGGGGCACGCGGCCGTCGAGGATGACCGCCGCCTCGGTGCCGCTCTCCACGGCTTGCAGGCAGGTCTCGACCTTGGGGATCATGCCGCCGGCGATGGTGCCGTCGGCGATCAGCTCGCGCGTGCCCTGGACCGTCAATTCGGGGATCAGCTTGCCGTCGCCGTCCAGCACCCCGGTGATGTCGGTCAGCATCAACAGCCGCGTCGCGCCCACGGCCGCCGCCACGGCGCCGGCGGCGGTGTCGGCGTTGATGTTGTAGGTCTCGCCGTTCTGCCCCACGCCGATCGGGGCGATCACCGGGATCATGCCCGACTGCTCCAGCGCGGCCAGGATCTGCGGGTTGACGTAGCGCGGCTCGCCGACGAAGCCGAGGTCGAGGATCTTCTCGATGTTGGAGTCGGGGTCCCGCTTGCGCCGGCGCAGCTTGCTGGCCTGGATCAGCCCGCCGTCCTTGCCCGACAGCCCGATGGCGGTGCCGCCCACGGCGTTGATGGCGTTGACGATCTGCTTGTTGATGGTGCCGGAGAGAACCATCTCCACCACCTCGACGGTCGCGGCGTCGGTGACGCGCAGGCCGTCGACGAACTCGCTCTGCACCTTCAGGCGCTCCAGCATGCGGGCGATCTGCGGCCCGCCGCCGTGCACGATCACGGGGTGGATGCCGACCTGCTTCATCAGCACGATGTCGCGGGCGAAGAGGTCGGCCAGCTCGGCGTCGCCCATCGCGTGGCCGCCGTACTTCACGACGAAGGTGCGCCCGGCGTAGCGGCGCATGAACGGCAGCGCCTCGGTCAGCGTGCGGGCGGTGCGCAGCCAGTGCTTGGTCTCGCCGATGTTCCTGCCGGTCTGGCTCATGGTGGCGGCAGTCTAATCCCTGTTCTCGCGTGTCGCCAGCGCCGCGATCTCCGCGCGCAGCTCGGCCAGGCCGACATCCTTGTGCGCGGAGGTCGTGCGCACCTCGGGGTGCAGCGCGACGTGCTTGCGGCGCAGCGCCTCGACGCCCGCCAGCGCCGCCTCCAGTTCGGCGATTCCCGCCTTGTCCGCCTTGGTCAGCACGACCTGGTAGGACACCGCGGCGGCGTCGAGGTCGGCCATCACGGCCGCGTCCTTCTCGCCCACGCCGCGCCGCGCGTCGATCAGCAGGCAGACCCGGCGCAGCGTCGGCCGCCCGCGCAGGTAGTCGCGGGTCAGGGCCGTCCAGCGCTTGATGTCGGTCTTGGAGGCCTTGGCGTAGCCGTAGCCGGGGAGGTCCACCAGCATCAGCCGGCCGCCCAGGTCGAAGAAGTTGAGCTGGCGCGTGCGCCCCGGCGTGTTGGAGGTGCGCGCCAGCGTCTTGCGGCCGGTCAGCGCGTTGACCAGGCTGGACTTGCCGACGTTGGAGCGCCCGGCGAAGGCGACCTCCGGCAGCGCGAACTCGGGAAGCTGCGCCATCTCCGCCACGCCGGCGAGGAAGCGGCACTCCTGGGCGAACAGCCAGCGGCCGAAGTCCGGGTCGGGCCGGTCCTCGGCCGGCGACCCGGTCGCCGTTTCGCGCGCTTTGGTCATCGTCGTCTTGGCGATCATGGCCGGCGGGGGCGGGTCAGCGGCGGCGCCCCTTCCTGCCCTTGCCGCGCCCCTTGCCGGACTTGCTCGCGGGATTGCGCCGGCCGCCGCCGCGAGCGCCGCCGCCGCCGTTGCCGCGCCGCTCGCCGCCGCCCGGCGCCGGCGTGCCGTCGCCAGCCGCCTCGGCCGTGGCCAGCGCCGGCGCCTGCGCGGGCGCGGTGTCCTCGCCGTCGGTGTCCGTCGCGCGGGCCGCCGCGCCACCCGCGCCGTCGTCGCCCTTGGCCGACGGGGCCTGGTCGCCCGCCGCCGGCGCGCTCGCCTTCTGCTCGCCGGCCCCGCCCTTGCGCGCCGACTCGGCCTCCTTCGCCTTTTCCTGCAGCCGGCCCAGCAGGCCGCCGCCGCCGCCCGCCGGCGCCGGCTGCTTGCCGCCGATCTGCGTGCCGGCGCGCTTCATGATGACGTACTGCTGCACGATGGTCAGCAGGTTGTTCCAGGTCCAGTAGACCACCAGGCCCGCCGGGAACTGCGCCAGGATGAAGGTGAAGGGAATGGGCATCAGCTTGAAGATCCGCGCCTGCATAGGATCGGCGGGCTGCGGGTTGAGAAGCTGCTGCCCGTACATCGTCAGGCCCATGATGATCGGCAGGATGCCGATGTTGAAGAAGTCCAGCGGCCCCAGGCTCACGGCCTCCCAGGGCGCCAGCCCGAAGAGGTTGGTGAGCGCCGTGGGGTCCTTGGCCGAAAGGTCCTCGATCCAGCCGATGAACGGCGCGTGGCGCATCTCGATGGTGACGAAGAGCACCTTGTACAGCGCGAAGAACACCGGAATCTGGATCAGGATCGGCAGGCAGCCCGAGGCCGGGTTCGCGCCCGAGCGCTTGTAGAGCGCCATCATCTCCTGGTTGAGGCGCTGCTTGTCGTCGCCGAAGCGCTCGCGCAGCTTCATCATCTCCGGCTGCAGGTTCCGCAGCTTGGCCATGGAGCGATAGGACTTGTTGGCCAGCGGGAAAAAGATGATCTTGATCAGGACGACCAGGATCAGGATGGCCACGCCGAAGTTGCCCGTGAGCTGCGCGAAGAAGTGCAGCACCTGGAACAGCGGCTTGGTCAGGAAGTAGAACCACCCGAAGTCGACCGCCTTGTCGAACATCGGGATATTGTGTTCCTCCTTGTAGCGGTCCAGGACCGCCACCTCCTTGGCGCCGGCGAACAGGCGGCTGGTGCTCGCCGCCGAGCCGCCCGGCCCGACGCGGAAGCTGTCGTAGACATAGTCGGTCTGGTACTTGTCGACGCCGTTGTCCTGGTTGTGCACGAAGCGCGTGTTGACGTTCCTGTCCTGATCGGGGATCAGGGTGACCAGCCAGTACTTGTCGGTGATGCCCAGCCAGCCGCCGGTGGTTTCCGCCGCGATGGGCCCTTCGCTGCGAAGGTCGTCGTAGTCGTGCTCCTCCAGCGTGCCCTTGAGCACGCCGAGCGGCCCCTCGTGCAGGATGTAGAAGCCCAGGACGTCCGGCGTGCCGCGCCGCGAGATCAGGCCGTAGGGCGCCAGCGAGAGCGGCTGGCCGCTGTCGTTGACGACGCGCTGGGTGACCGTGAAGAGATAGTCCTCGTCGACCGAGTAGGTGCGCTCGAAGGTCACGCCGGCGTCGTTGGTCCAGGACAGCGTGACGTCCTGCGTCGGGGTCAGGACGTCGCTGTCGGCCTGCCAGCGGGTCTTCGGGCCGGGCACCTGGATGCCGGAACTCCCGACCGCGCTCCAGCCGAAGTTGGCGTAGTAGGCCTGGCGCGAGTTCGGCGGCGACAGCAGGTCGATGCGCGGGCTGTCGGGCTCGGTGGTCTGCTTGTACTGGGCGAGCGTGACGTCGTCGATCTGGCCGCCGACCAGCGACAGCGAGCCGGTGATCTTCGGCGTGCGGATCTCCACGCGCGGACCCTCGTCCAGCAGCGCCTCGCGGTCGGGCGCGTCGGGGCGGGCGGCGGCGCCGCCGGGCACGGCCTGCCCGCCCGGCGCGGGCGCCTCGGCGGCCTCGCCGGTCGCCTGCGGCGTGGTGTCGGCCTGCTCCTCCGTCTGCTGCGCCTGCCGCGCCAGCTCCGCCTCGCGCAGCGGCGCGTTGTACAGCAGCTCGAAGCCGAGCAGGATGGCGACCGATATCACGATCGCCAGGATCAGGTTGCGCTGTTCCATGACCTCACGCCGTTCCTCATCGTGCGGGCGCGCCGGGACCCGCCGTGGCCGGCGCGCCCTGGCTCAGATATCCGCGACCGTGCTTCGCTCGGGGCGTCGCGCATCGGCCTCGCGCGGCCGGGTGCGCCGCGGCGCGGCCGGGGGCACCGGGTCGTAGCCCCAGCTTCCCCAGGGATGGCACCGGCCGAGCCGCCGCAGGGTCAGCCAGCCGCCCTTCAGCGCCCCGTGGCGGCGCAGCGCCGTCAGCGCGTACTGCGAGCAGCACGGCATGTGACGGCACGCCCCCGGAGTCACCGACGACAGCGCCTGATAGGCATAGACCAGCCCGATCAGCCCGCCGCGCGCGGCGGCCGCCAGTCCCTTACCCAGAAGGCTTGCCTCGCTCATGATGGGTCCTGCGTGTCCGTCGGCTTGCGCCCGGCGGGTCGCGAGGCCCGCGCGGGCTCCTTGCGCCGGCCGCCGGGGCGGGAGCCGGGGCCGTTCAGCCGCTTGACCGCCGTCTCCAGGTCGTCCTTCAGCTCAGCATAGCCGCGCGTCAGCGTCGTCTTGCGCCCGATAATCACATAGTCGGTCCCCGGCCGTCCCACCACCGGCAGCAGCTCCCGCGCCGCGGCGCGCAGCCGCCGCCGCGCGCGATTCCGCTGCACCGAATTGCCGACCTTGCGCGAGACCGTGATGCCGTAGCGCACTTCGCACCCGCCGGCGCCCGGATCGGCGCCCTTGGACTCGCCCATGCCCGGCCGTGGCAAGGCCTGCAGGATCAGCCCCGGCGTCGCCCATTTCCGCCGCCCGGCCGCGACGCGCAGAAACTCGGGCCGCTTCTTCAGCCGCCCAAGCGTCGACATGCGGCGTCCGCGTCAGGCGCTCAGGCGCTTGCGGCCCTTGCGGCGGCGGCTGTTGATGACGCGGCGGCCGCCCACGGTGGCCATGCGCGCGCGGAATCCGTGGCGGCGCTTACGGACGAGCACGCTGGGTTGATATGTGCGCTTCACGGCGAACAGCTCCGTTCTTTCTGTCCGGTTGTCGGGATTTGCGCTGGGGGTATAAGCAGTGCCCACCGGCGTGTCAACGACGGCCGCCGCCGGGCGGTGCGGCGGCGCCATCACGCGGCGGTGACGCAGCCTTGATTTGGACGGGCTTCTCCCGACGCATAGATAGGCCGCGCGGGACGTGGACGGGTGGCAAGCCGAAAGGCCCTATCGCATGCGGGACGAGGAAAGCGAACATTCGGATATGAGCAACGAGGTTGAAGCCATCGAGCCGGGGCGGCAGGATGTGGCGATGCACGAGGACGTGAAGAACGGAGGGCCGACGGGACCGGGAATGCTGCGTCGCTTGCTGCCGGTCCTGGTTCTCGCCGCGGGCTGCGCGCTTTTCTTCATCCTGGGGCTGGACCGCTACCTCGGCTTCGAGGCGCTGGAGCGGCACAAGGACTGGCTGCAGGCGCAGGTGGCCGAGAATGCCGTGCTCGCGGGCGCGGCCTTCACCGTGACCTACGCCCTTGTGACGGCCTTCTCGATTCCCGGCGGCGCCGTCCTGACCATCCTTGGTGGCTTCCTGTTCGGGACGGTGCTCGGAACGGCCTACGCGGTGACCGGCGCGTCGCTCGGGGCGGTCGCGGTGTTCCTGGCGGCGCGCACGGCGCTCGGCGACACCCTGCGGCGCAAGGCCGGCGGCGCGGTGCGGCGCATGCGCGAGGGGTTCCAGGAGCACGCCTTCAGCTATCTGTTGGTGCTGCGCCTCATCCCGATCTTCCCGTTCTGGCTGGTCAACCTCGTGCCGGCTTTCGTCGGGGTGCCGCTGCGCGTCTATACCCTGGGGACGGTTCTGGGCATCATCCCCGGAACCTTCGTCTACGCCAGCCTGGGCAACGGCGTCGGCGCGCTGCTGGCGGCCGGCAAGCGGCCCGACCTCAGCATCATCTTCGCGCCGGAGATCCTGACGCCCATCGTCGGCCTGGCGATCCTGGCGCTGCTCCCGGTTGCCTACAAGAAGCTGCGCCGCCGCCGGACGGACGCGAACGGCTAGAGCCACAAGCGCGGGGGGACCGCAAACGACATGGCAACGGAGTTGACGCCGGATCTTTGCATCATCGGCGCCGGGTCGGCCGGCCTGGCGATCGCCGCGGGCGCCCAGCAGATGGGCGCCGACTGCGTCCTGGTCGAGCGCGGGCGCATGGGCGGCGACTGCCTGAACTACGGCTGCGTGCCCTCCAAGGCGCTGCTGGCCGCGGGCAAGGCGGCGACGTTCGGCAAGCTGGCGGCCAGGTACGGCGTCGCCTACGACCCGCCGCGGGTCGACTACCAGGGCGTCCACGACCATGTGCACGGCGTCATCGCCGCCATCGCCCCGCACGATTCGCAGGAGCGTTTCGAGGGCTTCGGCGTCACCGTGCTGCGCGAGACCGCCCGCTTCGCCGGGCCGCGCGAACTGCGCGTGGGCGACACCGTCGTGCGGCCGCGCCGCGTCGTCATCGCCACCGGCTCCAGCCCCCTGGTGCCGCCGATCCCCGGCATCGAGGAGACGCCCTACCTGACCAACGAATCGGTCTTCGATCTGACCGAGCGGCCGGAGCACCTG
Source organism: uncultured Rhodovibrionaceae bacterium (assembly GCA_964561005.1). Taxonomy (GTDB): domain Bacteria; phylum Pseudomonadota; class Alphaproteobacteria; order Kiloniellales; family Rhodovibrionaceae; genus CAZLNO01. Next base: position 34,861 of record CAZLNO010000019.1, on the reverse strand, counting down.
ATCGTCGTCGGCGGCGGCCCGATCGGCTGCGAACTGGGCCAGGCCTTCGCGCACCTGGGCGCCCGCGTCACCGTGGTGGAGATGGCGCGCCTGCTGCCCAACGACGACCCGGAGGTGGTCGATGTCCTGCGCCAGCGCCTGCGGGCCGACGGTGTCGACATCCACGAAGGCGCGAAGGTCGCCGGCGTGGCGCCCGCCGGCAACGGCGTGGCGGTCACGCTGGAGCGCGACGGCCGGAGCGAGCGCCTGGAGGGCAGCCACCTGCTGATCGCCGCCGGGCGTCGGGCGAACCTGGACGACCTCGATCTGGAGGCGGCGGGCATCCAGCGCGCCAACGGCCGGCTGGTGGTCGACGCGCGGCTGCGCACCACCAACCGGCGCGTCTTCGCCGCCGGCGACGCGGCCGGCGGCCCGCAGTTCACCCACGTCGCCGGCTACCACGCCGGCATCGTCATCAAGAACGCGCTGTTCCGCCTGCCCGCCAAGGCGGATCACTCGGCCGTCCCGGCGGTGACCTACACCAGCCCCGAGGTCGCGGGCGTCGGCTTGCGGGAGGAGGCGGCGCGCGAACGCCACGGCGAGGTCCGCGTGCTGCGCTGGCCCTTCGCGGAGAACGACCGGGCGCAGGCGGAGCGCCGCACCGACGGGCTGATCAAGGCCGTGGCGACGCGGCGGGGGCGCGTGCTGGGCTGCACCATCGTGGGCGCGCAGGCGGGCGAGCTGATCTATCCCTGGATCGTGGCCGTGCAGAAAGGCCTGAAGATCGGCGACCTGGCGCAGATGATCGCGCCCTATCCGACGCTGGGCGAGGTGTCCAAGCGCGCCGCCGGCAGCTATTACACGCCTGGACTGTTCTCCGAGCGCACCCGGCGGATCGTCCGTTTTCTGGCCCGATTCGGGTGAGCGCGGGCGCCGCCGCCGCCGCGCTTGCCGGGCGGCGCGTCGCCGATGCGACATCAAATCGCATGGAAACCGGCCGCCAGGCTCCGCACGGTGGCTTCGCCGCGTGGCGCGCGGCGGCGGATTTGTGCAGATTCGAGTTGGCTTTTCCGCCTTTACGATATGTTTGACGTGGTATAATGCGCTTCTGATGGTTGCGCGCGGGCTGAATCTCAAGCGGCTTGGAGCCGGGCTGTCGGCCCGCCTGCTGGTGCTGACGATTCTTTTCGTCCTGCTTGCCGAGGTCCTGATCTTCGTCCCGTCGATCGCCCGCTTCCGGCTGACCTATCTGGAAGAGCGACTGGCCAGCGCACACCTGGCGGTGCTGGCGCTGGAGGCCACGCCCGACCACGCCGTCAGCCCGGATCAGGAGCGCGAGCTGCTGGCGCACGTGGGCGCTTATTCGGTGGCGCTGCGACGGCCGGGACAGGGCAAGCTGATCCTGATGAAGGGGACGCCGGAGCGCGTGGACGCCACCTACGACCTGCGCGATCCGGGCCCTATCGAGTTGATCGTCGACGCCTTCGTCAGCATCCTGGGGCCGGGGGACCGCCTGCTGCGCATCGTCGGACCCTCGCCGCAGCGGCCCGAGTTCACGGTGGAGGTGGTGCTGCGCGAGCGGCCGCTGTGCGACGCCATGTTCGCCTTCGCGCAGCGCATCCTGGCGCTGTCGCTGGTGATCTCCTTCGTCACCGCCGCGCTGGTGTACTTCAGCCTGCACCGCCTGCTGGTGCGGCCGATGCGGCGGCTGACCGAGAGCATGATGCGCTTTCGCGAGGATCCGGAGGACGTCTCCAACCGCGTCCGCCCCTCCGGCCGCACCGACGAGGTCGGGGTGGCCGAGGCCGAGTTGGCCTCGATGCAGGAGAAGGTCGCCGCCGCGCTGCACCAGAAGACGCGGCTGGCCGCGCTGGGCATCGCGGTGACCAAGATCAGCCACGACCTGAAGAACATCCTGTCCACGGCGCGGCTGATCTCCGACCGCCTGACCGGCAGCGACGACCCCGAGGTGCGCCGGGTGGCGCCCACCCTGGAAAAGACCATCGACCGGGCCGTCAACCTCTGCGTGCAGACGCTGAACTTCACCCGCGAGGGGCCGCCGCAGCTCGCGCTCAGCGAGGTCGATCTGCACGACCTCCTGGAAGACGTCCGGCACAGCCTGCCGCCTCCCGCCGACGGCGGCAGCGCCTTGCACAACAAGCTGCCCAAGGGCCTCGTCATCGAGGCGGACCGCGACCAGCTCTACCGCGTCTTCGTCAACATCGGCCAGAACGCGGTCGAGGCCGGGGCCACGCGCCTGGATGTCGAGGCCACCCGGAACGAGGGCGCGCTCAGCATCTGGGTCGGCGACAACGGCCCCGGCCTGCCGCCGCGCGCCCGCGAAAACCTCTTTCAGCCCTTCGCCGGCACGGTGAAGCGCGGGGGCACGGGGCTGGGGCTGGCCATCGCCCGCGACCTGGTGCGCGCGCACGGCGGCGACCTGCGCCTGGCCCACACCACGGCCACCGGCACCTGCTTCCGCATCGACCTGCCGCTGCGCCAGCACGGCGGCAGGCGCGCCGGCGGCGATGTGGCCGAGGCGGCGGAATGAAGCCGTTGACCCAGGTCAATGTGTGTCGGTGGGCGAGGGTCTAGGCGGAGACGCGGATGACGCGGCGGGATTGCCCGGGGCTCATCTTTCGACAGGCTCATGCTTCGACAGGCTCACCCTTCGACAGGCTCAGGGTGAGCAGCCGAGCCATATTCCTCATGCTGAGCCTGTCGAAGCATGAGCCTGTCGAAGGGTGAGCCTGTCGGTCGGGCCGTCCGCCGTCCGGTCAGACAATCGGGAAGGGAGCGAGGCAGATGGGTGGCGTTGGCAAGACGATCCTGAGCGTGCTGGTGGGGCTGATCGGGCTGATCGCGTTGTACTTCTCGGCGAACGCCCAGGACGGCGGCATCTACTATGGCGGGCTCGTGATCTTCGTGACGGCGGTCGCGTTTATCTTCTATCAGCTCAAGCGCTACCTCGACGAGATCGAGCACCGCGACCGCCACGGCCACGCCTGAGCCCGCGCGTCAGTCCAGCGCCAGCGCCTGGGCCTTGAGGTAGCTGGTCTCCGGCAGCCAGGGATGCACCGGGTGATCCGCGCCGGCGCCGGCGAAGCGCAGGACGCGGCCGTCGCGCCCGGCCTCGGCGAGGCCGCGGCGGATCTGCTCGGCGAAGCTCGGCGGATCGACGTGGTGCGAGCAGGAGCACATCACCAGGCAGCCGCCGCGCGCCACCCGCGCCGCCGCCAGCCGGGTCAGCTTGCGGTAGGCCTTGATGCCCTGCCAGTAGTCCTTCCTGCTCTTCACGAAGGCGGGCGGGTCCATGATGACGAGGTCGTAGGCCTCGCCGCGCCTGGCCTGCTCTTGCAGTTCGGCGAAGACGTCGGCCTTGCGAAATTCGCAGCGCCCGGCGACGCCGTTGCGCCGCGCCGCCTCGACGGCGAAGTCGAGGGCCGCCTGCGAGCGGTCCAGCCCCACCACCTCGCGCGCCCCGCCCCGCGCCGCCTGCACCGCGAAGCCGCCGGTGAAGCAGTAGCCGTCCAGCACCCGCGCGCCGTCGGCCAGGCGGGCGGCGAAGGCGCGGTTGTCGCGCTGGTCGAAGAACCAGCCGGTCTTCTGGCCCTCGCGCGGGTCGGCCGGGAAGCGCGCGCCGTTCTCGATGACCTCCAGCGGGCCGTCCAGGCGGCCCTTGGCCATCTTGACCTCCAGCGCCAGCCCCTCCAGCTCGCGCGCGGCGGAGTCGTTGCGCAGCACGAGGGCGCGCGGCGCCAGCTCGCCCTCCAGCGCGCCCAGGAGCGCCGGCGTCAGGCGCTCCATGCCGGCGGTGTTGACCTGCAGCACCAGCACGTCGTCGAAGCGGTCGATGACCGTGCCCGGCAGGCCGTCGGCCTCGGCGTGGGCGAGGCGGTAGTGCGGCACGCCGATCAGCCGCTCGCGCAGGTTTTTTGCGTGGCGCAGGCGCTCGGCGAAAAAGGCTTCGTCGATCCGCGCCGCCGGGTCGTGGCTGACCCGCCGGGCGCAGATCAGCGGGTGCTTGTTGAACAGATAGGCGCCCAGGGGCTCGCCGCCGTCGCTCTCCACGCGCACGACCTCGCCCGGCGGCAGCGCCTTGGCGGCGGCGTTCATCGCCACCTCGTTGGCGAACAGCCAGGGGGAGCCGTGGCGCGGCCGCTTCTTGCGACCGCCGCTCGGCTTCAGCCGCACCACGGGGCGGTCGGCCGTCGTCGCGCTGTCGGGAAGGCTGTCCTGGGCCATGACGCGGCGGACTCTAGCGATCCGCCGGGCCCAGCGCCACGCCCTCTCGGCGCGGGTCGGCGCCGCCGTGCAGCGTGCCGTCCGGACCGACGGCAATGGCGTGCAGGCCGCTGGTCATGGCCTCGACCTCGACCGCGTGGCCGCGCCTGCGCAGGGCCGGCGCAAGCTCGGCCGCCGACGTCCCCTTCTCCAGCTCGGTCGGGCCGTTGCGGTTGACCACATTGGGCAGCGCGATGGCGTCCTGCACCTCAAGCCCCCAGTCGATGACGGCGATCAGCCGCTCGGCGACATAGCCGATGATGCGGCTGCCCCCCGGCGAGCCGATCGCCAGCACCAGCTCATCGTTTTCGTCCAGCACCAGCGTCGGCGACATCGAGCTGCGCGGGCGCTTGCCGGGCTGGACCCGGTTGGCGACCGGCCGGCCGTCCACCTCGGGCCGGAAGGAGAAGTCGGTGAGCTGGTTGTTCAGCAGGAAGCCGCGCACCATCAGCCGCGAGCCGAAGGCCTGCTCGATCGAGGTCGTCATGGACACCGCGTTGCCCTCGGCGTCGACCACGGCGAGGTGGCTGGTCGACAGCCCCGAGGGCTGGTCGGGCATGGCGGCGATCTCGGCGTCCAGTCCCGGCCTGGCGGTGCCCAGGCTGCGCGCGGGGTCGATCCGCGCGGCCCGGCGGGCGAGGTAGTCGCGGTCCAGGAGCGCGTCGAGCGGGATGTCCACGAAGTCCGGATCGGCCAGGAAGCGGTTGCGGTCGGCGAAGGCGAGGCGGCTGGCCTCGGCGATCAGGTGGACGCTGTCGGCCGTCATCGCCCCGGCGGTGCGCAGGTCGAAGCTCTCCAGGATGCCCAGGATCTGGGCCACCGTGGCGCCGCCGCTGGTGGGCGGCGGCATGCCGCAGACCTTGAACTCGCGGTAGGGCCGGCAGACGGGCGTGCGCGCCTTGGCCTCGTAAGCCCGCAGGTCCGCCGGGGCCAGCTTGCCCGGATTGCCGGCGGCCGTGCGCGCGCGCCGCGCGATGTCGGCGGCGATGGCGCCGGTGTAGAAGGCGTGCGCGCCTTCTTGTGCGATCGTCTCCAGCGTGTCCGCCAGCGCGGGGTTGCGCAGCCGGTGGCCGACGGGCAGGGGCTCGCCGTCCTCGGTGTGGAAGTAGGCCCGGGCGGCCGGATAGGTGTCGAGGAAGCGGTCCCCGGCGATCAGCCGGTGCAGCCGCGGCGTCACGCGAAAGCCCTCGCGCGCCAGGCGGATGGCCGGCCGGAACAGCCGTGCCCAGGGCAGCTTGCCGTGGCGCGCGTGTGCCTTTTCCAGCATGCGCAGCACGCCGGGCACGACCACCGAGCGGCCGCCGACCACCGCCTCCCAGAAGCGTATCGGCGTGCCGTCCGGCTTCAGGAACAGCGCCGGCGTCGCCGCTTGCGGCGCCGTCTCCCGGCCGTCGAAGGCGGCGACCTGGCGCGTGGCCGCGTCGTAGCGCAGCAGGAAGGCGCCGCCGCCGATGCCGCTGGACTGCGGCTCCACCAGGTTCAGCACCATCTGCGTCGCGATGGCCGCGTCCACCGCGCCGCCGCCGGCGGCCAGGATTTCCCGCCCGGCCCGCGCCGCCAGGGGATGCGCCGCCGTCACCATGAAGTCCTGCGGCGCGGCCGGCGGCGGGCCGGCGGTGGGGATGCGGCGGTCGTCCGGCGGCATGGCCGCGCAGGCGCTCACAACGGCGAGCGTCAGGCCGATCAGGACCGGGCGGAGGGTAATGGGGCGGAAGTCAGGCGGCATGAACGCGGCTCCTCACACGGGCGCGGGTTTCGCGGTCCATGCATAGCGGCGTGCGGCGCCGCTGCAAAGGGTGCGCGCGGGCGACGCGCGCGAGGTCAGCTCGGGGCGGGCAGCGCCTTGCAGAACTGGAAGTGCTCCAGCCGGTGGCCCAGCGAGCGCATCAGGTCCAGGATGTGCTGGGTGCGGCCGTTGTCGGTGCTGGCGACCGAGGTGTGGATCGCCCGGCAGCCCTGTTGGCGGGCGACGGTCTCCAGCGCCTCGGCCAGGCTGGCCGCCACGGCCTCGGGCTGGATGATGTCGAGGGCGATGAAGTCCTCGGCCACCAGTGTCCGGCCGTGGTCCGCGTCCTCCACGATGCGGTGCACGAACAGCCCCGCGATCAGGCCGCGGGGGTCCTGCAGCGTGGCGATGCCGGTCCCGGACTCGGGACCGGCGTCCAGGATGTTGCGCGCATAGGCCTGCCAGGCCTCCAGCGTCAGACCGGGGCGCACCGTCTGGATCAGGGGATAGGCCTGCACGATCCGCTCCGGGGAGAGCGGAACAAGGCGCAGTTCGCGCATGGCATCCTCGGGATTCTGGGACTCGCCACCGCCTATGCTGGCGTCCCTGCCGGCGGGCGGCGTTGATATACGTCAACGACGTCGGGGCCGTGTCCGGGCTGTTCGCGCCAGCGAGCGCGAGTCCAGTTGAAAGCGCCGGGCCTTGGTCTCATACTGCATACTTGAGAGGCAGGGAACGCCAAGGAACGGCTCGATGATGTCCCCCTTCGACTTGAACCGGATGACTTCGCTGGCCGAGCCCGCGAAGAAGCCGCATCAGCCCTCCGCACCCTGCCGGGCCTGTACCGTGCGACATCTGACGGTCTGCGCGCCGCTGGAGGATCGGGAGCTTCAGGAAGTTTCGACCATCGCGCAGTCGGTCGAGATGGGGCCGGGCGATCCGCTGTTCGACGAGGGGGAGCCGGCCAGCCACGTGTTCAACGTGACCGGCGGCACGCTGAAGGTCTACAAGCTGCTGCCCGACGGGCGGCGGCAGGTCACGGGGTTCCTGTTCCCGGGCGACTTCCTGGGTCTGGCGAACAACGACATCTACGCCTACAGCGCCGAGGCCATCACCCACGCGGCGCTGTGCCGCTTCAGCCGGTCCAAGCTGGAAGGCCTGCTGGAGCGCTTTCCCAAGATGCAGTCGCGCCTGCTCGGCGTGGCCAGCCACGAGCTGGCCGTTGCGCAGGAGCAGATGCTGGTGCTGGGGCGCAAGACGGCCAAGGAGAAGATCGCCACCTTCCTGCTCTCGCTGTCGCGCCGCGCGGCGGATCGCGGGCAGAGCGACAACCCCGTGATGCTGCCCATGAGCCGGACGGACATCGGCGACTACCTGGGCCTCACCACCGAGACGGTGAGCCGGACCTTCACCCAGTTGCGCACCGCCGGCCAGATCGTTCTGCAAAGCGGCGGCAAGGTGCAGATCGCCGACATGGAGTCCCTGCGGGCGATCGCCGAGGGCAGCTAGAGCGGCCCGACCCGTCTTCGCGCAACATCTATTTGCACCGCAGCATTGTCGTGTGCGAAAGTGTGCTGCCGCGGAACGCGGCGGAGCGGCGCGGGAGGTCGCCCATGAGCAGCGAAAACGCGGCGGCGGCGCGGCGCGTGACGGTGCGGGACATCGCCGCGCGCAAGAACGGCACGCCGGTGGTGTGCCTGACGGCCTACACGACCCCGATGGCCCGGCTTCTCGACCCGCACGCGGACCTGCTGCTGGTCGGGGATTCGCTGGGGATGGTCCTCTACGGCCTGGACAGCACCCTGGGCGTCACGCTGGACATGATGGTGGCCCACGGGGCCGCGGTGAGGCGGGGGACCACGCGGGCCTGCGTGGTGGTCGACCTGCCCTTCGCCAGCTATCAGGAGTCGCCCCGGCAGGCCTTCCGCAACGCGGCACGGGTGATGGCCGAAACCGGCTGCAGCGCCGTGAAGCTGGAGGGCGGCGTGGAGATGGCCGAGACCATCGCCTTCCTCGTCGCGCGCGGCATTCCGGTGCTGGGCCACGTCGGGCTGACGCCGCAGGCGGTCAACGCGCTGGGCGGCTACCGCACCCAGGGCCGATCGGCGGGCGAGCGCGAGCGGGTCGTCAACGACGCCATCGCGGTGGCGAACGCCGGCGCCTTCGCCGTCGTGGTGGAGAGCGTGGTGGAGGACCTGGGCCGCGAGATGACCCAGCGCATCGCGGTGCCGACCATCGGCATCGGCGCCTCGCCGGCCTGCGACGGCCAGATCCTGGTCAGCGACGACATGCTTGGCCTTTTCGGGACGTTCACGCCAAAATTCGTCAAGCGCTACGCCGAGCTCGGACAAGAGGTCGACCGGGCCGCGGCGGCCTTCGCCGCCGACGTGCGGGCCCGGCGCTTTCCCGGTCCCGAGCAGGTGACGGGCGGCGAGCGGACGCGCGGCTGAGGGCGCCGGGGGGCAGGGGATGAACACGGGGTCCAGCGTCGAGCGGGAGTGGATGACGACGGCGCCGTTGGCCATTGTCCGCGGCGTCGCCGCGCTGCGCGAGCGCGTGCGCGGCTTCCGCCATTCGGGCGAGACCGTGGCCCTGGTGCCCACGATGGGCGCGCTGCACGAGGGCCATCTGGCGCTGGTGCGGCGCGGCCGGGCGGCCTGCGACCGCGTGGTGGCGACGCTGTTCGTCAATCCCGCGCAGTTCGACCGGGCGGACGATCTCGCCGGCTATCCGCGCGACGAGGCGCGCGATGCCGACAGCCTCGCGCGCGAGGGCTGCCATCTGCTGTTCGCGCCGAGCGCGGCGGAGATGTATCCCGACGGCTTCGCCACCACGGTCAGCGTCGACGGCGTGACCGAGCCCATGGAGGGCGTCTTCCGGCCGGGGCACTTCCGGGGCGTCGCCACGGTGGTGGCCAAGCTGCTGCTGCAGGCGCTGCCGGATCTGGCGCTGTTCGGCGAGAAGGACTACCAGCAGCTCCAGACCATCCGGCGCATGGTGCGCGACCTCGACATCCCGGTCGCCATCGAGGGCGTGCCCACGGTGCGCGAGGCCGACGGCCTGGCGCTGTCCTCGCGCAACCAGAACCTCGCGCCCGAGCAGCGGCGCATCGCCCCGGCGCTGGCGCGGGTGCTGCACGACACCGCCGAGCATCTCTCCGGCGGCGACATCGCCGCCGGGCCGGTCCTGAGGGACGCTGTGGAGCGGCTGCAGGCGGCCGGCTTCGACCGGGTGGACTATTTCGACCTGCGCGACGCCGCGACCCTGGCCGAGCTGGAGCGGGCCGACCGCCCGGCGCGCTTGCTGGCGGCGGCCTGGCTCGGCGGCACGCGGCTGATCGACAACGTCCCCGTGCCACCGGACGCTTCGGCCAGGCGGGCGTGAGGCGGGGCTTGCGCCCTCGGAAGTGTCAAAGAGAATTTCACGATTGCCGGCCGGGAGCTTGCTCCCGACCGGAACGTTTCCCAAGGAGGTCTTCCCCAACCTCGGCTTCACCCAGGCCGATCCCAACTTCGTCGAGAAGTTGGTGAACGGCTTTTCCGACCTGGTGACCGTCTCGGTGGATGATTACGCCACCGAGGACGTGGCCCTGCTGGCGCGCGGCACCTCGCTCAGCGGCGACCTCTCGGCGGTGGCCATCACCGACCTCAACGGCAACGAGATCGCGATGGTAGCCGCCGGCATCACGGTCAAGGGCGCCAAGGTGACCCTGGAGGGCCAGCAGGTGGAGCTGGGCGGCGCCGGCGGCGAGCCGGTCATCAAGGGGCAGAGCCTCGTCACGATGTTCATGACGCACACCCGTCCCCATCCCCTCGGCCCGACGGCGCCGCCCTCGGCCGGGTGTGCGCGCAGAACCGCGGCGGCTGGCCGGAGGTGTTCTGGGGCCGGCGTCGGCTGCACCCTCGGCGCGGCCTCTTGGCTTCAGTTTTCCTGTCGAGCGGTCGGCGGTTCCGCCAGCAGGCCCAGCATCTCGCCGGCGTTGGCCGGCCAGTTGGCCCAGTTCTCCGGGCCGAAGTCCCAGCGGTTGCGGGCCTTGGGATCGGCGCCGGCGTCGAGGAGAAGGCGCGCCAGCTTGGCGTCGCCGCGCGCGGCGGCCAGCATCAGCGGCGTGTTGCCCTGCGCCGTGCGGGCGTCGACTCTCGCCCCCGCCTCCAGCAGCAGCGCCACGATGTCGCGCTCCCCCTGGCCCACGGCCCGCCACAGCGCCGGCAGATCCAGGCTGTCGCGGGCGTCGGGGTCGGCGCCGGCGTCCAGGGCCTGGCGCACCCCGTCCGGGTCGCGCTTCTCGATGGCGGCGAAAAGGTTCTCCTTGGTCATCAGGCCTGCTCCGATCAGGTCTTCCGCCGGCGCCCCGTCGCTTGTGGCGCCCGAACGGCCTCGTCTAAGCTCCGACATAACAGAACAGCAGGGGAGGGCTGGGCGCAATGGAGATCGACGTCGAGCGGGCGCGGGCGGAGACGCGGGGCTGCCGGGAGGTCGTGCATCTGAACAACGCCGGCGCGGCGCTGATGCCGCACTGCGTGGTGGAGGCGCAGGTCGCGCACCTGCGCCGCGAGGAGCGCCTGGGCGGCTACGAGGCCGCCGATGCCGCGGCTGGGGAGATCGCGCGCGCCTACGACGCCATTGCTGCCTTGCTGAACTGCGGGCGCGACGAACTGGCGCTGGTGGAGAACGCGACCGTCGCCTGGGACCTGGCGTTCCACGCCCTGCCGCTGGGGCCGGGCGACCGCGTGCTGACCGGCGAGGCGGAGTACGCCTCCAACTACATCGGCTTCCTGCAGGCCCGCGAGCGGCTGGGAATCGAGGTCGAGGCGGTGCCGAGCGACGCCAGCGGCCAGCTCGACGTGGCGGCGCTGGAATCCCTGATCGACGACCGGGTGAGGCTGATCGCGGTCACCCATGTGCCGACCAACGGCGGCCTGGTGAACCCGGCCGAGGAGATCGGGCGCGTCGCCCGCCAGCACGGCATCGCCTTCCTGCTGGACGCCTGCCAGTCGGCGGGGCAGTTGCCGCTGGACGTCGCGGCCATCGGCTGCGACCTGCTTTCCGCCACCGGGCGCAAGTACCTGCGCGGTCCGCGCGGGACCGGCTTCCTCTACGCGCGGCGCGGGCTGCTGGACAGCCTGGCGCCGCCCTTCCTGGACATGCACGGCGCGCGCTGGACCGAACCCGACCGCTTCGAGATGCGCCCGGACGCCCGGCGGTTTGAGAACTTCGAGTTCAACTACGCGGCCGTCATCGGCCTGGGCGTGGCGGTGGATTATGCGCTCCACTGGGGGCTCGACGTCATCGAGGCGCGCGTGACCTGGCTGGCGGAGACGCTGCGCCGCCGGCTCGGGCGCATTCCCGGCGTGCGCGTAACCGACCTGGGCGGGCGGCGTTGCGGGCTGGTCAGCTTCTCGGTGGACGGCCTGGAGCCGCGCGCGGCGATGCAGCACTTGCGCCAGCAGGGCATCCACGTCTCGGTCTCCGACCCGCATTCCACCCTGCTCGACGCGCGCAAGCGGGACCTGCCCGAGTTGCTGCGTGCCTCGGTGCACTACTACAACACCGAGGAGGAGCTGGACCGCCTGTGCGAGGCGCTGGCGGGCCTGCGCGCGGCGGGGTAGCCGGCGTGCTTCGACGGGCTGGTGCTTGGCCTTCGGCCGACTGGCGTGTCCGGCAAGGTCATGCTTCGACAAGCTCAGCATGAGGAACTCGGGGTTCAACTTTGGCACCCGCCAACCTCATCCTGAGCCTGTCGAAGGATAAGCCTTCCGGCCGCCGCCCTCACACCTCCGACGGCCGTGTCCCGCGCAGCATGTGCCGCTTGCCGGCGAAGCCGGGGGCCTTGCGGACCGCGAAGCCGGCGGCCTGGAGGTTGCGGCGCACCCAGCCGGCGGCGGTGTAGGTGGCGAAGCCGCCGCCGGGGCGGGTGCGGTCGTGCACGGCCTGGAGCAGCGCGGCGTTCCACAGCTCCGGGTTCTTGGCCGGCGCGAAACCGTCCAGGTACCAGGCGTCAGCCGCCCCGGTCCACTCAGGCAGCGTCGCGTTGGCGTCGCCCAGGAACAGCCGCAGCCGCAGGCGGTCATCGAGTTGCCAGGTTGTGTCCGCCGCGTCCGGCGGCCATCGGCGAAGCAGCCATTCGGCCAGCGCGGTCAGGTCCGGCCAGTGTGACAGGGCACGGCGCATGTCCGCGGCCGCCAGGGGATGTCGCTCGAAGCCGACGTAGGTGAGGCACCCGCCCGGCGGCGCGGAGTCCCGCCACTGCCGCCAGCTCTCGACGAAGTTCAGGCCGGTGCCGAAGCCCAGTTCGGCGATCGTGAAGTCGCCGCCCGCCCGCCATCGCGCCGGCAGATCGTTGCCGGCCAGGAAAACGTGCCGCGTTTCCCCCCGACCGTCCGCGCGGGCGAAATAGGTGTCGTCGAAGGCGGGGGCGTAGGGGGCGCCCTCCTCGGTCCAGGCGAGGTCCGGCACCGCGCCGCTCACGCCTTCTGGCGGGCGCGCAGGGCGGCGGTCAGCGTGCCGTCGTCCAGGTAGTCCAGCTCGCCGCCGACGGGCACGCCGTGCGCCAGGCGGGTCACGCTGACGCCCAGCGGGCTCAATCGCTCGGCGATGTAGTGGGCCGTGGTCTGGCCGTCGACCGTGGCCGACAGCGCCAGGATCACCTCGCCCACGCCCTGTTCGCGGACGTGGGTGACCAGCTTGTCGAGGTTGAGCTGCTCCGGTCCCCGGCCCTCCAGCGCGGAGAGCGTGCCGCCCAGCACGTGATAGCGCCCCTTGAAGGCCGAGGTGCGCTCCAGCGCCCAGAGGTCGCCGACCTCCTCCACGACGCAGATGGTCCTGGCGTCGCGCTCGGGGTCGCGGCAGATGGCGCAGGGGTCCTGGGTGTCCAGGTTGCCGCACTGCGAGCAGCTCCGGATCGACTCCGCCGCGGCCTGCAGGGCCTGCGCCAGCGGCAGCATGAGTTGATCGCGCTTCTTCATCAGGTGCAGCACCGCCCGCCGCGCCGAGCGCGGTCCCAGGCCGGGCACCCGTGACAGCAGCTTGATCAGGCGGTCGATGTCGGAGGTGGGCATGGGTGGTGGTGCGATGATGTCGTGGCGTTCGAGGACCCTGGAACCTGCTGGAAACACGGGTTTGCGTGCCCTTGGGGCGCGGCGTCATGCTTCGACAAGCTCAGCATGAGGGAGTCTGATGTAAGATTTCTGACACTTACCGCCTCATCCTGAGTTTGTCGAAGGAGAGGCGTCGCGCCGTGAGGCGCGAAACGATGCACGCCAGACGTGCCAGCGTCAGAAGCCGGGCGCGCGGCCCTCCTTCTCGACGCCCAGGGTCACATCCCCGGCAGCTTGAAGCCGGGCGGCAGCTCCATGCCGCCGGTGATCTCCTGCATCTGCTCCTGCATGTACTGCTCGACCTTGGCCTTGGCGTCGTTGCCGGCCGCCACGATCAGGTCCTCCATGACCTCGACGTCGTTGGGGTCGACCAGGTTCGGGTCGATCTTGACGCCCTTCAGCTCGCCCTTGCCGTTCATCGTGACCTGAACCATGCCGCCGCCGGCCTGACCGGTCACCTCGTGCTCCTGCAGGCGCTGCTGCATTTCCTGCATCTTCTCCTGCATCTGCTGCGCCTGCTTCATCATGTTGCCGAGGTTCTTCATCATAGCTCCGCGTCTCCCTCGAAATCGTCCGGGTCGTCGGGCACCGCCTCGGGTGCGCCGGCACCGGACTCGCTGTCCTGCCGTCCGGCCGCCGCCGGTCCGCCGCGATGGGCGACCAGGCGGGCGCCGGGAAAGGTCTCCAGCACCGCCTGCACCGTGGGGTGCGCCATCAGTCGCTGGCGCTCCGCCTCCTCGCTGGCGGCGTCCTCCTCGTCGATGGTGGCCGCGCCGGCGTCGGGCACCACGCTGACCACCCAGCGCCGGCCGGTCCAGTCGGTCAGGGCGTGGCCCAGGCGTCCCGCCAGGTCGGCCGGCGCGCCCTCGGCCGGCTGGAACTCGATGCGCCCGGTCTCGAAGCGCACGAGGCGGACGAACTGCTTGATGTCGACCGCTAGGCGCGGCTCCTTGCGCGCCTGACAGAGCGCCACGACGTCGCGCAGACTCCCCGGCTCCTGTTCGGCCGCCGCCGCCTTCGCGCGCGGGGCGGGCCGCGGGTCGCTCCCCGTCGTAGCGTCGCCGGCGTCGCCGCCGGCCACCGCACGGGCGCCGCCGTTGCCGCGGTCGGGCGCCGGCGCGGCCGGGCCGCCGCCGCTGCCATCGGTTTTCGCCGCGCCGCCCTTCTCGCCGCGAAGCTGACGCACCAGGTCGGCCGGACTGGGCAGCTCGGCGGCGTGGATCAGGCGCAGCAGCACCATCTCCGCCGCCTGGCGCGGCTGCGGCGCCTGCTGGGTCTCCTGCAGCCCCTTCAGCAGCATCTGCCAGTTGCGCGCCAGCGTCGAGGGATTCAAGGCCTTGGCCATCTCCTGCCCGCGGGTGCGCTCGGTCTCCGGCAGGCCCGCGGTCGCCCGCGCCGCGTCCACCACCTGCAGGCGCGTCAGGGTGTGGGTCACCTCCAGCAGGTCCTGCAGCACCACCGCCGGGTCGGCGCCGGCGTTGTAGAGGTCGCCCAGCACCTCCAGCGCCTCCGCCGCGCGGCCGCCCAGCACGGCGTCGTAGAGGTCGTAGATGCGTCCCCGGTCGGCCAGGCCCAGCATGGCCTTCACCTGCTCGGCCGCGACCGAGTCGCCGGACAGCGCGATGGCCTGGTCCAAGAGCGACAGCCCGTCGCGCACCGAGCCGTCCGCCGCGCGCGCCACCATCGCCAGCGCCTCGTCCTCGGCGGCGATGCCTTCCCGCTCCAGAATGTGACGGAAGTGGGCGACCAGGGTGTCCTGTTCCACCCGGCGCAGGTCGAAGCGCATGCACCGCGACAGCACCGTCACCGGGACCTTGCGGATCTCGGTGGTGGCGAAGACGAAGGTCACGTGCGCCGGCGGCTCCTCCAGCGTCTTCAGCAGGGCGTTGAAGGCGTTGGTGGAGAGCATGTGGACCTCGTCCACGATGTAGACCTTGCGCCGCGCGGTGACCGGGCGATAGCGCACGCCGTCGATCAGGTCGCGGATGTCGGCCACGCCGGTGCGGCTGGCGGCGTCCATCTCGATGACGTCGACGTGGCGGTCCTCGGCGATGGCGGTGCAGTGCTCGCAGACGCCGCAGGGCCGGGCGGTGGGACCGCCGTCGCCCTCCGGTCCGACGCAGTTCAGGGCGCGGGCGATGATGCGCGCCGTCGTCGTCTTGCCCACGCCGCGCACGCCGGTCAGCACGAAGGCCTGCGGCACGCGCCCGGCCGCGATGGCGTTGGTCAGCGTGCGGACCAGCGCCTCCTGGCCGATCAGGTCGTCGAAGTTCGCCGGCCGGTACTTGCGCGCCAGCACGCGGTAGGCCGCGCGCGCCGTGGCGCCGGAAGCGTCGGAGGGCGGCGGGGCGGCGTCGGCGGAATCGGACATGAAAAACTGGCGTATCGCGCCGGTTGCGGGCGCCGCGCCGACTCCTCGCAGCGGGCGGCGCCGGTGCCGGGGGCTTCCGGCCTTGGCGCCGCGAAGCCCGCGAGGGTGACCTGGAGGAGGCTGGACGAACGACCCGGGCCGGACCGGTTACGGCTGCTTCCTTCCGGACCTGACCGGGTTAGCCGGCGACCCGTCCGCCGCCAGCCTCCACCGCCTGTCTATATCACCACCGCGGTCGACGCAAGCAAGGCCCGCGACGCGCAGCCGCCGCGGGCAACCGGGCGCGCAGGGCCGGATCGCATACCACGTTAACTTGACTTGCCCGAGACGAAACTGTAGGCACCATAAACTTGTGTTGTTCCGCCACGGGGGCCGCCCATATGCCGCGCATCGCCCTGCATGATCCCTCGGATCGTCGGCTTCGGCGGGCGGCGGATCCGCACCGTTTCGGGAGCGCGGGATGAGCCTGACCGTCGTGGTCGCCGACGACTCCAGACTGGCCCGCAAGCAGCTTATCCGCTCGCTGCCGGGGGATTGGGCGGTGGAGATCACCCAGGCCGCCAACGGCGGGGAGGCGCTGGACGCCTTCCGGGCCGGCTGCGACCTGATGTTCCTCGACCTCACGATGCCGGACATGGACGGCTACCAGGTGCTGGAGGCGCTTTCCGGAGAGGCGCCGGCGGGAACGCGGCTGCCGGTCATCGTCGTCTCGGCGGACGTGCAGCCCAAGGCGATCGCGCGGGTCAAGGAACTGGGCGCACTGGATTTCGTCCAGAAACCCGCCGACGCGGAAACCCTGCGCCGGGTGTTGCAGGACAACGGGTGGCTATGAGCCTGGAGCCGCTGAGCGAGGACCAGACCGACGCGCTGCAGGAAGTTTCCAACGTCGCGATGGGGCGCGCGGCGAAGTCGCTGTCGACCCTGCTGGACGCCTTCGTGACGCTGTCGGTGCCGCGGGTGGCCGTGGTGGAGGTTCAGGACGTGGCGGTGACGGTCGCCGGGATGACCGCTTCGCCCGAGGACATCACCGCGGTGCGCCAGGCGTTCTTCCCCACGATTCGCGGCGAGGCCATCGCGCTGTTCGACGCCGGCGGCTGCCGCGATCTGGCGGACCTGCTGGGCCACGAGACGGACATCGCGGCCGAGCAGGAGCGCGAACTGCTGCTCGACACCGCGAATATCCTGGTCGGCGCCGTGCTCACCGGGCTGGGCGAGCAGATCGGGGCCGAGTTCAGCTACACCGCCCCCTCCATCCTGGCGGAGCACGCGGCGGTGCCGCAGGTTCTCGACCCGGCGCGGCTGGACTGGAGCTGCGCCCTGTTGATCGAGGTGAAGTTCGCGCTGGAGGATCGCGGCTTCACCTGCCACCTGCTGACGCTGATGCCGGAGGAGTCGATCCGCATCATCCGGCGGATGCTGGACGCGCTGCTCGACGACATCTAGATGGCCGAGACCTCGACAAGCCCCGAGCCGGCGGCCCGGATCATCGACAGCGTTCACGCGGGAATCCTGGTTGTGAACCGGGACTTCGAGGTGGAGGTCTGGAACGACTTCATGGCGGTGCACAGCGGCCGGCCGGCCGAGGACGTGGTCGGGCGCGACCTCTTCCAATGCTTTCCCGAGCTGCCGGAACGCTGGCTGAAGCAAAAGCTGCGCAGCGTGCTCGTCCTGGGCAACCGGGCCTTCACCTCCTGGGAGCAGCGGCCCTACCTCTTCCGCTTCCCGCACAACCGGCCCATCACCGGCGGCGTGGACTGCATGCGCCAGGACTGCACCTTCGTGCCCATCAAGGATGCCAGCGGCGAGGTCTCGCGGATCTGCATCACGATCTTCGACATGACCGACGCCAGCATCTACCAGGAGCGGCTGCAGGAGACCAAGCGCCAGCTCGAACGGGCCAACGTGCGCGACAGCCTGACCGGCACCTACAACCGCGGCCATATCGAGCACTGCCTGCGCAGCGAGTTCGCCCGCGCGCGGCGCTACGGCCAACCACTCTCGGTGGCGCTCCTGGACGTCGATTACTTCAAGGCCGTCAACGACACCCACGGCCACCAGGCGGGCGACGCCGTGCTGTGCCATCTGGTGGCGCGCATCGAGGGGCTGATCCGCACTTCGGACGTGGCCGGCCGCTACGGCGGCGAGGAGTTCATGCTGATCCTGCCGAACACCGATCTGAACGGGGCGGTCCGCGTGGCGGAGCGGCTGCGCCGGGACATCCATGAACACCCCGCCATGCACAACGGCGGCTCGATGCCGTTCACCGTCAGTGTCGGCGTGGCGGCGCTGGGCAGCCACACGCGGGGGCACGAGGCGCTGGTGAAGGAAGCCGATATCGCGCTGTATCAGGCCAAGTCGCGCGGCCGCGACCAGGTGTGCGTCTGTCCCCTGGCCGGTGGCGAGGGCGGCTGAAGGCGCGGCCCGAATCGGGCATGCGGAGCAAACGCGCCGATTATACCAGCGGGGTTTGTTCTCGGCCCGTCGTCCCGTGCGCACCGCAGCACGCAGCGATGCGGTGCAGACACGGGACCTCGTGCCGCACGACGGCCCGCTCCCGGACCCGCGAAGCAGCACTCGCGTGCCGCAGCGCATTCGGGATGACGCGTCAAAACCAATTGCTGTCGGCACAAGCGGGTGGAAGGCTGGACGAACGACCCGGGCCGGACCGGTTACGGCTGCTTCCTTCCGGACCTGACCGGGTTCGCCGGGGGCCCGTCCGCCGCCAGCCTTCCGGCCCTGCCATATCAGACCGATCGCCGGCCGCCGCAAGGGGGCGGCCGGTCAGGTCGGGACCTCTGTCGGCTCCAGGCTGATCCGCGAGCCGTCCTTCTTGTTTTCGAACTCCACCCGGACCAGGCGGCAACTTTCGTCGTACCACACTTCGCGCCAGGGCTTGGGCCGATTGCTGCGAAGGCGGAAGTGCCGGGCCGGGACCATGTCCTCGCCCACCGGCACCTCCTCGCGGCCCACCAGGCGGCCGGAGATGCCCTTCACCTCGCCATCCTCGATGTCCAGCAGGACGCGTTCGAAGGGCGTGTCGCGGTGCCAGAGGCTGGTGGTCAGCACGTAGCCGGCCAGCGTGCGCTTCTTGCCGTTGACCGTGTAGCGCAGCGCCTCGTCGCTGCGGCTGCCTTCCAGCTCCTTGCGCTTGCCGTTCTTGTTGGTGGTGGAACGGACCTCGGTCAGCCAGCCGCCGGTCCAGACCTCCTCGGACTCGTGCTCGTAGCGGTAGACCGGGATGCCCAGCAGCTTGACCACGATCTCCATCTGGTTGCGGGCGATCAGGCGGTCGCCCTCGCGGGTGAAGCTGGCCAGGTGCTCGCCGATCTTGTCGCCCTTGCGCAGGATCTTGTAGTGGATGGTGCCGGACGGCGGGAAGACGCAGTCCTCGGCGCGCGACAGGCTCGCGCCCGGCAGCAGCGACAGCCCGGCGCCGGCGGCCCCCGCGGCCAGGAGCGTTCGGCGGTTCCACAAGATCATCGGTCGCCCCCACAGGTCAGCGCAGGTAAGCCCTTCCGGGCACCGCATAGATAAATCCTCTTTCGTCCCAAACAAGCAGCGAATTGCCTCTCTCGCGTGCTTGTGAGACAAGATGGCGGCGATGGCACCGTCCTTGATACCCTATACGTACGGTCACCTGGATCGCGCGGCGCACCGGCGCAAGGACCCGGCCTGGATCGCCGCGCGCCTGGCCGATCCGCGCTCCCGCTTCCTCGCCGTCTGGCGCAGCCGCAACCATGTCGCCGAGGGCGAGGCGCCGCGGCCGGTCTACCTCCAGGGCGAGCGCGCCAGCATGGCGCTGGAGCTGGCGGAGGAGATCGTCTTTCTCGGCCTTGACGGGCCGCATGCGGTCTTCGCCCTCGACCTCTCGCCGCTGGACGAGGCCGAGGTGCTGGACACCGTGGGCGGCGACGGCGGCTTCCGCGACCTGCGCGAGACGGGCCCCTGGCTGCCGCAGGGCGAGGGCGCGCTGCTGGCCTACGCGCGGGCCATCGTCTTCTGGCACAGCCGCCACGGCTACTGCGGGCGTTGCGGCCGGCCCAGCGAATCCACGGACGGCGGCCACGCCCGCACCTGCACCAACCCCGACTGCCGCCTGCAGCACTTCCCGCGCACCGACCCGGCGGTGATCATGCTGGTCCACGATGGCGCCGACCACTGTGTGCTGGGCCACAACAGGCGCATGCCGGCGGGCATGCACTCCACGCTGGCGGGTTTCGTCGAGCCCGGCGAGAGCATCGAGGAGGCGGTCGCGCGCGAGGTGGCCGAGGAGGTGGGCCTGACGGTCGAGCCCGGCGGGCTGCGCTACTTCGCCTCGCAGCCCTGGCCGTTTCCGGCGTCGCTGATGCTGGGCTTTCACGCGCGGGCCGAGCATGGGGCGCTCACCGTCGACCCCGAGGAGCTGGTCTCGGCCCGCTGGTTCCATCGCGGGGAACTGCGAAGCTCGCCCGAGGACGAGACCTTCCGCCTGCCCCGCCGCGATTCCATTGCTCACAAGCTGATCGAGGCCTGGCTGCAGGGCTTCGACGCCGCGTAGGGATCCTCATTTTCGCCGGTCGGAGCTTGCTCCCGACCGGAACGCTTTCGTCTCGGACGGTCGAGAAACGTTCGGGGCGCGGCCAAGGCCACGCCCCGCAAGGAATGGGCTGAACCTGGCGCCCTTGGAAGGTACTCCCCCCGCCCCGCGCTGCGGCATTCCCTTCAGCGCATATCCGCACCAGCCATGAAGGACCACCTTGAAACCGCGCGCCCGTGGATTAAGTCTAGACTGAATTTTGCAGGAGCTGCTAACATTGCTCTGGGCGAGCGCGAGGGCGGACGCGAAGGCGGAGATGTCATGACGGCATTGGTGATCGGTGCGAAGTCCGGCCTGTTGCAGTCAGCGCGCTACGCGCGCGCGCTGGGGCCGTGGAAGCTGGTGCTGCTGGGCCTGCTGGCCGGCCTGACGATGGCCGGACCGGAGGCGCGGGCCGTCATCGCGGCCTCGCTGGCCGACGCCTATCTGCAGGTCTCGGTCTTCGTCGCCGTGACGCTGGGCGTGATCTACGCCATCGAGGCGCGCACCCGGAGCGACCTGGGCGTGATGCTCGACCGCTATCGCGCCTGGCAGGTGCCGATCGCCGCCCTTCTGGGCGCGCTGCCCGGCTGTGGCGGCGCGGTGGCGGTGGTGACGCAGTACGTGCGCGGCTCGCTCAGCTTCGGCGCCGTGGTCGCGGTGCTGACGGCGACGATGGGCGACGCGGCCTTCCTGTTGCTGGCGGCGGAGCCGATGACGGGGTTGGCGGTGTTCGTCCTGGGCGCCTGCGTCGGTATCGTCTCCGGCTATGTCATCGACTGGACGCACGGCCGCGACTTCATGCGGGTCGACCGACCCGAAGCGTCGGGCCTGCCGCCGCGCACCTCGGCGCCGCGGATCAACCCGCTGCGGCCGATCTGGCTGATGCTGTTCGTGCCCGGCCTGATCCTGGGCACGCTGGATCTGATGACCGTCGACACCGACGCGCTGTTCGGGCCGCTGGCGGCCTACGGGCCGACGCAGATCCTCGGCGTGACCGGTGCGCTGCTGGCCTTCGGCATGTGGACGCTGGACCCGGCGCTGCGCTTCGATCCGGGAGTCTCCCGCGCCGGCGGGCCCTTTGTGCGCATGGTGGACACGACGAACTTCGTCACCGTGTGGGTGATCGTCGGCTTCCTGGTCTACGAGCTGGGCATCCACTTCACCGGGGTCGATCTGGCGGCGCTGTTCGACACCTGGGCGGCGCTGATCCCGCTGCTGGCGGTGCTGGTCGGCTTCCTGCCCGGCTGCGGGCCGCAGATCGTGGTGACCACGCTCTACATCTCCGGCGCCCTGCCGCTGTCGGGCCAGCTCGGCAACGCCATCTCGAACGACGGGGACGCGCTGTTCCCGGCGATCGCGCTGGCCCCGCGCGCGGCCATCGTGGCGACGTTCTATTCCGCGGTGCCGGCCATCCTGGTCGCCTACGGCTATTTCCTGATGTTCGAGTGAGGCGGCGGTCCTTTTCCCGCGCGGCCGGGGATTGGCCTTGGCGTTGGCCGAGGCCATATTGCCCCTGTATCGTTTCCGACGGTGATGGGAGGCCTGGAGCCGCGATGTCTCACCTGCGCGCCGGCATGGCCGGCTGGGCGGCGGTTGCCGTGCTGCTGGCGACCCTGTTCGCGAATGTCCCGCAAGCCCGCGCGGCGATCTTCGACCCCGAGACCTTCACGCTGGACAACGGCCTGCAGGTGGTGGTGGTCACCAACCGCCGGGCGCCGATCGTCACCCAGATGCTGTGGTACAAGGTCGGCAGCGCCGACGATCCGCGCGGCAAGTCGGGACTGGCCCACGTCCTGGAGCACCTGATGTTCAAGGGGACGGAGGCCTATCCCGACGGCAGGTTCTCCGAGATCCTGGCCCGCCTGGGCGGCAAGGAGAACGCCTTCACCAGCCACGACTACACCGGCTACTACCAGACGGTCGCCCGCGAGCACCTGGAAAAGATCATGCGCATGGAGGCCGACCGCATGCGCAACCTC
This sequence comes from uncultured Rhodovibrionaceae bacterium, assembly GCA_964561005.1. Classification (GTDB taxonomy): domain Bacteria; phylum Pseudomonadota; class Alphaproteobacteria; order Kiloniellales; family Rhodovibrionaceae; genus CAZLNO01. The sequence goes on along the minus strand of CAZLNO010000019.1, from coordinate 12,867 downwards.
GTGCTCAAGCCCGAGGACGTGCGCACCGAGAGCATGGTCGTGGTCCAGGAGCGCACGCAGCGGGTCGACAACCGTCCGGCGGGCAAGCTGTCGGAGATGGCGACCGCCAGCCTCTACCTCCACCATCCTTACGGCACGCCGATCATCGGCTGGGCGAACGAGCTCAAGAGCATCACACCCGGGGACGCGCGCCGGTTCCATGACCGCTGGTACGCGCCCAACAACGCCGTGCTGATCATCGCCGGCGACGTGACCGCCGAGGAGGTCCGACCGCTGGCCGAGAAGTATTACGGCCCGATCGAGCCGCGCGAGGTGCCCGAGCGCACCCGCGTGCAGGAGCCGGAGCAGACGGCGCCGCGCCGCGTGGTGCTGGAAAGCGCGCAGGTGCGGCAGCCCAGCCTCACGCTGCGCTATCTGGCGCCCAGCTACCGCACCGACGGCAACGGCCATGCTTACGCGCTGGAAGTGCTGAGCGAGATCCTGGGCGGCGGCACGGTCAGCCGGCTGTACCGCTCGCTGGTCGTGGATCAGGCCCTGGCCGCTAACGCCGGAAGCTGGTACCGCGCCGAGGCGTGGGACCGGACCACCTTTTCCTTCTACGTGAACCCGCGGCCCGACGCGCCGCTGGACGAGGTCGAGGCCGCGTTGCGCGCCGAGATCGACAAGCTGCTGAGCGAGGGCGTCACCGAGGAGGAGGTGGCCGCCGCCAAGCACCGCCTGCGCGCCAACGCCGTCTATGCCCGCGACGACATCCAGACCGCGCCGCGCGTGATCGGCCAGGCGCTGGCCACGGGGCAGAGCGTGGCCGACGTCGAAGCCTGGCCGGAGCGAATTGAAGCCGTCACCGTGGAGCAGGTCGAGGCCGCCGCCCGCGCCGTGCTGAAGCCGGACCACTCGGTCACCTCCGTCCTGAAGGCCGAGCCGACGAGTTGAGACGAGGCGGTCGAGGCTGTGTCATGTTGACACGCGCCGTGCCAGGCGCCGCCTCATCCTTCGACGGGCTCAGGATGAGGAAGGCGGAAGAATCCACACAATCCCTCACCCTGAGCCTGTCGAAGGGTGAGGCCGCATGCTCGGGGACCGACAGACTGTCCGCTGCGTGCGTGCCGCCGCCGCCAAAGACTGCACTGAACCACCGATGACCGAACAAGGACACCGACCCATGACCGCGTCGCTCCGTCTCGTGCCCCTCGTTTTGGCGCTGCTCCTGCTCGCCGCCGCGCCGGCGCGCGCCGTGGAGGTGCAGCGGGTGGTCTCCGACGGCGGCGTCGAGGCCTGGCTGGTCGAGGACCACGCCAACCCCATCGTCTCCGTGAAGATCGCCTTTCGCGGCGGCGCGGCCTATGACCCGGAGGGCAAGGCGGGCCTTGCGCACCTGGCCTCCGGCCTGCTGGACGAGGGCGCGGGCGAGCTGGACAGCCAGGCCTTCCAGCAGCGCCTGGCCGAGACCGCGATCAAGCTCTCGTTCGACGCCGGCCGCGACTATTTCCACGGCTCGGTGCAGACCCTGACCGAGAACCGCGAGGAGGCCATGCGGCTGCTGTCGCTGGCCCTGACGCAGCCGCGCTTCGACGCCGAGCCGATCCAGCGCATCAAGAGCCAGGTGCTGGCCAACCTGGCGCGACAGGCGAGCCGGCCCTCGTCGATCGCCAGCAAGACGCTGGACCGCGTGCTTTTCCCCGACCATTCCTATGGCCGGCCGGTGGACGGCACGCCGGAGAGCATCCAGGCCATCACCGCCGAGGACCTGCGGCGCTTCGCCGAGACCCGACTGACCCGCGACCGCCTGCTGGTCGGCGTCGCCGGCGACATCACGCCCGAGGAACTGAAGCCGCTGCTGGACAAGGCCTTCGGGGACCTGCCCGCGTCCGCCGAGCTGCCCGAGGTTCCGAAGACCGAGGCCCAGGGCGGGGGCGCCGTCGTGGTCGTCGACAAGCCGGTGCCGCAGTCCTGGGTCGCCTTCGGCCACGGCGGCGTGCGGCGCGACGATCCGGACTACTACGCCGCCAGCCTGATCGAGTACATCCTGGGCGGCGGCAGCTTCGCCTCGCGGCTGTTCGAGGAGGTACGGGAGAAGCGCGGGCTGGTCTACACCATCTACACCTACCTCGACCCGATGAAGCGCGGGTCGGTGCTGGCCGGCGGTCTCGGCACCTCGAACGGGCAGGTCGCGCAGGCCGTGGAGATCGTCCGCGAGGAATGGGCGCGGATGGCCGGGGAAGGCCCGACCGCCGAGGAGCTGGCGGATGCCAAGACCCACCTGAAGGGTTCGTTCGCGCTGCGGCTGTCCAGCACCGACAGCATCGCCGGCATCCTGGTCGCCATGCGGCGTGCCGATCTGTCCATCGACTACATCGACAAGCGCAAGGGCCTGATCGATCAGGTCACCCTGAAGCAGGCGAAGCGGGTCGCGGGCGAACTGCTGGACCCGGACGAGCTGGCGGTGGTCGTGGTCGGCCGGCCCGAGGGCGTGGAGGGCAACCGCCCGCCGCCCGGCCGGGAGAACTGAGCGGCGGCGAGGGACCATGAGCGATCCGCGCGACTGGATCGGCCGCGCCGAGACGCTGACGGACAGCCTCGACACGAGGCGGGCGCGGGCGATGCAGGCCACGCTGGACCGCCCGCCCTCGCTGTCCGAGGGCGATCCGCTGCCGCCGCTCTGGCACTGGCTGTACTTCTGGGAGCCCACGCCCGTCAGCGGGCTGGGGCCGGACGGGCATGCGGCGCGCGGCGGCTTCCTGCCGCCGATCGAACTGCCGCACCGCATGTGGGCCGGTGGTCGCCTCACCTTCCAACGGCCGCTGGCGCTGGGAGGCGCGGCCCGCAAGACCTCGACCATCGCCGACGTCCAGGAAAAGCAGGGGCGCAGCGGGCCGCTGGCCTTCGTCACCGTGCGCCACGAGATCGCGGACGGCGACGGGCTCTGTCTGACGGAGGAGCAGGACATCGTCTATCGCGGCGGCGCCGGCGGGACCGGCCGGTCCGGCGAGCCGGCCCCGACGGACGCCGCCTGGTCGCGCCGCGTCGTGCCGGACCCCGTGCTGCTGTTCCGCTATTCCGCGCTGACCTTCAACGGCCACCGCATCCACTACGACCAGCCCTATGCGACGGAGACCGAGGGCTATCCGGGGCTGATCGCGCACGGGCCGCTCTTGGCGACGCTGCTGCTGGACCTGATGCTGAACGAGGGCGGGCAGGCGTTGCCGGCGCGCTTCGACTTCCGCGCCCTGCGCCCGGTGTTCGACACCGCCGCCTTCACGCTGAACGGGCGGCCGGGCGACTCGGGCGCGGACCTCTGGGTCGCCGACGCCGAGGGCCAGCTCGCCATGCGGGCCACCGCGACCGCTTGACGCGGCGGCCTCGTCAGGCTGGAACAACCCGCGTAAACTGATGGTCCTCACGCACCGCGCCGATATGGACGGAATCGCCATGGACGTCCTGGTCTACCTGATCCCGGCCGCGCTCTTCCTGGGGCTCTGTGGGCTCGCGGCGTTCCTGTGGTCGCTGAAGTCGGGGCAGTTCGACGACCTCGACGGCGCGGCCCATCGGGTGCTGTTCGACGACGACGACATCGACGAGGACCACGACCGCGCCAGGGGCTGAAATGTGCTAGGCTGCCGCTCCGACTCCTTGTGCAGCCGAGCGATGGGGACCCCATGACCACAGCCCTGCCCACCGGCGTTCTCGCGCCCGTCATCACGCCCTTCCGCGACGACCTGGACATCGACACCGGGCGCTTCGTCGCGCTGTGCCGGCGTCTGCTGGAGGAGGGCTGCGACGGCCTCGTGCCCTTCGGCACTACCAGCGAGGCCAACTCGCTGTCGCTGGCGGAAAAGCTGGAATTGTTGCAGGCCCTGCGCGGCGCCGGCATTCCGGGGGCGAAGCTGCTGCCTGGTACCGGCCTCTGCGCCCTGCCCGAAACCGTGGCGCTGACCCGCGCGGCGCTGGAGGCGGGGGCGGCCGGCGTGCTGCTGCTGCCGCCGTTCTATTACAAGGCGGTCTCGGACGACGGCCTCCACGCCTATGTGGCGGAGGTTATCCGGCGCGTGGGCGACGCGCGGCTGCGCGTCTACCTCTACCACATCCCGCCGGTGGCGACGGTGGGCTGGTCGCCGGACCTGGTGGTGCGCCTGGCGAGCGACTTCCCCGGCGTGGTGGTCGGGCTGAAGGATTCCGGGGGCGACATGGCCTACACCCGCGAGATCCTGAAGCGTCTGCCCCGCTTCGGCGCCTTCGTCGGCAACGAGCGCTTCCTGACCGAGGCGATCGAGCTGGGCGGCGCGGGCACCATCACCGCCACGGCCAACGTCAACGCGAAGGCGATTCGCCGCCTCTACGACCGCTGGGGCACCTCCGAGGGCGCGGGGCTGAACGACGCGGTCTGCGCCTATCGCCGGGCGATGGATGCCTATCCGCCCGCCATCGCCGCCAACAAGGCCGTGCGCGCGCGCCTCGACGACGATCCGGGGCTGACCCGCGTGCGCCCGCCGCTGGCGCCGTTGCCCGAGGAAAAGGCGGAGGCGCTGCTCCGCCAGCTCGACGCGCTGGGGGCGCTGGCCCCGGTTCGCTGAGACGGAGCCAGGTGAGCGCCCTTGGGCGTCAAGGACGAGTCCAGTCAAACGTCGGGCGGTATCATACCGCCCGACTAATGAAATCGTACATCTGGGCGGCCTCATGCTTCGACAGGCTCAGCATGAGGACCTCGTCCTGAGCTTGTCGAAGGACGAGTCTGTTCAAACGTCGGGCGGTATCAGGCGTGCGCCAGCACCATCTCCGCCGCCTGCTGGCCGGAGGCGACGGCGCCCTCGATGGTGTCGGGCAGGCCGGTGTCGGTCCAGGCGCCGGCCAGCAGCAGGTTGGGGATGCCGCTGGCCGGGCCGGGCCGACGGGCCAGCGTCGCCGGCGTCTGGGCGATGGTGGCGCGGCGCTCCTTGATGATGCGGATGGGCGGGCGCAACTCGGGGTCCAGGTTCAGGGCCTTCGCCGCGTCCTGCCAGATCCACTGCGCGATCGTCGCCGCCGGGGTGTCGACCAGGTGATCGGCGGCGCTGACCGTGACGCTGGCGACGTCCTGGCGCAGGAACAGCCACTCCGCCGTGCCGCCGATCAGGCCCAGAAAGGGGATGCCCTCGGCCAGGCGCGCGCGGTGCGGCAGGCGGATGTGGGCGTTGACGATGGGCCGCATCTCGGTGGGGATGTCCCAACCCGGCAGCAGGCTGGCCGCGACGGGGGCGCTGACGGCCAGCACCACGGCGTCGGTCGGCCCCACGGTGATCCGGCCATCCCCGAAATCCAGGGCCGTCACGCCCTCGCCATCGCCGCGCAGGGCGCGCAGCCGCTGGTTGAAGTGGACCGGCACCCGCTGCTCCGCCAGCCAGGTGATGGCCGGATCGACGAAGGTGTCCGACAGCGACACCGTGGCGATCAGCGGCCGGCTCCAGGCCGCGCCGCGGGCGATCGTCTTCAGGAATACCTCGCGCAGGAGCGCGGCGGAGGCGGCCTCGGGCTCGGTGTTCAGGATGGCGATGGTCAGCGGCACCCACAGGCGCTCCCACAGCGGGTCGCCCGGCCGGTAGAGCGCCTCCGCCACCGAGGCCTCCGGCCGTGCCCGCAACAGGCGCAGCGCGCGCAGATAGGCCAGCGGCCCGGCCCCGGGCACCCGGCGGCTCGGCATGAAGATCCACCAGGGAAACCGTCCGGCGGTCGGCCGCAGGGTCCAGCGCTCGCCGCTGTCCAGGTCGATGAAGGGGAAGGATGCGCCCGGCGGCGAGGACAGCCGCTCGCGCGCCCCGATCTCGGAAAGGTAGGCGAGCGCCGCCTCGTTGGCCGACAGCAGCAGGTGGTTGCCGTTGTCGATGGTGCGCTCCAGCTTGGGATCGACGTAGGAGCGGCAGCGCCCGCCGGCGTTGGGCGCCGCTTCGTAGACGTTGACCGGAATGCCCGCGCCGGCCAGGCGGACGGCACAGGCGAGACCGGCCAGTCCGGCGCCGATGATGTGAACGGTGGTCATCTGCGGACGACGGGACTCGCTAGAAAAGACCGTAGCGGGCGACGATCCAAAGCTTCTCCAGCTTCGGCACGGAGACGCGGCGCTCGGGCTCGCGCCACTGCGCGGCTTCCAGGTAGTCCAGGAGTCGCGCGTAGACCTCCAGCATCAGGCGGCAGGGGCGGGCGGTGGCCGGCGACACCTCGCCGAGCAGCCTCCGCGCGCGTTCGAAGCGGCTGCGCGCCGTTTCGCCCAGCCCGGCGCAGGCCCGCGGCAACCGCGGGTCGCGCAGCACGCCGTCCGGGGTGCGCGCCCGCACGCCGGCGCTTTCCAGCAGCGCCTCCGGCAGGTACAGCCGCCCCCGCGCGGCGTCGTCGCCCAGGTCGCGCAGGATGTTCGTGAGCTGCAGCGCTTCCCCAAGTGTTTCCGCGATGTCCGCGCAAGTCCGCGGGTCGGCGCGCCGGTCGCCGGCGGCGAAGATCGGCATCGCCAGCATGCCCACCGCTCCGGCGACTTGCCGGCAATAGCTGCGCAGGGCCTCGTTCGTCGGCGCGATGATGCCGCCGCGCGCGTCGCGCTCCATGCCGTCGAGGATGGCCAGGAACTCCGCCTTGGGCAGGTCGAAGCGCCGCACCGGCTCGGCCAGCGCGCGGGTGACCGGGTGCCCGGGCCGGCCGGCGTAGAGCGCCTCAACCTCCGTGCGCCAGCGGGCCAGCTCGGCCTGCTTCACGCTGTCCGCTTCCGGGCCGTCGGCCACGTCGTCCACCTCCCGGCAATAGGCGTAGACGGCGAAGATCGCCTCCCGCCGTTCGCGCGGGAGCATGCGCATGCCCCAGAAGAAGGAGGTGCCGGAGGCGCGGACCTTCGCCTCCACCTGCGCCAGCACGTTTCGTCCCGCGTCCGGGGCGGCGGCGCCGGACGGGTCCGTCGAGGCGCTCATGCCTGGCCCTCCGTGGTGGTTTCCGTGGTTCCGGGGGTGCCGGTGGCGGCGGCCCGCGGCGGCAAGGGGCCGCGCCGGCGGACCAGCAGGATGCCGAGCGCGCCGCGCAGCGCCACCCGCAGCTTCGCGCGGCGCGACAGCTCCACCCGCGTCGCCAGCGGGTCGCCGCGGTACAGCGCCTCGGTCAGCGCGCGCGCCAGCGCCACGATGGCCGCCGATTCCATCGCCAGCCGCGGCGCGCGCAGGCGCCGGGGCAGCTCCGCCGCCGGACCCAGCAGCTCCTCGACGCCTTGCAGGCAGCGGTCGAGGACGCGGCGCAGGCCGGGCGAGCAGGCCGGGGCGCGCAGCGCCTTCACCGTCTCCCCCTCGGCGATCAGCCAGTCCAGCGGCAGGTACACCCGGTCCAGCCGGCGGTAGTCCTCGGCGCAGTCCTGCAGGTGATTCAGCACCTGCAACAGCGTGCACAGCGCGTCCGAGAACGGCCGCAGCGCCCGGTCCTCGCCGTGCAGGTCCAGGAGGAAGCGCCCCACCGGGTTCGCCGAGTAGCGGCAGTAGCCCATCAGTTCGCCCCAGTCGTCGTAGCGCGTCTTCACCGCGTCCTGCTTGAAGGCGACCACCAGGTCGGTGCCATGCGCGGCGGGCACGCCGGTGGCTTCGAGCGTCGCGCGCAGCGCGGTCGCCTTCGCCAGCGCCGGGTCGTCGCAGGCCGGGTCGGTCAGCGCCGCGCCGAAGGCGTCCAGGCGGGCAATCTTCTCCTCCGGTTCGAGGCGCGGGTTGTCCGCGATGTCGTCGATGGCGCGGGCGAAGGCGTAGTAGCGCAGCACGTGCGGCCGCAGCGGCCTGGCGATCAGGCGCGAGGCGACCGGGAAGTTCTCGTCGCCGGCGCCCTTCCCGGATGGGGTTTCGATCGGTTGCGCTTCGGCTTCGGGCGCGCTCACGGCTGCCTCTCGATGCTGGCGTGGACGGGGCGAACCTAACACCGGCGGCGGGGGCTTGCTAGCCGCGGACGCGCTGGCGCTCCGCGGTGGCGAAGAGCGCGTGGAAGCGCTCCAGGAAGCGGCCCTTCGCCGTCTGTGGCGGCACCGCCTCCAGCACGACGTCGCCGGCGATGCGCTCCAGGTGGCGCGGCCGGCCGAAATACCGGCCGGCCTCGGCCGTCGTGAAGCCGGCGAGCTGCGTGGCTTCCAGGTAGGCGGCGATGGAGTCGGCGCGCTTGGTGAGCTTTTGGACGTGCTGGGGCAGTTCCCCCGGCAGGCCGAAGCGCAGCAGCACCGCGGTCATCAGCCGCCGCTCCAGCGCCTTGTAGTCGATGCCGACGGCCGCCTTGAACGGCGTGATCAGGTCGCCGATGACGTACTCCGGCGCGTCGTGCAACAGCACCGCCAGGCGCCACGTCGCCGGCGTCTCCGGCTTCAGGCGGCCGGCCAGGTCCTCGACCAGCACCGAATGCTGCGCCACCGAGAACGCCCAGTCGCCCAGGGTCTGGCCGTTCCACCGGGCCACGCGCGACAGGCCGTGGGCGATGTCCTCGATCTCGATGTCGACCGGCGAGGGGTCGAGCAGGTCGAGCCGCCGGCCGCTCAGCATGCGCTGCCAGGCCCGCGCGGGCGTGCTGCCGCGGGTCTGGCGGGTCGGGCTGGGGGCGCCGGGCTTGTTCGCTGAGGTCGGCATCGCCGGGGCTTATAGGAAAGACGCAGGGCGTCGGGCAACGCCGCCGTCACCCCTGCGTGCGCACCCGCCCCACGGCGTCGACCCAGGCGGCGTAGCGCGACTCGCGCTCGCTCACCGGCATTCGGGGCTCGAAGCGCGCCTCGCGGCGCCAGGTCGCGGCGATTCCGGCCTTGCCGTCGATCACGCCCGTGCTCAGCCCGGCCAGGCAGGCCGCGCCCAGCGCCGTGGTCTCGATGACCTCGGGGCGCTCGACCGGCACGCCGAGGATGTCGGCCAGGCGCTGCAACATCCAGTCGTTCGCGACCATGCCGCCGTCGACGCGCAGGGCGGCGAGGCTCTGCGCCTGCCCGCCGCTTGAGGTGTCCGCCTCCATCGCCTGCAGCAGGTCCCGGGTCTGGAAGCAGACGGCCTCCAGCGTCGCCGCCGCGATCTCCGCGGGGCCGGTGGCGCGGGTGAGCCCGAGGATGGCGCCGCGCGCCCCCGAATCCCAGTAGGGCGCGCCCAGGCCGACGAAGGCCGGCACCACCACCACCTGGCTGTCGGGGTCGGCCTGGGCCGCCAGCGTCTCCGTCTCCGCCGCCGTTTGCACGAGGCCCAGACCGTCGCGCAGCCACTGCACCGCGGCGCCGGCGACGAAGATGCTGCCCTCCAGCGCATAGGTGGTCTCGCCGCCGATGCGGTAGGCGATGGTGGTGAGCAGGCGGTTGCGCGAGATCGGCGCCGTCGTCCCGGTGTTCATCAGGGCGAAGCAGCCGGTGCCGTAGGTCGACTTCATCATGCCCTCGTCCAGGCAGGCCTGGCCCACCGTGGCCGCCTGCTGGTCGCCGGCCATGCCGGCGATCGGGATGGATGCGCCCAGCAGCTCCGCATCGCTGTGGCCGAACTCGGCGTCGCAGGCGCGCACCTCGGGCAGCAGCGCGCGCGGCACGTTCAGCAGCGACAGCAGCTCGTCGTCCCAGCACTGCCGCCGGATGTCGTAGAGCATGGTGCGCGCGGCGTTGGTGGCGTCGGTGGCGTGGACCCTGCCGCCGGTCAGGCGCCACAGCAGGAAGGAGTCGATGGTGCCGAAGGCCAGTTCGCCCTTCTCGGCCCGCGCCCGCGCGCCCTCGACGTTGTCCAGCAGCCAGGCCAGCTTGCTGGCGGAGAAATAGGAGTCGACCAACAGCCCGGTGCGCCGCTGGATCAGCGGCTCGTGGCCGGCGCGGCGCAGGCGCTCGCACAGCGGCGCGCCGCGACGGTCCTGCCAGACGATGGCGTTGTGCACCGCTTCGCCGGTCTCGCGGTCCCAGACGACCACGGTCTCGCGCTGATTCGTGATGCCGATGCCGGCCATGTCGCGCGCCGTCAGCCCGGCCTTGTCCAGGGCGCCGCGCAGGCTCGCCACGGTGTCGCGCCAGATGTCCTCGGGATCGTGCTCCACCCAGCCGGAGCGCGGGAAGTGCTGCGGCAGCTCCTTCTGCGCGTCCGCGACGGGCCGCCCCTGGGCGTCGAAGACGATGGCGCGGGTCGAGGTGGTCCCCTGGTCAATGGCCAACAGATGAGCGGCGCCGCTCACGATGTCCCTCCCCTTGTCCGGTTCTGCCTGCCGGATGGCCGTACGGCGTCAAGATGACACGACCGGCCGCGCCTGTCACATGGCGCGCGAGCCGCCGGGACGGGGCGCCGCCGGCGCGCGGAAACGGCGCCACCCCAGGAAATGCCGGGCGTGGCGCGGTTGTTCAAAACGGCGGTAAATTGCTTTATCATATCTACAATCGAGAAACACAGGTTCGATTATTCCCTCGGGAAATGCGACAAGAACCACAAATGGGGAGGTCACTCGATATGCCAGGCGATATTTCCATGCATCCCGCCGTCGACAACGGCGTGAAGCCCGGCGCTCCGGACTTTCCGGGCGGGGCGCTGCACTGCCACTGCACCAGCAACCCGGTGGAGGTGACCATCCGGGGTCAGGTGGCCCACAACCACGTCTGCGGCTGCACCAAGTGCTGGAAGCCCGAGGGGGCGGTGTTCTCCATGATCGCCGTGGTGCCGCGCGACAACCTCGGCGTCACCGCGAACGCCGACAAGCTGCAGGTGGTCGACTCCTCGGCGGCGATCCAGCGCCATGCCTGCCGGGAGTGCGGCGTGCACATGTACGGGCGAATCGAGAACCCGAACCACCCCTTCCATGGGCTGGACTTCGTGCACCCGGAGCTGTTCCAGAGCGATGGCTGGGCGGCGCCCGAGTTCGCCGCCTTCGTCTCCTCGGTCATCGAATCGGGCGCCCGGCCCGAGCGGATGGACGCCCTCCGCGCGCGGCTCCGCGAGCTGGGGCTGGAGCCCTACGACTGCCTCTCGCCGCCGCTGATGGACGCGATCGCCACCCACACCGCCAAGGCGGCCGGAGTCCTGCGGGACTAGATGGGGCCAGCCGGTTCGACGCCCGGCCGCGGCGTCGAATGCGGCCGGGCCTGGGCGTCGAAAGCAGGGGCTGGACGGACGATCAGCAGGCGGCGGCGCTCGCGGCGGCCGGACGCTGCTCGCGGCAGGCCCGCCGGGCGAGCCGCGTCGGCCCCTCGCGCCCCTGGCGCAGGCGGTCGATGGTGGCCTTGACCTGTTTGAAGCGCGCCAGTTCGTGGCCCTTGAGGCGATAGCCGGTGGGCAGTTCCAGGGCGCGGGGATTGACCTGCTCGCCCTCGACCAGGATTTCGTAGTGCAGATGCGGCCCAGTCGAGGTGCCGGTGGAGCCGATGTAGCCGATGACGTCGCCCTGGCTGACCCGGGCGCCGCCGTGGACACCCTTGGCGAAGCCGCGCAGATGGGCGTAGGCGGTCTTGTAGGCGCCGTTGTGCCGGATACGGACGTAGTTGCCGTAGCCGCCGTTGCGTCCGGCATACTCCACCACGCCGCTGCCGGCGGCATAGATCGGGGTGCCCGGCGGGGCGGCGAAGTCGACACCCCGATGCATCCGCGAGTATCCGAGGATCGGATGCTTGCGCATGCCGTAGCCGGAGGACAGCCGCGCGCCGTTCACCGGCGTGCGCATCAGCAGGCGGCGCACCGATTCGCCCTTGGCGTTGAAGTACGCGGCCTCGCCGTCGTCCCTCTCGAATCGGTACATCTCCAGTCGCTCGCCCTGGACCTTCAGGCGGGCGTAGAGCAGCTCGCCCACCTTCGCCAGGGCGCCGCCGGCCTCGTGGTAGGTCTCGTAGAGCGTCTCGAAGCTGTCGCCTTTCTGCAGGTCGCGCTGGAAGTCGACGGCGTAGCTGAACCCGTGGATCATCTGCAGCATGATTGGCACCGGGATGCCCGCCCGCTCGCCGTCGGCGAACAGGCTGGCCGAGATCCGGCCGCGCACGCGATCGACCCTGCGGGAGAGATCGCGGGCCAGCGATTCGGCCACGAAGTCGCCGCGGGGATCGCGGCGCAGACGGACGTCCTCTTCCGCCGAGGCGCGGAGGCGGAGCCGCGCCAGGCGGCGCGCGCCGTCCGAATCGCCGGCGTCGTCGGATTCGGTCAGCGCCAGCCGGATCTGCTGGCCCGGCTTGAGGTCGCGCGGGCTGTACACCGCCTTGAGCGCCGAGACGGCCCGGAAGGCCTCGCTTCGCCCGACTCCGGCGGATTGCAGCAGCGCCATCATGGTGTCCCCGGGCCCGACCTCCAGCGTGGTTTCGCGCGTGCGCGCGCGCCCTGCCATTGGCCGGCCTTGCATCGACGCGGCCGCGACCTCGACCACGTGCGGCGATGGCTTGCGTCGTGGCAGCTCGATTCGTGCCGGGCCGGCCGTGGCCGCGGAGTTGATCAGGTCGCCTCGCCCCAGCAACGCAGAGCCGCCGAGCGCGACCACGCCGCACAGGGCCGCGGGCAGCAGCCGGCGCAGGACGTTAAGGCGCCGGCGCGCGCGTGCATGATGTCTCGTCACCGATTGCCCCCTCGGTTCGACGGTCGTGCCGACCCCCATGGGCCGGATGGCGTCCGGCGCGGCCCGCTCGCCCCTGACCGGCCGGACTGCCGGGACGATGCGAACTCGGCGGAATCCTGTCAACCTGAAACGCCCGCGCGGGCCCGGTTTGCCGGGGTTCGCGCGGGCCATCCCCGGTCCGACGCGGCCCGGCGGGCGCCGCTTTCGTCACGGAGGCGAAATCTTTTCGAAAAGGGTTTGACAAGGTCGGCCGGACGGGATTAGAACCCGCGCCACAACGCGCCGGGCGGCAATGCCGGACACGGCGACGGGCTCTTTGACATTGTTGGTGAGAGGAAGGGATACGCGGGCGGCGGTTCTTGGGTA